>NZ_JALQDT010000034.1:0-1863 GCF_023631085.1 Caballeronia sp. INML1 | reverse complement strand
AGCGATCCGCACAAGCTCGTCGATGTGATCGCCGCGCTCGAACCGACCTTCGGCGGCATCAATCTGGAAGACATCAAGGCGCCGGACTGCTTCATCGTCGAGCGGGAATGCCGCAAGCGCATGAAGATTCCAGTCTTTCACGACGACCAGCACGGCACCGCGATCGTCGTCGCGGCGGCGATCACCAATGGTCTGAAGGTGGTCGGCAAGGACATCGGCGAAGTGAAGCTCGTGGCCTCGGGCGCTGGCGCGGCGGCGCTGGCCTGCCTGAACCTGCTCGTCGATCTCGGCATGAAGCGCGAGAACATCTTCGTGACGGATCTGGCCGGCGTGGTCTACAAGGGCCGCACCGAACTGATGGATCCGGACAAGGAACTGTTCGCCCGCGAAACCAGCGCGCGCACGCTCGCCGAAGTGATCGAAGGCGCGGACGTGTTCCTCGGTCTCTCGGCCGGCGGCGTGCTCAAGCAGGACATGGTCAAGCAGATGGCCGCGAAGCCGCTGATTCTCGCGCTCGCCAACCCGACGCCGGAAATCCTGCCGGAACTCGCGCTCGAAGTGCGCCCGGACGCGCTGCTGGCGACGGGCCGCACGGATTATCCGAACCAGGTCAACAACGTTCTGTGCTTCCCGTTCATCTTCCGCGGGGCGCTCGACGTTGGCGCGACCGTGATCACGAAGGAAATGGAGATCGCGGCTGTGAACGCGATTGCGGAACTGGCGCGTCAGGAGCAGAGCGATATCGTCGCGACGGCTTATGGCATTCAGGATCTGTCGTTCGGCCCCGAATATCTGATTCCGAAGCCCTTCGATCCGCGTCTCATCGTGAAGATCGCGCCGGCCGTGGCGAAGGCCGCGATGGATTGCGGCGTGGCGACGCGTCCGATCGAGGACATGGAAGCCTACGAGCAGCATCTGCAGCAGTTCGTCTATCACAGCGGCACGACGATGAAGCCCGTGTTCCAGCTCGCGCGCAGCGTCGAGCCGGAGAAAAAGCGCATTGTGTTTGCGGAAGGCGAGGAAGAGCGCGTGCTGCGCGCGGTGCAGATCGCCGTCGATGAAAAGATCGCCAAGCCGATTCTCATCGGCCGGCCGGCGGTTATCGAGCAACGCGTCCAGAAGTTCGGCCTGCGTCTCACGGCGGGCACCGACTTCACGGTCGTCGATACCGATCACGACGAACGCTACCGCGACTTCTGGCAGAGCTATTACAAGATGATGGCGCGCAAGGGCATCAGCCAGCAGATGGCGAAGCTCGAAATGCGCCGCCGCACGACGCTCATCGGCGCGATGCTCGTGCAGAAGGGCGAAGCCGACGGCATGATCTGCGGCACGGTGAGCACCACGCATCGCCATTTGCACTTCATCGATCAGGTGATCGGTAAGAAGGAAGGCGCGAAGGTCTACGCGGCGATGAACGCGCTGGTGTTGCCGGGCCGGCAGATTTTCCTGGTCGATACACACGTGAACGTCGATCCGACGCCCGAGCAGCTCGCTGAAATCACGATGCTGGCGGCGGAAGAAGTGAAGCGCTTCGGCATCGTGCCGAAGATCGCGCTGTTGTCGCATTCGAACTTCGGCACGAGCAATGCCCCGACCGCGCAGAAGATGCGCGACGTGCTCGCGATCCTCAAGGAGCGCGCGCCCGATCTGGACGTGGATGGCGAAATGCACGGCGACGTCGCGCTGGATGCGCGGCTGCGCAAGGAAGTGCTGCCGGAATCGACGCTCGAAGGCGACGCGAATCTGCTGATCCTGCCGAATATCGACGCGGCGAACATCTCGTACAACCTGCTGAAGACGGCGGCGGGCAGCGGCATCGCCATCGGGCCGATTCTGCTCGGCGCCGCGAAGCCGGTTCAC
>NZ_JALQDT010000033.1:0-28453 GCF_023631085.1 Caballeronia sp. INML1 | reverse complement strand
ACAACCTGCTGAAGACGGCGGCGGGCAGCGGCATCGCCATCGGGCCGATTCTGCTCGGCGCCGCGAAGCCGGTTCACGTGCTGACGTCGTCGGCGACGGTGCGGCGTATCGTCAATATGACGGCGTTGCTGGTGGCGGACGCGTCGGCGGCGCGCTGATCGCGGCTATGGCATGAGATAAAAGCGGCGGGCTTGCCCGCCGCTTTTTTTTCCGGGTAGAAAAAAGCGTGCCGTGCGAGCACGGCACGCTGGAGAAAAAGCAAAAGAGGGTATCTGCTTTAACCCGCAAAACGCGGGATCGTCGGCGAAGCGCGATGCCGTGAAGCTGGCGACGAGTGAGGCGGCTCATCCAGGGGCTTCAAGATCCCACGAGCAAATTATTATCTCGTCCGCGATAAAAATCTCTCAGATTTGGGCTAATCATGCGACGACGAATCGCTCAGAACTGACCAGTCTTCGCCAAACCGAGAAAAAATTTCCGATTTTCGGGCCAACGTTGCTTCGCCCTGTCATTAGCGATACCCTTACATCTTTCATGGTCGCCGGATTGTGGTGCAACGCGAGGGCAGTCGGTTGGTGACACGCGCGCGAGGTATTTCCTTTTTCGTCGCCTTGAGCGTCCTTCTGGGCGCATGCGGCAAGGACGAACCTCGAGGCGGCGGTCAGGAACCGGTTGCTTCGGTGAGTCCGGCGCCGGCCTCGCGAGCAGAGCCGGTCCGGGAGGCGCAAGTACGGCAGCCGGACGCGACCGGCGGGCAAGAGCGCGACGGACTGGCCACCGTCCACATTGCGCAGTTGCCCAGGCAGGCCGTCGCAACCCTGCGGCTGATCGAAACGGGTGGCCCATTCCCTTACGAGAAGGACGGCGTCGTGTTCGGCAATCGCGAGCGTGTGCTTCCGCGGCATCCACGCGGCTACTACCACGAATACACCGTTCCCACGCCTCGCGCGCGGGATCGCGGCGCGCGCCGGATCGTGTGCGGTGGTCCGAAGAAGCAGGTCGGCGACTGCTATTACACGGACGACCACTACGCTACTTTCAAACGGATTGCGGATTAACTACGGGATTTACGGCATGAGCGACAACATCTACGCGCACGACCACAGCGTCGCGAGTGATCTTTTCGCCACCGGCGATGGCAACCTGTTCCAGCGAGTATTGCGGCTACGCATGACAGAACACGACAACAGACCCGACGACGAGACGAGGCCTGAGGAGGGCCATCCGCAAGAGGATCCGGAAGCGCTGTTCGCCACGGTGCGGCCGAATATCGTTCAGTCGATTCGCGCTTTTCGCGTGCAGGATCTCGCGGATGAGGCGAACCGCCTCGGCCAGCATTTTCTCTATGCCTATCTGGGCCAGGCGCAGAGCAAGCAGGAAGTGCTCGAGACCATCGCGACGTCGTTTCTGTTTCCGAAGCACTTTGGCAAAAATTACGACGCGCTCTACGATTCGCTCACCGATCTCGTCCACAAGGCGGGCTCGCAACCGGGTTTCGTGATCGTGCTCGAACAACTGCCGATTGCGCAGAAGTTCGACAAGGAAGGCCGGGAAGTGCTGCTCGACGTGTTCCGCGACGCGGCGGAATTCTGGGCGGAAAGGAAAGTGGCGTTCCGCGTGTTCTATTCGTTCGTCTGATTCAGCACGACTGGCGCGAGCGCCGGTCAAGATAAGCAACAGCCCGATGGATGCAGCCAGGCGTCCATCGGGCTGTTTTCATTTGTGTGGCGGGCGGATCACCAGCCGCCCCAACGCGCGGCCAGCGCCGCGAGCACCGCGATGCCCGCCGTTTCCGTGCGCAGCACGCGCGGGCCGAGTTCGAGCGCCGAGAATCCCGCCTCGATGATGGCGCTTTCTTCGCCGGGCGAAAAACCCGCTTCCGGCCCGATCAGCAACGTGACTGGTTCGCGCGGTGCATCGACCGGCAGCGCTGCGAAGCTTACTTCGGCGCGCGGCGAGAGCAGCAGGCGCAGTTCGCCATCGGTGGCGGCGGGCAGATCGGCGAGCCAGGCGTGAAGATCGCGCGGCGGCGCGACGTCGGGCACGCGGTTGCGCCCGCACTGCTCACACGCCGCGCGCGTGAGCGCCTGCCAGTGCGCCTGCCGCTTGAGCGCACGCTCGCCGGCGAGACGCACGACGCCGCGCTCCGTGGTGATCGGCGCGATGCCCGCCACGCCCAGTTCCACCGCCTTCTCAATGAGCCAGTCCATCTTGTCTCCGCCCGCGACACCCTGTGCGAGCGTCACGCGATAAGGCGGCTCGGCCTCGCGATCGCTGTATTCGTCGATGCGCGCCGTCACCGCGCGCTTCGCGATATCGACGAGTTCGCCGCGATATTCGCCGCCGCGGCCGTCGAAAAGGGTAACCGCGTCGCCCGTTTGCAGACGCAGCACGTGCACGTGACGCACGACGTCATCCGGAAGGAGGAGGGTTCGGCCCACGAAAAGCGGACCGTCGACATGAAAACGTGGCATGAATGCTCGATCGCGAACGTTGCTGTCCGCGGATAGTGATGATGCTCGCCGGCGACGCGCCGCTTCAGCGCAGATGCCGCGCGATCGCCCAGCGATAGCCGTCCGGGTCTTCGATCTGCGCGAAGCGGTCACCCCAGAACTGGTCTTGCGGCTCGATGAGCGGCTTCGCGCCGACGGCGAGCGCGTGCTGAAAAGTGGCGTCGACGTCATCGACATAAAGATAGAACGACTGCGGCGCCATCAGTCCCGCGCTCTTCGGCGTGCGCGCCTGCGATCCGTATGCGCCTTCTGGCGCGAACATCACGATCAACTGTCCGCGATACGTCATCTCGACATGGATGATCGTGCCGTCATCGTTCACGCTGTCGCGCACCCCGAAGCCGAGCGCCTTCTCATAGAACGCGGTGCTTACGCGCGCGTCGCGCACGGTGAGATACGGAATCAGCCAGGGCACGTCGGCGGGGCGTGGGTCGGTCATCGAAAGCACTCCTTGAAGCCTTTGCTGCTGCACAATGGGAAGCATTTTGCCACGAAGCCGTACTACGAATGGACCGGCAGAGAATGAACGAACATGGCGCGCCGGACGGATTTCGCCGGATGAACGTCCGTTGGCGGCGCGCGTTACCGTGTAATGTCACGCGTTGTCGCGTCGTCGTGACACGGTTGTATCGCTTGCGACGCACGCGGCGCGGTGCGGTTCCCCCGATTCGCCGACGGTGATTTGCACGGAACATGCCCGCGCGCCGGGACGCCTGGCCGCACCGGACGCGCTCCTTACAGGCGCGTGTCAATCGGACCGGTCTGTTAGAATGACGGCCTCCCGATCCTCGTCGTTTCTCGTCGTTCCGGTCCTGAAAACGTTGTGTCCCGCGGGTCCGGCTCGAGTGAGAAGTACTGCCAGAGAAGCACCGCGGATCATTTCAGGACCTGCCCCAGACTCGACATGACGATCCCGACCTCCAGCCAGTCCGCCCTCATGGCCAACGCAATCCGCGCGCTCGCCATGGACGCCGTTCAACAAGCCAACTCCGGTCACCCCGGCATGCCCATGGGCATGGCAGAAATTGGCGTCGCGCTGTGGTCGCGCCATCTGAAGCACAACCCGACGAACCCGCACTGGTTCGATCGCGACCGTTTCGTTCTGTCGAACGGCCACGGTTCGATGCTGCTGTACTCGCTCCTGCACCTCACCGGCTACGACCTGCCGCTCGCCGAACTGAAGAACTTCCGCCAGTTGCATTCGAAGACGCCGGGCCATCCGGAAGTCGGCATGACGCCGGGCGTCGAGACGACCACCGGCCCGCTGGGGCAGGGCGTCGGCAATGCGGTCGGCATGGCGCTTGCCGAGGCGCTGCTCGCCGCCGAGTTCAACAAGGCAGATGCGAAGATCGTCGATCACTACACGTACGTGTTCCTCGGCGACGGCTGCCTGATGGAAGGCATCTCGCACGAAGCCTGCTCGCTCGCGGGCACGTTGAAGCTGAACAAGCTGATCGCGCTGTACGACGACAACGGCATTTCGATCGACGGCCACGTCGAGCACTGGTTCCACGACGACACGCCGAAGCGCTTCGAGGCATACGGCTGGAACGTGATCCGCGCGGTGGACGGCCACAACGTCGATGCGGTCGATGCCGCCATCGCCGCCGCGAAGAAGTCGGACAAGCCGACGTTGATCTGCTGCCGCACGGTCATCGGGAAGGGCGCGCCGACGAAGGCGGGCGGCCACGATGCGCACGGCGCGCCGCTCGGCGACAAGGAAATCGCGGCGACGCGCGCGGCCATCGGCTGGAACTACGGTCCGTTCGAGATTCCGCAGGAAGTGTACGCAGCGTGGGACGCGAAGGAACAAGGCACGCACGCCGAAACCGAATGGAACAAGGCGTTCGACGCGTACAAGGCGAAATACGCCAGCGAGGCCGCCGAATTCGCACGTCGCATGAGCGGTGAGTTGCCCGCGAACTGGGCGGAAGCTGCCGCAAAGATCATCGAGGACGCGAACCAGAAAGCCGAAACCGTCGCGACTCGCAAGGCATCGCAGCAGACCATCGAAGGTCTCGCGGCGGCGCTGCCGGAACTGCTCGGCGGTTCGGCCGACCTGACCGGCTCGAATCTCACCAACTGGAAGGCTTCCAAGGCGGTGCGTGCGGCAGGAGATGCGGAAAACGCGAATCCCTCGGGCATCCAGTGGGGCAACCACATCAATTACGGCGTGCGCGAATTCGGCATGAGCGCGGCCATCAACGGGATCGCGCTGCATGGCGGCTATCGTCCGTTCGGCGGCACGTTCCTGACGTTCTCGGACTACAGCCGCAACGCGCTGCGCGTCGCCGCGCTGATGAAATCGCGCTCGATCTTCGTGTTCACGCACGATTCCATCGGCCTCGGTGAAGACGGCCCGACACACCAGTCGGTCGAGCACGTGTCCAGCCTGCGCCTGATCCCGAATCTGCAGACGTGGCGCCCGGCCGATACGGTCGAAACGGCCGTCGCGTGGACGCACGCGATCGCGCACCACGGTCCGTCGACGCTGATCTTCAGCCGCCAGAACCTGCAATTCTCGACGCGCAACGACATTCAGATCGCCAACATCGCGAAGGGCGGCTACGTGCTGCGCGACTGGAACGACGATATCCCCGCGCGCAAGATCATCCTCATCGCGACCGGCTCGGAAGTGCAGCTCGCGATGGAAGCGGTCGAGGCGCTGGCGAAGGACGGCATCGGCGCGCGTGTCGTGTCGATGCCCTGCACGAACGTCTTCGACAAGCAGGACGCCGAGTACCGCGAGCGCGTGCTGCCGAAGGGCGTGGCGCGCGTGGCGATCGAGGCGGGCGTGACGGATTTCTGGCGCAAATACGTGGGCCTCGAAGGCGGCGTGGTCGGCATCGACACGTTCGGCGAGTCGGCCCCGGCGGGCGCGCTGTTCAAGCATTTCGGCTTCACGGTGGAGAACGTGGTCAAGACGGCGAAGGCCGTTCTCGCCGCGTAAGCACTGACGTCAGCGAAGCAAGGTTTTTTTAAGCCAAGGAGATAGACCATGACGATTCGCGTTGCAATCAACGGCTACGGCCGGATCGGCCGCAACACGCTGCGCGCCCTCTATGAGAACGGCAAGAAGCATGACATCGAGATCGTCGCCATTAACGACCTCGGCGATGCCAAGACCAATGCGCACCTGACGCAATACGACACCGCGCACGGCAAGTTCCCGGGCGAAGTGTCGGTGGACGGCGACTACCTCGTCGTCAACGGCGACAAGATCCGCGTGCTGGCGAACCGCAACCCGGCCGAACTGCCGTGGGGCGAGCTGAAGGTCGACGTGGTGATGGAGTGCACGGGCTTCTTCACGACGAAGGAAAAGGCGAGCGCGCACATCAAGGGCGGCGCGAAGAAGGTCATCATCTCGGCGCCGGGCGGCAAAGACGTGGACGCGACCGTCGTGTACGGCGTGAACCACAACGTGCTGAAGGCTTCCGACACGGTCATCTCGAACGCATCGTGCACGACGAACTGCCTGGCACCGCTCGTCAAGCCGCTGAACGACAAGATCGGTCTGGTGAACGGTCTGATGACCACGATCCACGCCTACACGAACGATCAGGTTCTGACGGACGTGTATCACGAAGACCTGCGCCGCGCGCGCTCGGCGACGCACAGCCAGATCCCGACGAAGACGGGCGCTGCTTCGGCTGTCGGCCTCGTTCTGCCGGAACTGAACGGCAAGCTGGACGGCTACGCGATCCGCGTCCCGACGATCAACGTATCGGTGGTCGATCTGTCGTTCATCGCCGCACGCGACACGACGGTCGAGGAAGTCAACAAGATCATGAAGGAAGCGTCGCAAGGCGAGCTGAAGGGCATCCTCGGCTACAACGACGCGCCGCTGGTCTCGATCGACTTCAACCACAACCCGGCCTCGTCGACGTTCGATGCCACGCTCACGAAGGTCTCCGGCCGTCTCGTGAAGGTGTCGAGCTGGTACGACAACGAGTGGGGTTTCTCGAACCGCATGCTGGATACGGCTGTGGCGCTCGCGAACGCCAAGTAAGTTTCGGCTTGCTGAAACGACAAAGCCGCTCTTCGGAGCGGCTTTGTTTTTGGTGCTTCGGCCTATCTCGGTTACGCGAGCTTTTCTCGCAGGAACGAGACGACGTAAGGCGTCGCCGCAGCGGCAACTGTCGATGCCGTGGCGGGATCGATTCCCATGCGCGCCGCGATCGATTCGGCGACGCGCCCCGTCAGGATGCCTTCGCCACCTTCTTCCATCGATTTCAGAAAGCCGTCGCCCCGCACGAGCCCTGCCGCGAACGCGGCGAAAAAGCTCTTGCCAGGATGATCACCCAGCAAGCCCTGATTCTGTTCTTCGGCGTGTGCGTGCGCGGTTTCCGCAGCGGTGCTGAGCATTTGCTGGCTATCTTCGGGACTGAAGCCTTGATCGGTCAGCGCTTGCGTGGCTTGCGCGCCGTGCTCCGAAGACAGAAATTCTGAAACGAGTTGTTGCATGTCCATCGATGCTGCTCCTCTTGATGTTCGCTAATTGCAGGGCAGCGCAAGCGGATAGAAACCTCCATCACGCACGGCCCTTGCTGAGACTGCGAACACGTCGAGAAGTGCCGTGCTTTATCTGTTCGGCACCGGAAAATGCACGCCCGCGCGCTGCGCCGCATTGACGATGTGTCCTTCGATCGCGCGGCCGGCCTTCTCTCCGTCGCGTGCCTTCAACGCTTCGATGATTACCGCATGCTCGTGATACGTCGACAGTACCAGCTCACGCCGATAAAACGGCAGGCGCTGGCTCTCCTTCATGATGTCGGCGCTGCCGCGCAGGATCGATTCGATCGCAGCGTTCCCCGCGAGACTCACGATGCGCATGTGGAACGCGAAATCAAGTTGCGCGGCTTCCTCGAGCGCCGACTCCGTCAACGCGGCGTGCAGTGAATCGAGATTGTCGTCGAGCCAGTCGATGTCGGAATCGCCGATCGAATGCGCCGCGAGCCTCGCGACGAATCCCTCCAGCGCGAAGCGCATCTGATACGTGTCAGGCAGCGATGCCTGATCCGCGAAGCGCCACGGATGCGCGGTGCTCGCCTGCGCGCTGCTGACATACACACCCTTGCCCGGGCGGATGTGCAGCATGCCGAGTGCTTCGAGCGTCGAGAGCGCCTCGCGCAGCGACGCCCGGCTGATCGACAGTTCCTCCGACAGTTGCCGTTGCGCCGGCAACAGACTCCCGACCGGGTACACGCTGGATTCGATGCGCTCACGGATGGTCGCGATTGCGGCGTCGGTCACGGTATGCGGGACGTTTTTCATAGGAAGAAAACAGTATTGGCCGGTCTGACCGCCATTGTATGCGCGTGCCGTGCGGGCGTGTGAACGGTTGTTCCGCTCGCGGTTTCGTGCCTGGCCAGGAAAGGGTAAACCGCTATCAATGCTTCCTTGACGGGGCTATATCGGCTTTCTAATATTCCCCATCACGGCACTGGTCCGACCAGTCGGAACAGTTGCTCTGATCCCGAGACATTACACGAGGAGACGGTCGTGTCGAGATTTTTGAATTCGCTGTTCGGCAGGGTGATGATCGCGCTGGTCATCGGCATCGTGGTGGGCGCGTTGTTTCCGCAGTTCGGCCAGTCGTTGCGTCCGTTGGGCGACGGCTTTCTCAAGCTCATCAAGATGGTGATCGGGCCGATCGTGTTTTGCGTCGTCGTGAGCGGCATGGCGAGCGCGGGTGATCTGAAGAAGGTCGGGCGCGTCGGGCTGAAGGCGGTCATCTACTTCGAGATCATGACGACGCTCGCGCTCGTGATCGGTGCGATTCTCGCGTGGGTGACGCGCCCGGGCGTCGGCATGAATATCGACCTTCACACGCTCAACGCCGCGTCGCTCTCCACCTACACGGAGCACGCGAAGAGCCTGAAGGACACCGCGGGCTTCCTGCTCAAGATCATTCCCGACACCGCGGTCGATGCGTTCGCCAAAGGCGACATCCTGCAAGTGCTCGTGTTCGCGATCCTGTTCGGCGCGGCGCTCTCGATGCTCGGCGAGAAGGCGCAGCGCGTGACGGTGTTCATCGACGAGTTGTCGAACGTGTTCTTCCGCATCATGGCGTTCATCATCAAGTTCGCGCCGCTCGGCGTGCTCGGCGCGATCGCGTTCACGACCGGTCAGTACGGCGTCGCCTCGCTCAAGCAACTGGGTCTGCTCGTGATCGTGTTTTACGCGAGCTGCTTCCTGTTCGTGTTCGTCGTGCTGGGGGTGGTGATGCGTCTCGCGGGTTTCTCGATCTTCAAGCTCGTGCGCTATCTGCGTGAAGAACTGTCGATCGTGCTCGGCACTGCTTCCTCCGATGCCGTGCTGCCGCAGATCATGCGCAAGCTCGAATGGATGGGCGTGAAGGATTCGACCGTCGGTCTCGTGATCCCGACCGGCTACTCGTTCAACCTCGATGGCTTCTCGATCTATCTCACGCTCGCGGTGATCTTCATCGCCCAGGCGACCAACACGCCGTTGTCCCTGCATGACCTGATCGTCGTCGTGCTCGTGTCGCTCGTGACGTCGAAGGGCGCGCACGGCATTCCCGGCTCGGCCATCGTGATCCTCGCCGCGACGCTCTCCGCCATTCCCGCGATTCCCGTGCTCGGCCTCGTGCTGATTCTGCCGGTCGACTGGTTCGTCGGCATAGCACGGGCGTTGACGAACCTGATCGGCAATTGCGTGGCGACGGTGGTCGTCGCCGTGTGGGAGAAGGACATCGACCGGGCGCGCGCGAAACGCGTGCTCGACCAGGATGCCGAATACCGCTTCGTGCCCGCCGCGCCGGAACCTGCGCACGGTCACGGACATGAAAACGCACACGCATTGTGACTCACCGCAACTGAAGGAAACTGAAATGGCCAACCCGATTCTCGACGCAGACGCTCCCGCTTTCGCCCGCCGCTACATGAATCTCGCGGACCCGCGGCTCGGTGCGCAGGCGCTCTTCGCCACCGACGAATTCTTCGCGCCGAAGGAGCGCATGCTGGAGCCGCAGCCGGCGGTGTTCATCCCCGGCAAGTACGACGAGCACGGCAAGTGGATGGACGGCTGGGAGACCCGCCGCAAGCGCACGACGGGCTACGACTACTGCATCGTCAAGCTCGCGCGCGCGGGCGTGATTCACGGCATCGATATCGACACGAGCCATTTCACCGGCAATTTCCCGCCTGCGGCGTCGATCGAAGCGTGCTACAGCGAAAACGGAAATCCGCAGGAAAACGGCGACTGGCGCGAGATCGTTCCGTCGACGACGCTGCAGGGTAATCGTCATCACTATCTGGAGATCGGCGACACGCGCGCCTACACGCATCTGCGCGTGAACATCTATCCCGATGGCGGCATCGCGCGGTTGCGCGTGTACGGGCAGCCGAAGGCGGATTTCTCGCGCGTCGAACGCGGGACGCTGCTCGATCTCGCGGCGATCGAAAACGGCGCGTATCTCGTCGCGGCGAACAATCAGCACTTCGGTCCCGCGTCGCAAATGCTGATGCCGGGACGCGGCGCGAACATGGGCGATGGCTGGGAAACGCGCCGGCGCCGTGAGCCGGGCAACGACTGGGCGATCGTCGCGTTGGCGAATCCCGGCGTGATTCGCGCGATCGAAGTCGATACCGCGCACTTCAAGGGCAACTATCCGGACCGCTGTTCGCTGCAGGCGGCGCGCGTGGAAGGCGGCACGGACGAATCGCTCGTCACGCAGGCGATGTTCTGGCCCGTGCTGCTCGACGAACAAAAGCTGTCGATGGACAGCGTGCATCGCTTCGAAAAAGAGATCGCCGCGCTCGGTCCCGTGACGCACGTGCGCTTCAACATCTGTCCGGACGGCGGCGTGTCGCGTCTGCGAATCTTCGGTGAAATCGAATGAAGACGCTGACCCTGGAGCCTCTCACGCGCGAGGCCTTCGCCCCGTTCGGCGATGTGATCGAACTCGAAGGCGCGCGCCATTTTCCGATCAACGCGGGCACGACCGAGCGCTTTCACGACCTCGCGAACGTGGAGGTCGGCTTCGAGAGCGGCGGACGGCCGCTCATCAACGTGTTTCGCGGCCAGCCGCGCGCGCAGCCGGTCGTGATCTCGATGATGGAGCGGCATCCGCTCGGCAGCCAGGCGTTCGTGCCGCTCGCGGACGTGCGCTATCTCGTGGTCGTCGCGCCCGCCGGCGAGTTCGATCCCGACCGGATGCGCGCGTTCCATGTGCGCGGCTCGCAAGGCGTGAACTACGCGCGCGGCGTCTGGCATCACCCGCTGATCGTGCTCGACAAGGTGGCGGATTTCATCGTCGTGGATCGGGGCGGCGATCTTCCGAATTGCGACGAGATCGAATTGCCGGAGCGATACACGCTGATCGAACGCGAAGCGCGCGCGGCTTGAGGCGGTCGTTTCGAACGCAAACGCAAATGCGAATCGATCAGACGCAAAACCACGAAACGTACAGGCGAAACGAAACCGCCGCCCATCGAGCCGATGGGCGGCGGTTTTTTCATCTACGCGCCGCTGGCCGGCGCGTCACCTCAATGCTTGCGATGGGGGCAGTTTTCCTTCGTGCACGCGCCGTACAGCGCGAGCGCATGCTCGTGGAGCTTGAAGCCGCGATCCTTCGCGATCGATTGCTGACGGCGTTCGATCTCCGCATCGAAGAACTCTTCCACGCGACCGCAGTCGATGCACACGAGGTGATCGTGGTGCGATCCCTCGTTCAGCTCGAAGACGGCCTTGCCCGATTCGAAATTGCTCCGCGACAACAGGCCGGCTTGCTCGAACTGCGTGAGCACGCGATAAACCGTTGCGAGACCGATATCGAGCTCTTCGTTGAGCAGGCTTCGATACACGTCTTCGGCGGTCAGATGGCGCACCGGACTATGTTGAAAAATTTCGAGAATCTTGAGGCGGGGCAGGGTCGCCTTGAGCCCGATATTTTTGAGATCGGCGGGATTGGTCATGGCTAGGCATCCCTAGAGTACAATTCAAGGTTCTCATAGTAATGCGTTTTTCCGATTCCCGACATCCCGAGCGGACGCAAGGCGAATTGGACGAAAAGAGCGCGACCTCGGAGCGCCTCGCGTGAAAGGTGAAATGTTTTCCAAATTTTTATCGACTTGCAGGGAGAGCCGTCGCATGCGGGGAACCGTGATCGCAGCAACCTTGGCCGCATTGCTCGCCGGCTGCTCGGCGTACGACAGCGTCACGCAGAAGATCGCGCAAAGCATCACACCGTATCGGATCACGGTCGTGCAAGGCAATTTCGTTTCGCAGGAAGCAGCGAATCAGATGCAGGTCGGCATGTCGCGTGATCAGGTGAAGCAGCTCCTGGGCACGCCGCTTCTGACCGACATGTTCCACGCCGATCGCTGGGACTATGTGTTCTATTTCAAACGCGGGTCCGCGTCCATCGTGCAGCAGCGGGACTTCGTCGTGAACTTCGCGAGCGATCGCGTCGTGAGCTGGTCGGGCGGCGAGAACCTGCCTTCCAACCTCGAACTGCTCGCGGAAATCGACGGCGACAAGGGCGTCAAGGTCGCGAAGCCGGTCGCGACGGCAGCGGCGTCGGCGCCGGTGGCGTCGACGGCAGCGGTGACCGCGCCGTCCGGCGAGCCGTCCACGCAGCCGAATACCGCAGCCGCATTCGCGGGCGACGCCAATCAGCAGGCCGCACAGGCCGCCAACCGCGCCACGGCGCAGGTCGACACGCCGACGGGCCGCACGCAGTCGTCGGTGCGCGTGAACGTGCCGCAGACGGCAGGCGGCGCGCCCGGTTCGAGCGGCCAGAGCGGCAGCAACTCGCAGATTCAATTGCAACGCCGGCCGCAGACGATCAACATTCCGGACAGCAGCGCGGTAGGCCCGGCGGGCTCGTCGCCGACGCCGGCCAACGCGGGCAGCCAGGCGCAGTTCTATCTGCCGCAGCAAAGCCAGTAAGCAGTTCAGCCATTCGGAGCCGAAGCCGCGCCACGCGTTTCGACGCGGCGCCGCTTCAGCCGCATCGCCAATCCGCATCATCCATCGCGCGTCTTGCGCGCGGTTCAACACGAGACTGCCATGAAGATCGCCATCGCCGGCGCATCGGGCCGCATGGGCCGGATGCTGATCGAAACCGTTCTCAACGATCCGGACGCGCAACTCGTCGGCGCGCTCGACCGGCCCGGCGTGCCGCAGCTCGGGCAGGACGCGGGCGCATTCCTCGGCAAAACCACGGGCGTTCTACTGACCGATGACATCGAGCGCGTGTTCGCCGACGCTGACTACCTGATCGACTTCACGCGCCCCGAAGGCACGATGGCGCACCTTGAAGCCGCGCTGCGCCACAGCGTGAAGATGATCGTCGGCACGACGGGTTTCTCGGACGAGCGGAAGGCGCGGCTCAAGCAGGCGGGCGAGAAGATCGGCGTCGTGTTCGCGCCGAACATGAGTGTGGGCGTGAACGTCACGCTGAAGCTGCTCGAATTCGCCGCGAAGCATTTCGCGCAGGGTTACGACATCGAAGTCATCGAGGCGCATCACCGGCACAAGGTCGACGCGCCGTCGGGCACCGCGCTCGCGATGGGCGAGGTGATCGCCCACGCGCTCGGCCGCGATCTGAAGGACTGTGCCGTGTACGCGCGCGAAGGCGTGACGGGCGAGCGCGATCCGTCGACCATCGGCTTTTCCGCGATTCGCGGCGGCGATATCGTCGGCGATCACACGGTGCTCTTCGCGGGCATCGGCGAGCGCGTCGAGATCACACACAAGTCGGCGAGCCGTCTGTCCTATGCGCAAGGCGCGCTGCGCGCCGCGCACTTTCTGCAAGGGCACGAAAAGGGCTTCTTCGACATGCAGGACGTTCTCGGCCTGCGCTGATTCATCTTCGTGACAATGGCGGCAACGGGCGTTATCCACTATCTGCAATCCGGCGATGCCGTGACGCACGCGGTCGCGGGCTTGCTGCTCGCGATGTCGCTCGCGAGCTGGTGCTTCCTGCTCGTGAAGGCGTGGATTCTCGCGCGTGCCAAATGGCAGGGGCCGCGTGCGCTGCAACACTTCTGGCAGGCACCGAGTCTGAAAGACGGGATCGGCGCATTGCAGCGCGTCGATCGCGAGCGCGTGTTTCTGCCGCTCGCCGAAGCAGCGTGGCGTGCATCCGAAGCTGAAATGCCGGGCGCGCTGCTCGCCCGCGTGGAGCGCAGTGAACGCGTCCTGCGCGCGCTGCGTCATGCGTTGCTCCGCTCCCAACGCCGACTCGAATTCGGCCAGGTTCTGCTCGCATCGGTGGGCAGCACGGCACCGTTCGTCGGCCTGCTCGGCACCGTGTGGGGCATTTATCACGCGCTGGTCAGCATCGCGTCGAGCGGGCAGGCGATGATCGAAAACGTCGCCGGGCCGGTCGGCGAAGCGCTCATCATGACGGCGTTCGGGCTGGTCGTCGCGATTCCCGCCGTGCTCGCGTACAACGTGCTCGGCCGCTACGTGCGGCAGATTTCCGAGGAGCTCGACGGCTTCGCGCACGATCTGCACGCCTTCGTCTGCGGTCCGACCGAATAGGAGCGCGCGGCGATGGCCTTCGGCGGACTCGACAAGAAATCCAACGGCGCGCCCATGTCGGACATCAACATGACGCCGCTCATCGACGTCATGCTCGTCTTGCTGGTCATCTTCATCATCACGGCGCCGCTTTTCACGCACGCGATCCGGCTGGATCTGCCGAAAGTCGCGTCGCAGCCCGCGCGCGAGACGCCGCAAACCATCACGCTTTCCATCGACGACGCCGGCAAGCTCTTCTGGAACGACACGCCGGTCAGTTTCGAGCAGATGCGCGCGCGGTTCGCCGATGCAGGCAAGGCGGCGCAGAAACCCGAACTGCATTTGCGGGCCTCGAGTGCGACGCGCTACGACGTCATCGCGCAGGTGATGGGCGCGGCGCAGCAGGCGGGGCTGGAACGCATCGGCTTCGTCACGCAGCCGGGGCGGCCGCAGGCACCGGCGCCCGCGAGATAAGCGCGCGAGTTGCCGCGCATCGAACGGTATAATCGCCATTTCCCCGTTCGGCGGGCCTTGCAGAAGCCAGCAGGCCCGAATTCCGACGCCGCGCCGTGTCAGCGATGCCGCAGCGCCTGGACTCGTCGCTCATATCGGTAGCGGCTGGTTCAAAGTCCGTTCCCAGCATTTGCCGAAAGCCAACCACACCATGCACGATAAATACGTACCCGCCGACGTCGAATCCGCCGCGCAGAGCAACTGGCGCGCGAACGACGTCTACCGGACGACCGAGACGTCGGCCAAGCCCAAGTTCTATTGCGTCTCGATGCTGCCGTATCCGTCGGGCAAGCTGCACATGGGGCACGTGCGCAACTACACCATCAACGACGTGATGTACCGTTATCTGCGCATGAACGGTCACAACACATTAATGCCGATGGGCTGGGACGCGTTCGGCATGCCCGCCGAGAACGCGGCGATGGCGAACAACGTGCCGCCGGCGAAGTGGACGTACGAGAACATCGCGTACATGAAGAAGCAAATGCAGTCGATGGGCCTCGCCATCGACTGGTCGCGCGAAGTCGCCACGTGCTCGCCGGATTACTACAAGTGGAATCAGTGGCTGTTCCTGAAGATGCTGGAAAAGGGCATCGCGTACAAGAAGACCGGCACGGTGAACTGGGATCCGGTCGATCAGACCGTGCTCGCGAACGAGCAGGTCATCGACGGGCGCGGCTGGCGCTCGGGCGCGCTCGTCGAAAAGCGCGAAATCCCGATGTACTACCTGCGCATCACCGATTACGCGGATCAACTGCTCGACGATCTCGACGGCCTCGGCTGGCCCGAGCGCGTCAAGATCATGCAGCAGAACTGGATCGGCAAGAGCTTCGGCGTGAATTTCGGCTTCCCGTATGAAATCGACGGCGAAGCGAAGCTGCTGCGCGTCTTCACCACGCGCGCCGACACCATCATGGGCGTCACCTTCGCGGCAGTCGCGGCGGAGCACCCGCTCGCCACGCGCCTCGCGCGCGACAATGCGGACTTGCAGGCGTTCATCGACGAATGCAAGCGCGGCGGCGTCGCGGAAGCCGATGTCGCCACGATGGAAAAGAAGGGCGTGCCCACTGGCTTCTTCGTCACGCATCCGTTGACGGGCGCGCAGGTCGAAGTGTGGATCGGCAATTACGTGCTGATGTCCTACGGCGAAGGCGCGGTGATGGGTGTGCCCGCGCATGATGAACGCGATTTCGCGTTTGCGAAGAAGTACGGCCTGCCCATCAATCAGGTGATCGAAGTCGCTGGCAAGACCTATTCGACCGACGCATGGCAAGAGTGGTACGGCGACAAGACCGCGGGCCGTCTCATCAACAGCGGCAAGTACGACGGCATGACGACCGAGGAAGCGATCGACGCGATCGCCGCCGACCTCAAGGCGAAGGACCTCGGCGACAAGCAGATCACCTGGCGTCTGCGCGACTGGGGCATCTCGCGCCAGCGCTACTGGGGCACGCCGATTCCGATCATCCACTGTCCGAGCTGCGGCGACGTGCCGGTGCCGGAAAAAGATCTGCCCGTCGTGCTGCCGGAAGACCTCGTGCCGGACGGCTCGGGCAATCCGCTCGCGAAGTCGGAAGCCTTCCTGAACTGCACGTGCCCGAAGTGCGGCGCGGCGGCGAAGCGTGAAACCGACACGATGGACACCTTCGTCGATTCGTCCTGGTACTTCTCGCGCTACAGCGCGCCGGACGCTCAGACGATGGTCGACGAGCGCACCGACTACTGGATGCCGATGGACCAGTACATCGGCGGCATCGAGCACGCGATTCTTCACCTGCTGTATTCGCGTTTCTGGACGAAGGTCATGCGCGACATGGGCCTCATCAAGTTCGGCGAGCCCGCGAAGAACCTGCTCACGCAGGGCATGGTGCTGAACGAGACGTTCTATCGCGAAGACGCGGCCGGCAAGAAGACCTGGTACAACCCGCTCGAAGTCACCGTCGAACACGATGACAAGGGCCGTCCGACCGGCGCGACGCTGAACGCTGACGGTCAGCCGGTCGTGCTCGGCGGCGTCGAGAAGATGTCGAAGTCGAAGAACAACGGCGTCGATCCGCAGACGCTGATCGATCAGTACGGCGCGGACACCGCGCGCCTCTTCGTGATGTTCGCGGCGCCGCCGGAGCAGTCGCTCGAATGGTCGGGCGCGGGCGTGGAAGGCGCGAGCCGCTTCCTGCGCCGCGTGTGGCATTTCGCTCACGACAACGCCGAGGCGCTGCGCCAGCACGCGAAGCTCGACGCATCGACGCTCCGCGACGCGGACAAAACGCTGCGCCGTGAAATCTACACCGTGCTCAAGCAGGCCGATTTCGACTACGGCCGCCTGCAGTACAACACGGTGGTTTCCGCGGCGATGAAAATGCTCAACGCGGTCGAAGGCGCGAAGAACGCGGGCGTCGGCGTGCTGAACGAAACCTTCGGCGTGCTCTTGCGCGTGCTGTATCCGGTCGTGCCGCACGTCACGTTCCAGTTGTGGTCGGAGCTCGGCTACGAGAAGGAATTCGGCCCGCTGCTCGATGCGCCCTGGCCGAAGGTCGACGAAGCCGCGCTCGAGCAATCCGAAATCGAGCTCGTGCTGCAAGTGAACGGCAAGGTGCGCGGCGCGTTGACGGTCGCGAAGGATGCATCGCGTGAAGCCATCGAAAAGGCCGCGATCGCGCACGAAATGTTCGCGAAGTTCTCGGAAGGCCGCGCGCCGAAGAAGGTGATCGTGGTGCCGGGGCGTCTCGTCAACGTGGTCGTCTGATGCGCAAAACCAAGGGAGTCGATGTGACCCGGAAAGCCGTCGAGAAAGGCGTAAGCAGGCGTTCGTTCCTCGTGCTCGTGGGCGGCGCGGCCGCGCTGTCCGCATGCGGCTTCCAACTGCGCGGCCAGCAGGACTATGCGTTCAAGCGGCTCGCGATCACAGGCGGCACGCCGCAGATGGTCGCGCGCCTCGAGCGCATGGTTCAGGGTGGCAGCGACACGGTGATCGTCAAGCCTTACGAGAAGCCCGACGCGACGCTCAATTTGTCCGAGGGTCAGGGGTTGCGCACGCTGAGCTTGAATGCGCAGGGTGTTGTGCAGGAATACGAGCTTGTCTACAACGTGAACTATTCGCTGATGGGCGCGGATGGCACGCTGCTGATTCCGCCGAGCGCAATCATATTGAATCGTTCGATGACCTATAGCGATCAATACACGCTTGCGAAAAGCCAGGAATCCACGCTGCTTTACAACGACATGCGCAACGACGCCGTGGACCAGTTGACCCGTCGTCTCGCGACAGTGCGTTCGCTGCATCCGGCGCCGGGCGAGCAGACACCGGGCGTCGCGCCGCGCGCGCCGCTGCCGGTGCCGCCGCTCTGAAACGCGGACGCTCGCCAGCATCATGCAACTGAAGCTCGACGCGCTCGAAGCGCACCTCGCGAAAGGCCTGAAGGGGCTGTACGTCGTGTACGGCGACGAGCATCTGCTCGCCCAGGAAGCGTGCGACCGCATCCGGGCCACCGCGCGCGCGGGCGGCTTCACCGACCGCACGGTATTCACTGTCGAGCGCGGTTTCGACTGGAGCGCGCTCATCGGCGCAACCCAGTCGATGTCGCTCTTCGGCGACCGTCAACTGATCGAACTGCGCATTCCGACCGGCAAGCCCGGCAAGGAAGGCGCGGAAGCGCTGAAGGCGATCGCCGGCGCCGATAATCCCGACGTCGTGACGCTCGTTACGCTGCCGCGCCTCGACAGCGCGACGCAGAAGTCGGGCTGGTTCACAGCGTTGCTCGGCGCGGGCGTCGCGCTGAAGATCGATCCGGTCGAACGCGCGCAATTGCCGATGTGGGTCGGCCAGCGGCTCGCGCAGCAAGGGCAGCGCGTCGCACCCGGCGAGGAAGGGCGGCGCGCGCTGTCGTTCATCGCGGAACGGGTGGAAGGCAATCTGCTCGCCGCGCATCAGGAAATCCAGAAGCTCGGGCTGCTCTATCCCGAGGGCGTGCTCACGTTCGAGCAGATCCACGACGCTGTGCTGAACGTCGCGCGCTACGACGTGTTCAAGCTCAACGAAGCGATGCTGACGGGCGATGTCGGCCGTCTCGCGCGCATGCTCGACGGACTGAAGGGCGAAGGCGAAGCCGCCGTGCTCGTGCTCTGGGCGCTCGTCGAGGAAGTGCGCACGCTGTTGCGCATCAAGCGCGGCGTCGCGGCGGGCAAGCCGCTCGCCACGCTCATGCGCGAGAACCGCGTCTGGGGGCCGCGCGAAAGGCTCATCGGCCCGGCGCTCTCGCGCGTGACGGACGACGCGCTGGAAAAGGCGCTGTCGCTCGCGGCGCGGCTGGATCGGCAGGTGAAAGGGCTTTCCGGAGGCACGGGAGCGCGCGGCAGCGAGCCACCGCCAGATCCGTGGGCCGGCATGTTCGAACTCGCGATGGCGGTCGCGCACGGCGGCACGCCGGCGCAGGCTACGCCAGCGCCACGACCGCGCCGCTAGGACGCATCGGTCACACGCTGTTGCAATTTGTGCAACGGCTTAGAATGAAGGCACTGACGCTTCGGCCTTGGAAGCGCTCGAGAAAGCGGATCACGGAAGAGACCCACGATGAACATCGATCAATACATGACCGACCTCGGCCGCCGCGCCCGCACGGCGTCGCGCGCAATGGCGCGGGCGTCGACGGCGGCGAAAAATGCGGCGCTCAACGCCGTGGCGGACGCCATCGAACGCGAGCGCGATGCGCTCAAGGAAGCGAACGCGCGCGACCTCGTGCGGGCGCGGGAGAAGGGCTACGATGCGGCGTTCATCGACCGCCTGACGCTTTCCGACAAGGCGATCAACACGATGGTCGAAGGCTTGCGCCAGGTCGCCGCGCTGGCCGATCCGATCGGCGAAATCAGCGGGCTGAAGTTTCGTCCGAGCGGCATCCAGGTCGGCCAGATGCGCGTGCCGCTCGGCGTGATCGGCATCATCTACGAGTCGCGGCCGAACGTCACGATCGACGCCGCCGCGCTGTGCCTCAAGTCCGGCAACGCCACCATTTTGCGCGGCGGCTCCGAGGCGCTCGAATGCAACACGGCGCTCGCGAAGCTGATTGGCGTCGGGCTGGAAGCAGCGGGCTTGCCGCAGGACGCGGTGCAGGTCGTCGAAACGGCGGATCGCGCGGCGGTCGGCAAGCTCATCACGATGACCGAATTCGTCGACGTGATCGTGCCGCGCGGCGGCAAGAGCCTGATTGCGCGGTTGATGGAAGAATCGCGCGTGCCGATGATCAAGCACCTCGACGGCATCTGCCATGTGTATGTGGACGATCGCGCGGATCTCGACAAGGCGGCAGTCATTTGCGACAACGCGAAGACACATCGTTACGGCACCTGCAACACGATGGAAACGCTGCTCGTCGCGCGCGGCATCGCTCAGCAGGCCTTGCCGCAACTCGCGCGCGCGTATCAGGCGAAAGAAGTCGAACTGCGCGTGGACGGGCAAGCGCGCGCCGTGCTCGAAGCGGCGAAGATGGGCGGCCTCGTCGATGCGACCGACGAAGACTGGAGCACGGAATATCTCGCGCCGGTGCTGGCGATCAAGATCGTCGACGGGCTCGATGAAGCCATCGACCACATCAACACCTACGGCTCGCATCACACCGACGCGATCGTCACCGAAGATCACGACCGCGCGATGCGTTTCCTGCGCGAAGTGGATTCGGCGAGCGTGATGGTGAACGCGTCCACACGCTTCGCCGATGGCTTCGAATTCGGCCTCGGCGCGGAAATCGGCATTTCGAACGACAAGCTGCATGCGCGCGGTCCTGTCGGGCTCGAAGGGCTGACATCGCTCAAGTACGTGGTGCTCGGCCGCGGCGAAGTCCGTCAATAAGCAGGCTCGAACAAGAAGAACGATGCTCTGGATCAAATCGCTGCATATCGTGCTGGTCGCTTCGTGGTTCGCGGGGCTTTTCTATCTGCCGCGCATTTTCGTGAACCTCGCGATGGAAACGGATCCCGCCGCGAGCGCGCGTCTGTTGCTGATGGCGCGCAAGCTGTTTCGGTTCATGACGTTCATCGCGGTGCCGGCGCTCGCGTGCGGGCTGTGGCTGTGGCTCGTCGTCGGGATCGGCGCGGGACAGGGCTGGCTGCACGCGAAGCTGACGATCGTCGTTCTGCTCATCGCCTATCACGCGTATTGCGGGCGCCTGCTGCACACGTTTCAACGCGGCGAAAACAGGCGCTCGGACAAGTGGTATCGAATGTTCAACGAACTGCCGGTGCTTGGGCTGCTCGGCGCGACCTTGCTCGTGGTGATCAAGCCGTTCTGACGGACGCGTGCCCGGCTTTTTGCTTGTTCACCAGATCGAGCACCATTTCGCCGAAGACTTCCGGACGCCCTTCGAAGAATCGCTGCACCACGTTCTTTTCGAGCATGTAGCTGCGCAGCGATTCTCGTTCTTCGTGATTGTTCGCGAGCCTGACCGCCGCTTCGACGTATTCCTCGGCCGTATCCGCGACCATCCAGCCGGGCATATAGGCGCGCATGAACATGGCGCCGTCGATCCGCTCGAACACCTCCCGACCGGTCTTGCAGATGCCCGGCAACCCGACCGTGAACGCATCCACGATACCGTTCGTATTGCCGAAGGGGAACGGGCTCAGGAGCATGTGACGAGCGTGAGGGAGCGTGGGCGTCCAGCGCGTCGTTGAGCGGTCAGCTCCGGGTTTGGATCGGTCACTACCGTGCTCGCGAGCGTCCTGCGCACGAGTTTGTTGATGCTTCGTTTGATCGCGTGCCGATGCTCCATTTCGGCATGGGTGCAATGCATGTACAACGCGAACAATTGACTTGTTTCGATGTCGGGGAGATCGCTCTGATCGCCAAGCGCCTTGTCGAGCCAGTCGGGGAGCGCTTCGCGATTGCGATGCGCGTCGGCACTGCCGGAAGATATTTCACCGGCGTTCGCAATGGCAAGATTCAGCGCGGGCACGGCATCCGCGCGAATGCACGCAAAATAATCCAGCGGCAGGCGCGATTCCGCGTTGCATGGAATCCTGAGCCGTCTTGTCGAATCCGAACCGGCAATTGAACCGTTCCATCTTCTGCAATGACGGGAAGGAACCGGCGGGCGACATAATCGGCGTTCTTCTGAACCGCGGCGCCGAGCAAATGCTGGATTAGCGAACGGGAGCCCGCCAGTTGCGAGAACCGCTCATCGGTGAGAGTGAACCTGGTGTGCCCGACGAGCGCAATGATGGCTGTCGCCGTGCGACTCGCGAAACTGTCGAGCGACCGGTTTATGCCGGGACGTGGACATGCATCCGAAGGCGCCATTAAAGTCAGCAGGTCGACGAATGGTCTTTCGGTGAGCAACGCGTGGAGTTCGGAAGCGGCGCAATGGCTTCATCCGGCTTCTCGCCGTAGACGCAGGATTCGAAATGCTCGACGGAAAAGGAACTGCTCATGGGTGCTCCGGTGAGGGAGTGAGTGATAAACAGCGTAGGCGAACGTTCGCCGCTCTTTGGAGGGCGACGCAGCCTTCGCTGCCTACGTGCCCACCCGCCGCCCTTCGAGCACGTCCTTCGCTTGAGCAAGCTTGTCCGCAAGCGCTGGCCCGCGAGCCAGCGCGAGTCCGACCGCAAGGATGTCGCCGATCGCGAGATGTGACACGCGCGATGTCATTGGCGAAAAAATGTCGGTGTCTTCGTTGACGTTCGCGAACAATCCGACCGTGGCCATGCGCGCGAGCGGCGAATGGCCATGCGTGATCGCAATGACCTTGGCGCCGCCGTTTAACGCCGATTTGCACGCGTCGAGAATGTCTCTCGTGCGCCCGGTGTTGGAAATCGCGACGACGACATCGCCCGCGCCGAGCAGCGCTGCGGAAGTGGTGTACGTATGCGGGTCGGAGTATGCGACAGACGGTACGCCTAATCGAAAAAATTTGTGCTGCATATCGAGCGCGGCAATGCCCGATCCTCCCGCGCCGTAGAACTCGATACGACGCGCTGCGGCGAGAATCGCGATGGCCGCCGCGACGCTGTCTGAAGACAGCGTATTGCGCACGCCGATCAGCGCGCCGATGGTCCGGTCGAGCACCTTGGCGGCGACGCCCGCGGGCGGTTCGTCCGTGCGCACGTCGCGATAAACCGTGGGAACGTCCGCTGCTACGCTTTGTGCGAGGCGGATCTTGAACTCCCGGAAGCCCGAAAAGCCGAGCGCCTGGCAAAACCGTGCGATGGTCGGCTGGCTGACACCGGCGCGCTTCGCGAAGTCGGTCATCGACAGATCGAGCACCTCGCGCGGCGCTTCGAGCACGTAGTCGGCCAACTTGCGCTCGGATGGCCGCAGTTGCTCGCGCTTTGCTTCGACTTGGGACAGCAACATCGGAAATCTCGCCTATGCTGAAAATTGCTTGGGACTATAGCCGATTAGGAGCTTGTACAAATACTACATAAATGCGGAGTCGAATGTCGGGGAAATCCCTGAGGCATTGAACGGGAAGGCGCTTGGCTCGTTTGCAGACGAAAGTCTGAGCTATTTTGTCATTGTCTTGATGTAGTTTTTCTACTAGTATTTTGAAACGCGGCTACACGACAAGTCCAAACGCCGCTCCCGCAATGATCAATCCAACCTCAACGGCGGGCGCGCCGGGAGTGAGACGAAGGAGCTTCGATGGTTTCCCTGCATTCGCAACTCAAAAAAGTCACCGATCGCATCATCGAGCGCAGCAAGCCGACGCGCGCGGCGTACCTTGCGCGCATCGACGCCGCACACGGCCTGTTCCCGGCGCGTGGCGCGCTGTCCTGCGCGAACCTGGCGCACGGTTTCGCCGGCCTCGAAGGTGAGGAGAAGATTGCGATCAAGTCAATTCGCCAGCCGAACATCGGCATCGTCTCGTCTTATAACGAGATGCTTTCCGCGCACGCGCCCTACAAGAGCTTCCCGGACATCATCAAGCAGGCCGCGCGCGAGCACGGCGGCATTGCGCAATTCGCGGGCGGCGTGCCCGCCATGTGTGACGGCATTACGCAAGGCAACGCCGGCATGGAACTGTCGCTCTTTTCGCGGGAAGTCATCGCGATGAGCACGGCCGTCGCGCTCACGCACAACATGTTCGACGCGGCACTGTGCCTCGGCGTCTGCGACAAGATCGTGCCGGGACTTGCAATCGGCGCCTTGCAGTTCGGTCATTTGCCGACCATTTTCGTGCCCGCCGGCCCGATGACGAGCGGTCTCACCAACGACGATAAGGCCAAGGTGCGGCAGGAATTCGCCACTGGCAAATGCGACCGCGCCGCGTTGCTGGAAGCGGAGTCGGCGGCGTATCACGGCCACGGCACCTGCACGTTCTATGGCACGGCCAACAGCAACCAGATGCTAATGGAAGTGATGGGCTTGCATCTGCCGAGCGCGGCGTTCGTGCATCCGCACACGCCTCTGCGCGACGCGCTCACGGCGGAAGCCGCGCGTCGCGTGCTCGATATCACGCTCGAGCGGGGCAATTACACGCCGATCGGCCATGTCGTCGACGAAAAGGCAATCGTGAACGGCATCGTCGCGCTGCTGGCAACGGGCGGCTCGACCAATCACACGCTGCATCTCGTGGCGATCGCGCGGGCGGCGGGCATCGTGATCGACTGGAACGATTTCGACGAGTTGTCGCAAGTAGTGCCGCTGCTCGCGAAGATCTATCCGAACGGCAAGGCCGACGTGAATCACTTCCACGCGGCGGGCGGCGTCGCGTTCCTCGTACGCAATCTGCTCGAAGGCGGACTGCTGCATGAGGACGTGCAGACGGTCGCGGGCAAGGGACTTTCGCACTATACGAAGGAGCCGAAGCTCATCGACGGCAAGCTGCATTGGGTCGACGGCGCGCAGGAAAGTCACGACACCAAGGTGCTGCGCGGCATCGGCGAGCCGTTCCAGCCGGACGGCGGTCTGCGCCTGATGCAGGGCAAGCTCGGGCGCGGCGTCATCAAGATTTCGGCGGTCGCGCCGGAGCATCGTGTCGTGAAGGCGCCGGCCATCGTGTTCAATTCGCAAGAGGAAGTGCAGGAAGCGTTCGACAAAGGCGAGTTGA
The DNA here is from genome assembly GCF_023631085.1 of Caballeronia sp. INML1. Classification (NCBI taxonomy): domain Bacteria; kingdom Pseudomonadati; phylum Pseudomonadota; class Betaproteobacteria; order Burkholderiales; family Burkholderiaceae; genus Caballeronia; species Caballeronia sp. INML1. Next base: position 3,897 of record NZ_JALQDT010000033.1, on the reverse strand, counting down.
AGCGCGATTTCGTCGCCGTGGTGCGCTTTCAGGGGGCGCGGGCGAACGGCATGCCCGAGTTGCATCGTTTGACGCCGTTGCTCGGCGTGTTGCAGGATCAAGGCTTCCATGTCGCGCTGGTTACGGACGGGCGCATGTCGGGCGCATCGGGCAAGGTGCCGGCGGTCATTCACGTCTCACCGGAAGCGCTGCTGCAGGGTCCGCTCGGCAAGGTGCGCACCGGCGACACGCTCGTGATCGACGCGCCTGCTGGCGTGCTGGACATCGAGATCGACGCGAACGAGTGGGCCTCGCGGGAAGTCCAGGCGCCGCTGTATCAGGCGGATAACGAAGCAGGATTCGGACGCGAACTGTTCGGCGTATTCCGTAGCGCGGCGTTGCCGGCGGAAGAGGGCGCATCCGTGTTCGGCGCGCTGATTGGCGCGGACGCCGCGCATGACGGGCAGGCGAAAGACGCGGTGTCGTCGCATGAGAGAAATGCGCTTCACGACAACGCGCGCGCCGCGGCATCGGCGCTGAACAAGGCGCACGCGACGCATCATTGAACATCGTAACGACGGGCGAACGGCCCGAACTTCCCGAGAACTTGCGGTCGGCAAGATGGCGCCGCACATAAACCAGGAGTTGCATCAATGAAAACGGTGAGCGAAATCGTGCGTCTGGGACCGGTGATTCCGGTGCTTGCGTTCGATTCTGTGGAACAAGGTGAACATGTGTCGCGCGCGCTGCACGCGGGCGGTGTGAAAGTGCTCGAGATCACGTTGCGTACGGCGGCGGGCATCGGCGCGATCGAGCGCGCCAGCCAATTGGCGGACGATATCGTCGTCGGGGTCGGCACCATCACGAAGCCCGAGCATTGCGCGCAAGCGAAAAAGGCGGGCGCGCAATTCGGCGTGTCGCCGGGTCTCACGAAAGACATGCACAAGGCCGCGCAGGACGCAGGGTTGCCGCTGCTGCCGGGTGTCATGACGCCGAGCGACATCATCGCCGCGATGGAGCTGGGCTACGAGATCGTCAAGTTTTTCCCGGCGCAACAGGCGGGCGGCATTCCAATGCTGCAGGCGTTCTATGGACCGTTCCCAAATCTGAAGTTCTGTCCGACGGGCGGCATCACGGCTGAAACGGCGTCCAATTTTCTGGCGCAGCCGAATGTGGTGTGCGTTGGCGGTTCCTGGCTGACGCCGAAGGCTGCGCTTGCCGCGCAGAATTGGGAAGAAGTCACGCGTCTCGCACGTGCCGCGAGCGAGCTGGCGCCGCATAAATAAGCTTTGCATCAAAGGGAACGTCGCGACCGTGTGAACGGTCGTGCGCGCTTTTTTTTGTTTGTGCGTTCCGTGCGCGACCTTACTCCACATCCCCTGCTTGTACGGCGGCTTGCGCATGCCTGGATCGAAGCGATTACCGCGGCCGCGCGCAGCGCGTCATCGGCGCAGTGAATCTGTTCAATCAGGCAAACCTGGATGCTTTCGCAAACCGGTCGATCAATCTTTGCCAGGAAAGCAAGCACGAGGTCGGCGTATGAACAAACAAAGCAAATCCCGCATGCCGGAGCGCATCACCGTCGGCGTTTGGATCCACATCCGGCACTGGGAGCAATCGCTCTGCGAAAACGGCATTTTCCAGAGTTGTCTATATCTCGTTACGGTGCTGATGCGCTCGCCGCGCGTGAAGTCGCCCTACGTGGTGACGGGCGGCTCAATCGAACGTCGCTTTTTTGCGTTTGAATTAGCCTGCGCTTCGAGCGTGCAAAACGTGCGGCTTATTCACGTTTCCCTCAACAGCAATTCCCCGGCCAAACCCGTCGCTTACAAGTAAAATTCCGGTGCCCAGCGCCCTGTGTGCGCTTGCCGGACATTGCCCCTGTGTGCAGTGCAGCGACGGCAAACGCATACATAGCGCAAACCTCAACAAAATCAAGGAGGCGTTATGCCAGCCGTCCACGGGAGCATGTTGCTGCTCTACGCGGTGATCGCAATCGCGGTTCTGATCCTGATGATCGCCCGCTACAAGGTTTACCCGTTCCTCGTTCTCATGATCGTGTCGGTATTGCTGGCCCTTGCGGTCGGCATGCCGATGGACAAAATCGTGAAGTCGTTCGAAACCGGCAACGGCAACACGCTCGGCCACATTGCCGTCGTCGTCGGTCTTGGCACGATGCTCGGCAAGATGATGGCCGAATCGGGCGGCGCCGAGCGCATCGCCAATACGCTGATCAATCTGTTCGGCGAAAAGAACATCCACTGGGCGATGATGGTCGTTGCGATCATCGTCGGCTTGCCGGTGTTCTTCGAAGTGGGCTTCGTGCTGCTGATTCCGATCGCGTTCAACGTCGCGAGACGCACTGGCAAATCGCTGCTGCTGATCGGCCTGCCCATGGTCGCGGGCCTCTCGGTCGTGCACGGTCTGATTCCGCCGCACCCGGCTGCGCTGCTTGCTGTGCAGGCCTATCACGCGGATATCGGCAAGACGATAGCTTACGGACTGCTCGTCGGCGTACCGACGGCGATCGTCGCGGGTCCGTTGTTCGCGCTAATGATCCACAAGTACATCAAGCTGCCGGATGCCAACGCGCTCGCCGACCAGTTCACTCAAAAGCATGGTGACACCGAGAAAAACCGCGATCTGCCGAGCTTCGGCATCACGCTGTTCACCATCTTGCTGCCGGTCATTCTGATGCTGATCGGAAGCTGGGCAGATCTGGTCTTCGCGCCGAAGACGTTGCCGAACGATTTGCTGCGCTTTATCGGCCAGTCGGATATGGCGCTTCTGATCGCCGTGCTGGTCAGCTTTTGGACCTTCGGCGCCAAGCAGGGCTTCAACCGCGACCAGATTCAGAAGTTCTGCGGCGAATGTCTTGCGCCGATCGCGGGCATTACGCTGATCGTCGGCGCCGGTGGCGGTTTCGGCCAGGTTCTGCGCGACAGCGGCATCTCCCAGCAAATCGTCGCGACGGCATCGCAGGCAAGCCTGTCGCCGCTCTTGCTCGGCTGGTTCGTCGCTGCGCTGATTCGTCTTGCGACAGGCTCGGCAACGGTCGCGATGACGACTGCGTGCGGCATCGTCGCGCCGATCGCGGCCGCGGCGGGTGGGCATACGAGCCCCGAATTGCTGGTGCTCGCCACCGGCTCGGGCTCGCTGATCTTCTCGCATGTGAACGATGGCGGCTTCTGGCTGATCAAAGAGTATTTCGGGATGACGGTCGGACAAACGTTCAAGACCTGGTCGCTGCTCGAAACCATCATTTCCTTGATGGGACTCGGTTTGACCTTCGCGCTTGCGACGGTCGTGTAAGGAGACTTCGATGATTCTGATCGCGATGGGCGTGTCGGGCGCCGGCAAGTCACTGATCGGCGAAATGCTGGCGGAGCGGCTGCACTGCACCTTCACCGACGGCGACGCGTTCCACAGCGCCGCGAACAAGGAGAAGATGCACAAAGGCATTCCTCTGACCGACGAGGACCGCTGGCCGTGGCTGAAGACCATTCGTGCCGCGATCGAGGAAAAGCAGCGCGCCGGCGAGACGGCGGTCTTTACGTGCTCGTCGCTGAAACGCTCGTATCGCGACATCCTGCGCGACGGCGACCGCGACGTGTGCTTCGTCTATCTGCACGGCACGATGGAAGTGCTTCGCGAGCGTCTGGGCTCGCGCACTGGACACTTCTTCGATCCGTCGCTGTTGCAGAGCCAGCTGGACACGCTGGAAGAACCCGGCGAAGAGGAGGCGATCACGGAAAGCATCGAGCTGACGCCCGAGCAGATCGTCGATAACGTGCTTGAAAAATTGAAGACGCGTAAATGACAAAAAAAGCCCCGGAAGTTTTGAACTGACCCCGCAAAGTTGGACAGGTTTGGGCTAAGGCCGTGAGGGCTGAGTTCTGTACATTACAGGACTCAGCC
>NZ_JALQDT010000032.1:0-25514 GCF_023631085.1 Caballeronia sp. INML1 | reverse complement strand
TAAATTGCGCGCTGTGCTTGCTCATAAAAAACACCCCAAGTCGTTGGACGGTTGTCCAACTTTTGGGGTGCAGTTCAGTTTCCGGGGCTTTTTTACTTCTGGATCCAGGCCTGGATTCAAGCAATCCGCTTTGCCAACTCCACCGCCTTGCCGATGTACGAACCCGGCGTCATCTCGAGCAGCAGTTTCTTCGCGTCGGCGGGAATCGCCAGACCCGCGATGAACGTCTGCAGCGCCTCGCGCGTGATGCCCTTGCCGCGCGTGAGTTCCTTCAGTTGCTCGTACGGATTTTCGATGCCGTAACGGCGCATCACCGTCTGCACCGGCTCGGCGAGCACTTCCCACGTGTTGTCGAGATCTTCGTTCAGGCGCGCCGCGTTGATTTCCAGCTTGTCGAGGCCGCGGATCAGCGCGTCGTAAGCGAGCAGCGAATAGCCGAACGCGACGCCGATATTGCGCAGCACGGTCGAATCCGTCAGGTCGCGCTGCCAGCGCGAGACCGGCAGTTTGTCGGCGAGATGGCGCAGCGTGGCATTCGCGAGGCCAAGATTACCTTCCGAATTCTCGAAGTCGATCGGATTGACTTTATGCGGCATCGTCGACGAACCGATTTCGCCCGCCTTCGTCTTTTGTTTGAAATAGCCGAGCGAGATGTAGCCCCACACATCGCGATCGAGGTCGAGCAGGATTGTATTAGCGCGTGCCACCGCGTCGAACAACTCGGCCATGTAGTCGTGCGGCTCGATCTGAATCGTGTACGGATTGAACGTGAGCTTCAGCCGATTTTCGACGACATCCTTCGAGAACGCTTCCCAATCGAATTCCGGATACGCCGACAGATGCGCGTTGAAATTGCCGACCGCGCCGTTCATCTTGCCGAGCAGTTCGACCTTCTCGATGCGCTGGATCGCGCGCGAAAGACGCGCCGCAACGTTGGCGATTTCCTTGCCGAGCGTGGTCGGGCTGGCCGGCTGACCGTGCGTGCGTGAGAGCATCGGCTGTTCCGCGTGCGCGTGTGCGAGCTTCACGAGGCGTTCGTACACCGAGCGCAGTGCCGGCAGGATCACGTGTTCGCGTGCGCCGGCAAGCATCAGACCGTGCGACGTGTTGTTGATGTCTTCGGACGTGCATGCGAAGTGGATGAACTCGCTCGCGCGCTCCAGTTCCGGCTGACCCTTGACCGACTCCTTGAGCCAATATTCGACGGCCTTCACGTCGTGATTCGTGACGCGCTCGATGTCCTTGATGCGCGCTGCGTCGTGCGCCGTGAAACGTTCAGTGAGGCTGAGCAGGAATTGCTCGGACGCCTCGGAAAAGCGCGGCACTTCAGTGAAACCGGCGCGCGACAGCGCGATCAGCCAGTGAATCTCGACCGTCACGCGATGCCGCATGAACGCGGCTTCGGAGAGCCATTCGCGCAGGGCTTCTGTCTTGGCGGCATAGCGGCCGTCGAGCGGCGAGAGCGCGGTGAGCGCGAAGAGGGTATCGGGACGGGTATCGGACATGATTGCGGGCGCGGCCGGAAGGAAAAGACGGGAGAACCGCGCATTTTACCATCGGATGCGTCCCAATCCCCGACGCGCCTGCCGGTCACCGGGCCCGCAGTTCGTCGTCGAGTGCGCGAATTTGCGCGGGCGTGCCGACGTTTTCCCAGCGGCCGTCGTAGCGTTCGCCGCTCGCGCGTCCGGCCGAGATCGTTTCGCGGTAGTACGGCGTCAGCGCGCGGCGCGTGCCGGGCGCGAGATCGCGGAACATGCGCGTGTCATACAGGCCGATGTTGCCGAAGGTGTACCGCGGCTCGCCGTCGAGTGCGAGCACGCCGTCGCGCAGAGCGAAATCGCCGTTGGGATGAAACGGCGGGTTCCGCACCATCACGAGATGCATGCCGGGTTCCTCGCGCGCCTTCAGCACTTCGGCGTGATCGCGCAAGCTCGCATAGTCGAAGTCGCAGAACACGTCGCCGCTCACCGCGATGAACACGCCGTCCCCGATCAGATGCCGTGCCTGTGCGATGCCGCCTGCCGTCTCCAGCGCCTCGGTCTCGGGCGAATACCGCAGCTCGACGCCCCAGCGCGAGCCATACCCGAGCGCGGCTTCGATCTGCTCGCCGAGCCATGCATGATTGATGACGATCACCTCGACGCCCGCCGCCGCGAGGCGCTCGATCTGCCACACGATGAGCGGCTTGCCGCCGACTTCGAGCAAGGGCTTCGGACACGTATCGGTGAGCGGGCGCATGCGTTCGCCACGGCCGGCGGCGAAGATCATCGCCGTTTTCAAAGCGTGCGTCATCGTGAGCTCAGAAGGTGTAACCGACTTCGATCGCGCGGCCTTCCAGCGAATCGAGCAGACGCGCGAACGGCCACAACGGCGCGTAGCGCTCCGCGACCTTGCGCGCGTAGCCGATGAAGCGCGGCAGGTCGGCGAGATATTGCGGCTTGCCGTCGCGGTAATGGATACGCGCGAACAGGCCGAGCACCTTGATGTGCCGCTGCAGGCCCATCCATTCGAGCTGGCGATAAAACTCGCCGAAATCGGCATCGACGGGCAGTCCGGCCTTCTTCGCGCGCTCCCAGTAATAGGCGACGCAATCGAGCTGAAACGCCTCTTCCCAGCTGATGAACGCATCGCGCATCAACGACGCCATGTCGTACGTGATCGGCCCGTAGACTGCGTCCTGAAAGTCCAGCACGCCCGGGTTCGGCTCGCACACCATCAGATTGCGCGGCATGAAATCGCGCAGCATGAAGGTCTGCGGCTGCGCGAGCGCGCTCTGCACGAGCAGCGTGAAAGTATTGTCGAGCGTCTTGCGTTCGTCCGCGGTGACTTCGCGGCCTAGATGTCGGCCGATGAACCATTCAGGCATCAGTTCCATCTCGCGGCGCAGGAACGCCTCGTCGAACGAAGGCAGCACGCCTTCGCGCGCGGTCTGCTGGAAGCGGATCACCGTGTCGATCGCGGCGCGCATCATCGGCCGCGCGTTTTTTTCGTCGAGAACGGAAATGTAAGTCGTCGTGCCGAGATCGGTCACGAGCATGAAGCCGGCATCGAAATCGGCTTCGAGAATTTTCGGCACATGCACGTTCGCCGCTTCGAGCAGCCCGGCGACCTGCACGAACTCGCGGCATTTTTCGGGCGGCGGCGCATCGACGGCGATGAGCGTCTTGCCATGCTCCGAATCGCTCTCCAGCCGGAAATATCGGCGAAAGCTGGCGTCGGCGGAGGCGGGAGCGAGACTCGCGATGTTCAGCCGGTACGGTCCGGCGAAACTTTCAAGCCACGAGCGAAGCTGATTCAGACGGGCGTCGGAGGGAATGTGCGTCATAAATTCGAGGGGTCAAACATCTTGCCATATAATACCCCACGACTTTTTTAAGCGATCCGTTTCACGCCTGGCGCCAGGCCCCCGACGACTGTGAGCGTCACCGTTCGATCGAGTGTCGTCCCTGCTTTGCAACGGACCGTCAAGTTCGTGACTGCGGAAAGGGCGCGGCCGCCTGCCCGGCGGCATCGGGCGCGTGGGACGCGAACGGGATCGAACCGCCACCCATACATGCCGCCACGACAGTTTCCCGTATCGAAAATCCAAGGCGACGCTCAGCCACGCAGGCGGCGGCTCGTCGTCGCGCTTCTGTCCGTTCCAGGCCTGATGCCGGCTCTTGCACATGCCCAGCTCGTGGGCGACGCCGCGTATCCTCAGCCGCTCGACGGCCCCGGCAGTCTGCGTCTCGCACCGCAACTCGAAGAGCGTCCGCTGCAGAGCGGCCAGCAGCCTTCGACGTTCCTGCTGAGCGACAAGGCGACCGGCACCACCGACGAAGACATGGCGGCGAAGGGCTCGGCGGAGATCCGGCGCACGGTGACGGTCATCAAGGGCGACGCGCTGCATTACGATCAGGATACGGACATGGCCGATGCTTTCGGCAATGTCAGGCTGATCAACAACGGCGTGTCGTTCGTCGGCCCGGAAGCGCATCTGAAGGTCGAGGCCAACGAAGGGTTCATGACGAACCCGAAATATCACTTCAACCTGACGGGCGGCTCGGGCAGCGCCGAGCGCGTCGACATGATCGACGACGAGCGCGCGCGCATCGATCACGGCACCTATACCGCCTGTCAGTGCGAATCCGATCCGGCCTGGTACATCAAGGGTACGTCGTTCGATTTCGACACCGGCGCCGAAGAGGGCATTGCACACAACGGCGTGCTGTTCTTTCAGGGCGTGCCGGTTTTCGGGAGCCCGTGGCTGTCGTTTCCGCTCACGGGCGACCGTCGCAGCGGCCTGTTGCCGCCGACCTTCTCGCTCAGTTCGACGACCGGCTTCGAAGCGACGATTCCGTACTATTTCAATATCGCGCCGAATCGCGATCTGACTGTCACGCCGCGCATCATGACGAAGCGCGGCGTGCTGGGCGAAGCGACCTACCGCTACCTGTCGCCGACCTACTCGGGCTCGTTTACCGGCGACTATCTGCCGAACGACCGGGTGACGCACACGAATCGTTACGCGATCTTCTGGCAGCATCGCCAGAACTTCGGCAACGGCTTCGGCGGCTACGTCAATTACAACAAGGTTTCGGACGATCAATATCCGGAAGACCTGGGCAACGCGTCGAATCAGTTCCTGAACGGCACGCAGCTCCTGTATCAGCAGGAAGCGGGGCTCACGTATAACAACGGCCCGTGGTCCGTCCTCGCGCGCGAACAGCGCTGGCAGACGCTGCAGCCGTCGGTTCCGCCCTATGCGCGCGAGCCGCAGGTGAACGTTCAGTACAACAAGTACAACGTCGGCGGCTTCGACTACGGCGCGGAACTGGACACGACGCGCTTCACGATCACGACCGATGGCGCCACCGACGGCAACCGCCTGTACTTCAACCCGTACCTGAGTTACGGGATCAATGCGCCGGGCTATTTCGTCACGCCGAAGGTGCAATGGCACTTCGCGTCGTACGATCTGAGCCACATCGCGACGACCCAGGTTGCGGGCTCGTCGCCGCCGGTGGCGGGGCAGCCCAAGAATTTCACCGAGTCGATTCCGACCCTCAGCTTCGATACGGGGCTCGTGTTCGACCGCTCGGTGCGGCTCTTCGGCCAGGATTACATCCAGACGCTGGAACCGCGGCTCTACTACGTCTACACGCCGTATCACAATCAGGACTTCGCGCCGATTTTCGATACCGCCGAAGCCGACTTCGGCCTGGCCGAGATCTACACGCCGAACACCTTCGTCGGCAACGACCGGATCGCGGATGCGAACCGCATTACGGCCGGCCTGACGACGCGCTTCATCAATCCGGCGACGGGCGACGAGCGCGCGCGTTTCGTCATCGCGCAACAGTACTATTTCCAGAGCCAGCGCGTCACCATCACGCCGGGCCAATTGCCCGACCAGGCGAAGCACTCGGACCTGATCGCGGGCGCGGCCATCAAGCTGGGCGCTGGTTTCGCCTCGGAAACCGCGTTCCAATATAATGTGGACAACAACCAGCTCGTGCGCTCGAGCATCGGTTTTGCGTTCAGTCCGGCGGAGCGCAAGGTAATCAACATCGGCTACCGCTACACGCGTTCCAACCAGACCACGCTGGTGAACGAGCCGATCAACCAGATCCTGTTGTCGGCTGAGTGGCCGCTCACGAATCGCCTCTACGCCGTCGGCCGCGTAAATTACGATCTCGCGAGCCATCGTCTCGTCGACGGGCTTCTGGGCTTCCAGTACGATGCCGACTGCTGGGCGTTCGGCTTCGGCATGCAGCGCTATGCCAACGGCGTGAACACGCAGGGCCAGCCTTCGTCGGGCACGCGCGTGCTCGCGCAATTGACGTTCAAGGGCTTGTCGAACGTCGACAACGGCCTCGTGAGCGCGTTCCGCGCGAGCGTCCAGGGTTATCAGCCGCCGCCGCCGGCAGCGCCGCCGCTCTCCCGGTACAGCGATTACGAGTAAAGCCTGACCGGGCGTTCCCGCGGCATTCAGCGACAGGCAGAGCAGCATGAGCAGCATGTACAGGCAGGACACGAACGGGCGAAGCCCGTATTTGATGGAGTATCTGTGGCAAACGTGAATATGTTTCGATCGATGGCAATCGCAGCGGGCGTGCTGACCGGCGCGCTAATCCTGAGTTCGCCGGCCGGTGCGCAGGCGTTGTCGAATCGCAATACGCAGGTCGCCGATTCCGTCGTCGCGGTGGTGAACGACGGCGTCATCACCCGGCGCGAGCTGGAAGAGCGCACGGCGCTCATCGCCAAGCGTCTTCAGCAGCAGAACGCGCCGGTGCCGCCCGCGGACCAGATGCAGCGGCAAGTGCTCGATCAGATGGTGCTCGAGCGCATTCAGCTCCAGAAGGCGAAGGAAGACGGCATCGTCATCGACGACGCCACCGTCAACCGCACGCTCGCGCGTCTCGCGCAGCAAAATCAGATGACGCTCGACGTGTACCGCGCGCGAATCGAAGCGCAGGGCGTGCCCTGGTCCACCTTCACGCGCGACGCGCGCACGGAGTTGACGCTCTCGAAGCTGCGTGAGAAGGAAGTCGATAGCAAAATCACCGTGTCCGACGGCGAAGTGGCGAACTACATCGCCAGTCAGCGCGGTCCGGGCGCGCGCAATACGAGTGATCTGCGCCTTCAGCACATCATGTTCAAGCTGCCGTCGGATGCGCCTGACAGCGAAGTCGCGAAGGTCCAGGCTCAGGCCGACGCCGTGCTCAAGCAGGCGCAAGGCGGCGAGGATTTCGCCAAACTCGCCAAGCAGAATTCGCAGGACACCGACGCCAGCAAGGGCGGCGATCTCGGTTTCCGTACGCCCGGCACGTTGCCGGTGGGTATCGTGAACGCGGTTTCGACGTTGCGTCCGGGCCAGGTCGTCCCCACGCTTTTGCGCACCGACGGCGGCTTCGAGATCATCAAGCTGGTGGATCGCCGCGCGAGCCAAGGCACCGCCGCCGATGCGCCCAAGCTCGTGCAGACGCACGTGCGCCACATCCTGCTGCGCGTGTCGGACGGCATGTCCGAACAAGCCGCGCGCCAGAAGCTGCTCGACATCAAGCAGCAAGTCGCGTCGGGCGGCGATTTCGCCAACTTCGCGCGTACGTATTCGCAGGACGGCTCGGCGTCGCAAGGCGGCGATCTCGGCTGGATCAGCCCGGGCGAGACGGTGCCCGAGTTCGAGCGGGCGATGAACAATCTCCAGGACGGCGCGGTCAGCGATCCGGTGCGCAGCGAGTACGGCTATCACCTGATTCAGGTGCTCGGTCGCCGCGAAGCGGAAGGATCGGCGTCGCAGCAGCTCGACATCGCGCGTCAGGCGATCGGCCAGCGCAAAGCCGAGCAGGCGTACTCCGACTGGCTGCGCGAACTGCGCGACACCGCGTACGTGCAATACAAGGGCATCGCTGCCCAGCAGCAGTAACAGCATGAGCACCGCCGACGCCCGACCGCTCGCCATCGCCATTACGACTGGCGAGCCGGCGGGCGTCGGCCCGGAACTGACGGCGGCGGCACTCAGGCAGGCGCGCGAGCGCTGGCCGTCGGCGCACTTCACGGTGCTCGGCGACCGTGCGCTGCTCGAAGCGCGCGCCGGCGCGGGCTGGCAAGCGTCGCACGGCGCGGTCGAGATCGAGCATCACGCGCTCGCCGTGCCCGCCGAACCGGGCAAACTGAATGCGGCGAACGGGCGCTATGTGCTGGGTCTGCTCGATGCCGCCATCGACGGCGCTGTTTCCGGCCGGTTCGATGCCATCGTCACCGCGCCGCTGCAAAAGAGCACCATCAACGATGCCGGCGTTCCCTTCACCGGCCATACCGAATACCTCGCCGAGCGCACGAACACGCCGCGCGTCGTGATGATGCTGGCGGGGTCGAGCGAGCGTCCGTTGCGCGTCGCGCTCGCGACCACGCATTTGCCGCTGAAGGATGTGTCCGCGGCGCTGACCATCGATGGCCTCGTCGAGACGCTCACGATCATCGATCACGATCTGCGCGCGCATTTCGGTTTGTCCGCGCCGCGCATTCTCGTCACCGGTCTCAATCCGCACGCGGGCGAGAACGGTTATCTGGGCCGCGAGGAAATCGACGTCATCACGCCTGCGCTCGAACGCGCGCGCACGCTCGGCATCGACGCGCCCGGACCGTATCCCGCCGACACGCTGTTCCAGCCGCGCTATCTGCAAGGCGCCGATTGCGTGCTCGCGATGTTCCACGATCAAGGCCTGCCGGTGCTGAAGTACGCGACGTTCGGCGAGGGCATCAACGTGACGCTCGGCTTGCCGATCATCCGCACGTCGGTGGATCACGGCACCGCGCTCGATCTCGCGGGCACCGGCCGCGCCGATCCGGGCAGCATGATCGCCGCGATCGACGCCGCCGTCACGATGGCGCGTCACAAGCGTCACACGCGCGCGGCGTGATCCGGCGCCGCGCGCCGCTTCCTTCAAACGAGTATGTCGACCAAACATCAAGGCCATTTCGCGCGCAAGCGCTTCGGGCAAAACTTCCTAGTCGATCAGGGCGTGATCGATTCCATCGTCGATGTGATCGCGCCGAAACGCGGCGAGCGCATGGTGGAGATCGGGCCGGGCCTCGCGGCGCTCACCGAGCCGCTGATCGCGCGGCTCGCCACGCCCGAGTCGCCGCTGCATGCGGTCGAACTGGATCGCGATCTGATCGGCCGTCTGGAAAAGCGTTTCGGCGACAGGCTCGTCGTGCATTCCGCCGATGCGCTCGATTTCGATTTCGCGTCGCTCGCGCTCGAAGGCGAGGACAACGAAAAGCCGACGCTGCGCATCGTCGGCAATCTGCCGTACAACATTTCCAGTCCGCTGCTGTTTCACCTGACGACGTTTGCGCACAAGGTGATCGACCAGCACTTCATGTTGCAGGACGAAGTGGTGGACCGCATGATCGCCGAGCCCGCGAGCAAGGATTACGGGCGTCTCTCGGTGATGCTGCAATACCGCTACGTGATGGACAAGCTTCTCGACGTGTCGCCCCAGTCGTTCAATCCGCCGCCGAAGGTGAATTCCGCGATCGTGCGCATGATTCCTTTCGCACCGCACGAGTTGCCCGAGGTCGACGAAACCGTATTGAGCGACGTCGTGAAGGCCGCGTTCGCGCAACGCCGCAAGGTGCTGCGAAACAACTTGGGCGCGTATCGCGACACGATCGATTTCGACGCCCTCGGCTTCGATCTCACGCGCCGCGCCGAAGAAGTGCCGGTGGCGGAATTCGTCGCGCTGGCGCAGGCGGTTCAGCGCGCGAAGGTCTGAACGCAGCCGCCATCCGTCAGCAATTTCATCAGCCGTTCAAGTCGCGCGCGCTGTTCGCGTTGCAAGCCGCGCGTCGCGCTCACCTGTTGCACGCGCGTGCGCCAGTAGGTCTGGCCGAACAGCGAATTCGCACCTTCCGCCGACAGCACGCGCTCCAGATGCCCGATCGCGGCATCGACATTCCTGAGCGTGTAAGGGCTCGTGATCGTGGCGTGCCGCTCGAGTGTTTCGTTCATCGTTATCCTCGTGTCGCGTTGAATCCGAGCGGCCGATTCTGCGAGCGGGAAGGGACATTCGGCGTCCCGAACACGCAACGTCGATCGGGACGCGATGTGTCCGGATCGGCTGCTACGATCGTCGTCCCCATCGGTGCGGGACAGAAAAGACATCCTTCAAGGGAAGACAGCATGCGCTTTATTCACGCGGCGGACATCCATCTCGACAGCCCGTTGCACGGCCTTTCCGCCTACGCGGACGCACCCGCGGACATGCTGCGCAACGCCACGCGCGAGGCCTTCTCGAAGCTCGTGTCGGCGGCGATCGACGAACAGGTCGATTTCATGGTGATCGCAGGCGATCTCTACGACGGCACCTGGCGCGATCACAACACGGGCATCTTCTTTTGCCGCGAAATGGGCCGGCTGCGTCGCGCGGGCATTCCGGTCTACGTGCTCTTCGGCAATCACGACGCCGAGAGCGAGATGACGAGTCAACTCCGATTGCCCGACAACGTCCACACGTTCTCGACGAGAAAGCCGCAGACGTTTCGCATCGACGATCTGAAGGTCGCGTTGCACGGTCACAGCTTCAAGGAAAAGGCGGTCACGACGAATCTCGTCACCGCGTATCCGTCGCCTGTCGCGGGGTATTTCAATATCGGCGTGCTGCATACGGCGCTCGAGGGCGGCTCGATGCACGCGAGCTACGCGCCGTGCTCCGTCGCCGAACTGCACGCGAAGGAATATCACTACTGGGCGCTCGGTCACGTGCACGATTACGCGATGTGGCAGGACGCATCGACCATCGTTTTTCCGGGCAATCTGCAAGGGCGCAATATCCGCGAGACGGGCAGGCGCGGCGCGGTGATCGTCACGGTGTCGGATACGGAGGAGGTGAGCGTCGAGCGGCTTTTCATCGACGTGCTGCGTTGGGAATCCGTGACGGTGGACGTATCGCAGGCAAGCACGCTCGATGAAGTCGCGCTGGCTGTCGGGCGTGAGCTCGAAGCGCTCGTCGAGTCTTCCGCGTCGTCGGTGCCGCACGCGGTGCGCGTAACGATCACCGGCGCGACACAGGCGCACGGCGAGCTGTTCGGACTGGAGACGCAACTGCGCGTGGAAGTGCTCGCGCAGATCGCGGCGATCAGCCACGACCGGCTGTGGCTCGAAAAAGTGAAGATCGCGACCGAGCCGCTCGCGCGCAGCGAACCGGCAACCGGCCGCACCGATGCGCTCGCCGATCTTCACGGCCTTCTGATCGAAGCCGAATCGGACCCTGAGTTTTTGAGCATGCTTAAGGAACGGCTCATCGCGCTGGCCGCGCAAGCGCCGAGCGAATTGCATAGGTCGGTGCCCGAACTTGAGCACGTGCGCAACGGCGAACTCGCGAGGCTCGTCGGCGAAGTGCGCTCGGGGCTGATCGCGCAGTTGTCGGACGCGGAGTAAGCCATGCGCATCGGCAAGCTCGAACTCATCCGCTACGGCAAGTTCACCGATCACGCCGTCGAGTTTCCGGCGGTGGAACTTGATTTCCACTTCGTCGTCGGTCCGAACGAGGCCGGCAAATCGACCATCAAGAACGCCATTTCCGAGCTGCTCTTCGGCATGCCGCACAGCTCGCCGCTCGCGTTCGTGCATCCGCAAAGCGATCTGCGGCTCGGTGCGTCGATCGAAACGAGCGGCGAGACGTTCGCGTTTCATCGCACGAAGAGCCGTAAGTCGTCGCTGAATGCGCCGAACGGCGACGCGCTGCCCGCCGACGCTTTGGCAGCGTTTCTCGGCGCGGCCGACAAGGGTTTCTTCGAGCAGATGTACTGTCTGAATCACGAGGCGCTTCGGCGCGGTGGTGACGCCATTCTCGATGCATCGAGCGATGTCGGGCAGGTTCTGTTTCAGTCGGCGGCGGGTATCGCAAGCCTGGGCGACGTGCGCCAGCGTCTCGCGGAAGAAGCCGACGGCCTGTGGGCGAAGCGCAAGTCAGGCTGTGCGTACAACATCCACCGTAAGCAATACGACGAAGCCACCGACGAACTGAAACTGGCCAGCGTGCGCACCGCGAAGTGGACGCGCGCGCATGACGCCGTCGAAGAAACGGAAGAAAGGCGCCGCGAGCAGGACGCGCGCCGCGCGGAACTCGAAGCACAGCGCGGCAAGCTCGAACGGGTGAGGCGCGTCGCACCGTATATGAACGTGTGGCGCGAGAAGGCAGCGGAATTGCGCGAACTGGGCGATGTCGTCGATCTGCCCGCGAACGCCGAAGCGACGTTGCAAAGCGCGCTGAAGCGGCATGCGGCCGCGCAGAGCGCGCTCGACGTATACGCGAAAAAAGCCGAACAGTTGCAGGCGGATCTGGGCGCGGTCCATATCGATCATGCGCTTCTCGCCGCGCAGGGGCGCATTCGTGCCCTCGACGCCACGGGACAGCGCTGCGCGAATCACGCGAGCGAAATCGCGCGGCTCGAACAGGAAGTCGCGATGCGCCTGAAGCAAGTCGCACGGGACGGCACGCAACTCGGGTGGCCGCAAGACGAGGCGGGCACGCGCCGCGCAATGCCGGGCGCGCTCGCGCTGCAAACGGTCACGAGTCTGATGCTGGAGCGCGGCGAACTCGAACTCGCCGCGCGCAACGCTGAACAGTCAGCCGAGGAATGCGCGGCGCAGATCGATACGCTGAAATCGAAGCTGGCGGCGATCGCGGCCGGCGATGTGTCGCCGGGTCTGCGTGCCGCGTTGCGCGCGGCGCAGAAATATCGCGACAAGAGCGCGGCGATGAAGCGCCTCGAAGACGCGAAGCGCGACGCGAAGCAACTGCTCGACGCGAACATGGCGTCGCTCGGCCGATGGTCACGCTCCATCGACGAATTGAAGGCGCTGTCGCTCCCGACAGCCGAGCGCCTCGCCGCACTGCGCGCGGAACGGCAGGATCTGGTCGCGCGGCTGACGCTCGCGGCCGATCGCGCGAAGGAAGGGCAGGACACGCTCCACGTCACCCGCACCGAGCTCGACGATCTGGTCGAAACACACGATGTCGTGACGGGCGATCAGGTGCGCGAAGCACGCGCGTCGCGCGATGCGGCGTGGCATGCGATCAAGTCCGGCGACTTGGCGCTCGATGACGCCGCATCCGGCTTCGAAACTGCGATGCATTCTGCGGATGGCTTGGCCGATCGTCAGCTCGGCTCTGTCGGTTACGCGACGCAGCTTGCGGCATTGAAGCGCCGTGTCGCGAGCGAAGAATCGACGCTCGCGCGGCGCGAACAGAGCGCGCGCGAAGCCGAATCGGCGCTGACGACATTCGACGACGCGTGGCGCGCGCTCGCCGCGCAATCGCATATCGCGGACATGTCGCTCGACGAAGCGCCGTCATGGATCGCATCGCGCGACAAGGCGCTGGCGGCGGCGCAGGCGCTCGATGCGCGCACCGAAGAACTCGCGCGCGAATCCGCCGGTTCCGACGCGCGGCGCGACGAACTCGCGCGACATCTCGCGGAAGCGGGCGCACAGACCGACGCGCGCGCCGATCTCGACATGTTGTGCGACGTGGCGGAGACGCACATCGGCGCGATCGACGAGGCCGCGATGAAGCGGCGTCATCTCTCGACGCAACTCGACGAAACGCACGCCGAGCGCATCGCGCGGCAAGGCGCTGCGAAAGCGGCTCGCGAGGCATTCGAGCGCTGGCAACGCGAGTGGTCGGAGGCGATCGCGAAAGCGGGTTTCGCGAATGTGGCGGATTCGCAGGCGGCGGCCGAAGCGGCCATCGAGATCGTGAAGAGGATCGGCGAGCAGTTGACGCAGATCGAAACCATCCGCAGCGGACAGATCGACGCCAAGCGCGCCGAACTCGCCGCACTCGACGCCGAGGCATCGCAACTCGCGCGCGAACTCGACGAATCGCTCGCAACATTCGATGCGAACGCGATCGCGACGGAGCTGTCGGCACGCCTCGATCGCGCGTCTGCCGCACACGCCGAACTGAAGCGCTTGAAGAAGGAGCATGCGTCGGCGAGCGAACAGGTGAGCCACGCCCGCGCCGACGTGGAAGCAGCGAAGGCCATGCTGCGTCCGCTCTATGATCTCGCCGGCGTCGATACGCCCGACGTGCTCCAGGCGTTGATCGTTCAGTCGCAGAAAAAGCGCGAGCTGATCGCCGATGTGGACGACGCGCGCGCCGCGCTCATCAAGGGCGGCGATGGCCTGTCGCTCGACGAGCTCGTCGCGGAAGTGGAGGGCGCGGACATGCCGAACGTGCAGGCGGAGCTGTCGCGTATCGGCGCGGCGCTCACCGAGTCCGTGAAAATCGCGACCGACACCGCAACCGCGCTCGATGCTGCACGCCGGGAACTCGACGCCATTGCAGGCGAAGCGAATGCGGCGCGCGCCGAAGCGAAGCGCCAGGAAGCGCTCGCCGCGATGGCCGATGCCGCCGAACGCTTCGTGAAGGTCGAGACGGCTTCGACGCTGCTCAAGTGGGCGATCGACCGCTATCGCGAGCGCCGTCAGGGCCCGATGCTCTCACGCGCGAGCACGATCTTCTCGGAGCTCACGCTTGGCATGTTCTCGCGGCTCGTCGTCGACTACGATCGACAGCCGATGGCGCTGTCCGCGATCCGCGCGAGCGGCGAACACGTCGACATCCCCGGGATGAGCGAAGGCACGCGCGATCAGCTCTATCTCGCGCTGCGGCTCGCGGCGCTGGAAGAACATGGCGAGAAGGCGTCGGCGTTGCCGTTCGTCGCCGACGATCTCTTCATCAATTTCGACGATGGCCGCGCGCGTGCCGGCCTGCGCGTGCTCGCGCAGATCGCCAAACGCACGCAGGTGATCTTCCTGAGCCATCACGACCATCTGGTCGATATCGTGCGCGACGTGTTCGGGCCGCAGGTCAACGTGCGTTATATGGGCTGAAGCATGCGGTCGAGCCGCATCAGCGTCTCGCGCGCGCCGCCGGCGATGCCTACGCCCAAGCCCGGCGCAATCGCGTGCTCGCGTGGATTGATGCGGATCACGCGCGGTCCGTTGCGCTCGCTGAAGCGCCGGACCGTCGGCAGCGCGCGCCCCGCGCCAAGCTCGACGACCACGAGGCTCGTCACGCCGTGAAGCCAGGCGGCCAGCCTTTGCTCCTGTTGCGCGGTGTGCGTGCCGATCCAGTTCCAGTCGCCGAACATGAGGATGTTCGGACGCGCGAGCGCGCCGCAATGCGGGCAGCGCGGCATGTCGTTGACGAGCTCGCAGCGCGCCTCGTCGACGATCGGATCGAAGCCCTTGGCGGACCAGATGTCGTTCGTGCAAGCGTCAATGCATTGCAGCGAATCGATCGCGCCGTGACACTCGGCCACGCGCTCGGGCGCGAAGCCCGCGCGCTGGAACTGGCCATCGACATTGCTCGTAAAGACGAACGCGCCGTGCGGCATGCGCGCGGCCCAGCGCTTCAGCACATGGAAGCCGTCATGCGGCGCGGTCGCGCGATACAGCGCGAGTCGGTGCCCATAAAAGCCCCACGCGAGCCGCGGATGCCGCACGAAGCCTTCGGGATTTGCCATCTCCTCGAACGAAAAGCCGTGATGCCGCAACGCCGGGTACGCGCGCCAGAAGCCTTCAGGACCGCGAAAATCCGGCAGCCCGGAGTCGACGCCCATGCCCGCGCCCGCGGTGATCAGCAGGCCGTCGGCATGACGAATCCATTCACTTGCCTGCTCGAAGTGCGCGGCGTCGTTCATTGCGAGTCTGCCTGAACATAGCGGCTCGCGAGCTTGCGATAGTCTTCCGCGAATTCATCGCGCAGACCTTGCGGCGCGAGAATCTCGACGCCCGCGCCCAGCGCGCGCAGCCACCAGCGCAGCTTGAGACTCGGCGTCACGGTGCCCGTGACTTTCATGCGGCCATCGGGAAGGGCATCGATGTGCTGATCCTTCGACATCGGCGATTCGCGCAACTGATTACCCGCGTTGCCTTCGAAGGCGAGTTCGAGCAGCACCGGCGGCTCGGGCAGGAAGTCGAACACCTGCTGCGTCTCGATGTATTTGCGCAGCTTGAAGTCTTCGGGGTACGTGAAGGATTCGCCGGACTCCGCCACCGAGCGGATGCGATCGAGCCGGTAGAGCGCGCGCGTCCATTCCGTTTCGCCTTTCTCCGGACGCGGCGCGCGATTCGGGTCTTGCGCGACCATGTACATCACGCCGGCCGATTCGACGAGCGCAAGCGGCCAGAGTGTCTTCGTCTTCGGATCGTTGCCTTGTTCGGGCTGTTGCTCCGCCTTGTACGCCGGGCGATATTGCACGAGCAGTTCACGCTCGAAGAACGTAGCGGTCGCGACAGTCTGAAAGATCTCCGGACGCAGCTTCGGGCGAATCAGCGTGAAGGCGCCATCGACGGAATCGATCTTGTCCGCCCACGCGCGATAAATGCGGCTGTCCGCCTTTTCCTGCGACAGCCGCGATTCGGCAGCCTTGAAGAGCGGATCGATGTCGCGCGTCACGGCGTTCGGCAGCTTGTTGCCCGCGAAGCGCTGAAGGATGTGAAACGCCACCGCTTCCGACGCGCTCATCAGCCCGCTGACGCCTTCCTGCAACCCGTGCAGCCACGGCTTGCGCTGCCAGAGCAGTTCGCGGCCGTTGAGCATCGACACGACACGCGCATCGGCTTCCAGCGCGGTCAGATGGCGCTGCACCTTCTTCGTGTACCCGACGCGATGGCCGCGCTCTTCGAGACGCCTGCGGATTTCGGGCGTCGAGAGCCAGGCGGTTGCGTCCCGTTCAGTGGGCAGCACGCGGAGAATGGCTTCATCGAGGCTGGAGGTCATGGCGCTGGAACGTGGCGGGAATGACTCCGATTATAGGAAGGGTTGAGACAATTTGTGTCTCGATGGCCGTAGAGACGAATCGGGCGTGCAAAGCAAAAAGCCCAGTCGCAATGACTGGGCTTCTTACCTGATACTTGGTAGGCCGTACGGGATTCGAACCTGTGACCAACGGATTAAAAGTCCGCTGCTCTACCAGCTGAGCTAACGACCCGAAAGAGGCAAAATTATAATCTCAAATTCGGAGAACCGTCAACCCGGTTCATCGAAGAAGAGCCTGATTCTCGAAAGAAAAACGCCCGCGGCTTCGTTGCGCGCGGGCATTCTCCTCGAGAGGCGCGAAACGATGACGCTTCGCTTACTTCACCTGCGACATCTTGCTTTGCGCGGTCTGCGCGACTTCCGTACCGGCGTACTGCGAGATGATCTGCTGAAGCGTCTGCTTGGCGGCCGCCTTCTGACCTTGCTCGATCTGGTTGTTCGCGATTGCGAGCAATGCCTCGGGCGCTCGCGGATGCGTCGGGTAGCTCTTCACCAGATCCTGCCAGATCGCCGTCGATCCCTTGTAGTCGCGCTGAGCGTAGAGCGCATTGCCGAGCCAGTAACGGGCAGTGGGCTGATACGGGCTCTGCGGATACTTCACCACGAATGCCTTGAAGGACGCCGCGGCATTCTTGTAGTCACCGTTACGGAATTGAGTCGACGCTGCGTTGAACGCTTCCGTCTCGCCAGGCTGCACAGAACCGGTCATGCCGTCGATCGTCTCCTGCTGCGGCTCGAACTTCTTCAAGCGCGTGTCGAGATCGGCGTAATAGTCCTTCTGCTGCTTCTGCAGGGTTCCGACCTGGTTGGCCAGATCCTCGTTCTGGCCGCGAAGCGTCGCGACCTGCTGATTGAGCTGGTCGATACGGTTCGATTGATCGAGGATCGTGCGCTGTGCCGCCTGCAACTGACTGGACAGGCTGTCAGTTTTCGTGCGCAGGTCGAGCACGGCTTTACGCGCTTCGTTGTCGTCGAAGACGCCGGCGTGCGCGGGCACGCTCAGCATCGTCGAACCGAGTACGCACGCGGCTGCGGCCATGCGCAGCAAGGGAAAGCGATACAACATAGGGCGACTCACCCGTGACTGGTTACGTTAAGTTGATTACTGCTGGTACACGAGGTCCGCACGGCGGTTCTGTGCCCACGACGATTCGTCGTGACCCGTCGCCGTCGGCTTTTCCTTGCCGAGGCTCACGGCTTCCATCTGCGAATCGGCGACGCCCATCAGCGACATTGCGCGACGCACGGCTTCCGCACGCTTCTGGCCGAGCGCCAGGTTGTACTCGCTCGTGCCACGCTCGTCGGTGTTGCCCTGGATCAGGACGTGACGCTCCGGATGGCTCTTCAGGTACGACGAGTGTTGTTGCAGCAGCGGCTGATAGTCGTCCTTCACGGCATAGCTGTCGAAGTCGAAATAGATGCTGCGCTTCGCGAGCGGGCTGTTCGGGTCGTTCAGCGGGTCGATGTTGACCTGCTTTACGTCCGTCGGGTTCGGCTGCGTGCCGACTGCACCTTTGTTCTGGCCTTCATCGAGCTTCACGCCCGAGTGACACGCCGCCAATGCGCCGACCATCGCAACTGCCAGGCCGATACGAAGTTTCGACATCATGGTACCTCTCCTTGTGTTGTAGCTGAACGTTGTTTGTGAAACGTTATTGCTGGACTTATTGCATGAACGGACCCCAGGACGGCTCGCGCACCACACCGCCCTGTACGGACAAGACTTGCCGCGTACGACCGTCGGTCGAAACGGCTGCCAACACGCCACGTCCGTTCACTTGGGTGGCGTAGAGGATGTACTGACCATTCGCCGCGAAGCTCGGCGATTCGTCATGCGTCGTGTCGGTCAGCCCCGTCGCCGTGCCGGACGCGAGGTCCTGCAGATACAGCTTGAAGCCGCCGCCAGTGCGCGAAATGTACGCGAGTTGCTTGCCGTCCGGGCTCACGCGCGGGCTCGTGTTGTACGCGCCTGCAAACGTGACCCGCTGGGCCGCGCCGGCGCTTTCACCTGCCGCCGGCATCTTGTAGATCTGCGGTTGGCCGCCGCGATCGCTCGTGAAATAAATCGAGTTGCCATCAGGAGAGTAGTACGGCTCGGTGTCGATGGAACTGCCTTGTGTCAGACGGCGCAGGCCGGAGCCGTCTGCGTTGACTTCGAAAATCTGCGTGTTGCCGGTGCGCGAGAGCGCGACCGCGAGCTTGCGGCCATCGGGCGACCACGCCGGGGCACTGTTGTTGCCCTTCTGATTCGACACGACCACGCGACGTCCCGTCGGCAGGTCGTGGATGTACACCACCGGCTTCTTCTTTTCGAACGACACGTATGCCACCTTCGTGCCGTCCGGCGACCACGCCGGCGAGATGATCGGCTCCGGGCTGGAAAGCGCGATCTTCGCGTCCTGTCCGTCCGAATCCGAAATCTGCAATTGATAACGGCCGCCCGTCTGAATCACATAGGACAAACGCGTCGCGAACACGCCGCGGCCGCCGAGCAGCTTCGCATAGATGTAGTCCGCGATCTTGTGCGCGCTCATGCGCAGGCCGCTTTCGGCGCTGACGAGCGACAGGCCGCCCAGATTCTGCTGCTTGACGGTGTCGTAGAGACGGAAGCGCACTTCGTACTGGCCGTTCGGCAGCTTGTTCACGCTGCCCGACACGAACGCATCTGCGCCTTTTGCCTTCCAGGCGCCGAGATCGACCGAATCGGTCTCCGACACCGGCGTGCCGCCCGCGTCGATATTCGTGAACTTGCCGCTTCTCTGCAGATCCTGGCGAATGATCGCGCTGACCTGCTGGGGCGAACTCGCTTCATTGGCGAAATTGGCCGTCGCGATCGGAAACTGGGTCGAACCGACGCCGGTCACGAGTACGTTCAACTGGGCGTGTGCGGCGGTGCCGGCTGCGATCAGGCAGGATGCGACCAGCGTTTTCAGGCCAAGCTTCGTCATCAAACTCATGCTGTATAGGTTCCAGATAAAAGCGTTTTCAAGTGTCCGCGGACTGCAGAACAGACCCGCGCTCGCACAATTCGTTCCCACCCAAAGCGGCTCTCATGTCGATCGCGCGAGCACTGGATCAGCCTCCGGCCGGGCGCAGCGTGATCGTGAATGAGCCGGGCGCCTTGCCGTCGATATCGACGGGCATGGGGTCGGAATTCTGTACTGCACGCAACGCCGCCGCGTCCCATTGCTCGTTGCCGCTCGAACGGGTGATGGATGCGGATAGCAGTGTGCCCGTCGGTGAGCAGCGGACTGAAACAACCGTTTCAAGCCCGGCGGTTTCGCCGCCCCAATGGATGTTCGGCCGCACGCGGCGCTGCACCTTCTCGGCGTATCCCGGCGAGGTTGCATTGCCGCCCGCGCCCTTGCCCGTGCCGCTCTTGGCGAGCCCTTCGCCGCTGCCCGCCGTACCGCCGCCCAACTGACCTTGCAGTTGCGAGAGGCGAGCCTTGCGCTCGGCGTCGAGCTTGGCCTTCGATTCCGCATCGGCCTTGGCTTTCGCCTGCGCCGCCGCCTTCGCTTTCGCGTCGGCTTCAGCCTTGGCCTTCGCTTGGGCATCGGCCTTCGCCTTGGCTTCCTGCTGCTGTTCCTTCTGCTCCTTGAGCTGTTCCTGCTTCTGCGCTTCGGCCTGCTGTTGCTGGCGCTGCTTGTCCTGCTGCGCCTTCTGTTGCTGCTTTTGCAGTTCGGCCTGACGCTGCTGCTCGATCTGCTTCTGTTTGTCCTGCATCGCCTTCTGGGCGGCGGCTTGCGCAGCGAGTTGCTGCTGACGCTTTTCTTCCGCTTCCTGACGCGCCTGCTCCTGTTGACGGCGCTGCTCCGCGAGCTGCGCCTCACGCGCGGCCGCTTCCTGCTGCTTGCGCTTCTTCTCCTGCAACGCGATGTCCGCGTCCTCGTCCTTCGCGGGCGGCGGCGCGGGCTGCACCTTCACTGGCGCAGGCGGTGGCGGGGCGGGGCGGGGCGTCGGTGTGGACGTATCCGGAATCTCTGTCCAGATCTCCGCTTCCGAGCCCGCGGGCGTGTTGTTCTGCCAGTTGATGCCGTGGTACAGCAGCCAGCCGAGCAGCAGGTGCATCAACGCCGCGAGCGCGAACGCCTTGCCCGTGCCACGCTCGCGCGGCGGGCGAATCGGTCGCGCGGACGATGCGCGTGTCTGCCTGTGCAAAAGGGTCATTGCGATTTGACGAGCAATCCGACGCGCTTCACGCCGCGCGCCTTCATATCGGACATCACGTTCATCACGACTTCATACTTCACGGTCTTGTCCGCCGCGATCACGACGGGCTGATCCGGATGCGACTCCTGACGATTGAGCACGAAGGTATTCAGCTCTTCCTTCGTCATCTTCTGCTCCTGCGTCGCGCCGCCGTCTTCCTTGTACCGGACGTTCATGCTGCCGTCCGCCTTGATGTTGATGACGAGCGGCGGCTGCTGCTCCTGCGGTTGCGCGTTGCCGACGGTCGGCAAATTGATGATGGACGGCGAAACGAGCGGCGCCGTCACCATGAAGATGACGAGCAGCACGAGCATCACGTCGATATACGGCACGACGTTGATGTCGGACATTGCGCGGCGCGAACTGCCGCGCATGCTGGAACGAATGGGGCCTGCCATCGCGACTCCTTGCTTAGTGCGCCTGACGCTGCAGGATGTTGGAGAACTCTTCGATGAAGGTCTCGAAACGGATCGCCAGGCGATCGATATCGTGCGCGTAACGGTTGTATGCGACCACGGCCGGGATCGCGGCGAAGAGGCCGATCGCGGTTGCGACGAGCGCCTCGGCGATGCCCGGCGCCACGTTCGCGAGCGTCGCCTGCTGCACGTTGGCGAGTCCGCGGAAGGAGTTCATGATGCCCCAGACGGTGCCGAAGAGACCGATATACGGACTCACCGAGCCGACCGAAGCGAGAAACGCGAGATTCGCCTCGAGCACGTCCATTTCGCGCTGGAAGGCGGCGCGCATCGCGCGGCGGGAACCGTCGAGGATCGCGCCGGGGTCGGTGATGCGACGCTCCTTGCCCTTCAGAAATTCGCGCATGCCGGATTCAAAGATACGCTCGAGCGCGCCGATGGTGTGACGGTTGTTCGCCGCGCTCTGATAGAGCGCCTGCAGGTCGCCGCCCGACCAGAAATCGCGCTCGAAACGCTCGGTTTGCGCGCGCGCGCGCCGAATGGCAAACCACTTGCGAAAAATGAAGGTCCACGACAGCAGCGAGAGGAGCAGCAGCAGCGCCATCACGGCCTGCGCGAGCAGGCTCGCGTGAATGACGAGAGAAATGATCGACAGGTCTTGTGTATTGTTCATAAAGGTCCGCTGTTACGTCCCGAAAGGGACGTCCGGTCAAAGCGTCATGCTTTCGTGAAAAGGATGTGAATCAAACGAAAGCCGCGCCGTGGCAGGCTCGTGGTCGTTAGTGCTTCCTCTGTTCCCGATGCCCTTGGTTCGCTTCGGGATGCGATGAGTTCATCGTTCAGGCTCGATCCGGGTTCGCGCCTCATGACGCGGTGACGAGCGTGGCGTGCGGGCCGCGTTTCAATCCGTCGAGTACGGCATCGGGAATCGCGGCTGGACGAACCGACGCGCGATTCACCGACGCTATACGAATGTCGCCGCTCGCGAGCAGAACGCCATCGCGCCACGCTTCCTGATGAAAATCCACCGACGCACGGCCGAGCCGCTCGATGCGGCTCACGACGCGAATGACGTCGTCCAGACGTGCCGGCGACGAATAATCGACAGACGTGCGTCTCACGACGAACACAATGCCGTTCGAATCCGCGAGGCGCTGCTGGTCGATGCCGCACGCGCGCAGCCATTCGGTGCGCGCCCGCTCGAAGAACTTCAGGTAGTTCGCGTAGAAAACGATGCCGCCGGCGTCGGTGTCCTCGTAATACACCCGAACCGGCCATTCGAAAGTCAACGGATCACTCACCTTTGCGCCGCTCCGCACGCGCGGAGGCGCTCGAGCACGCTCCGGCTTGCTTTTTGACAAATATTCATCGGCGGCATTTTACCGGAACCGGAAGCACGACTGCCAAATCCTTAGGCAAATCCCCGAATCAGCCGCGGTGAATTTGCAACGGTGCGAAGGTTTGGGCGATCGGCATCATCTCGATCGCGTTGATATTGACGTGCGCCGGGCGCGTCGCGATCCAGTAGATCGCATCGGCGATGTCCTCGGGTGTGAGCGCCTGCACGTCCTTGTAGACGGTCGCGGCCTTGCTGTCGTCGCCCTTGAAGCGCACGTTGGAAAACTCGGTGCCGCCCACCAGTCCCGGTTCGATGTCGGTCACGCGCAGAGCGGTGCCGGCGACGTCGGCACGCAGGTTCAGGCTGAACTGCCGCACGAACGCCTTGGACGCGCCATACACATTGCCGCCGATGTACGGATACGTGCCGGCCACCGAGCCCATATTGAACACATGGCCGCGATTCCTCTCGATCATGCCCGGCAGGATCGCGTGCGTGACGGTCACGAGGCCTGTGCAGTTCGTGTCGATCATGTTCTTCCAGTCGTCGAGATTCGCGCGTTGCGCGGGCTCGAGACCGAGCGCGAGACCGGCGTTATTCACGAGCACATCGATCTGGGCGAACGTTTCCGGCAGCGACGCGACGGCGTTGCGCACCGCGGTTTCGTCGCGCACGTCGAGCTCGACCGGCAGGAGCGCGTCGCCGAGCTCGTTCGACAGCGCGACGAGCCGCTCCTTGCGGCGCGCGGCGGCGATCACGCGATGGCCGCCTTTCACGAAAGTGCGCGCAATGGCGGCGCCAAATCCGGCAGACGCGCCGGTGACAAAAACGATCATGAGCGGACTCCGAACGGGATGAGATGGATAAAGCCGAAACGCGCCGGGGAGCGCGTCCGTCGACGGCGCAAAGGGTACTTCCATTGATGCGGCGCGGCAAGCAATGACACACGCGAACGATCGTGCTTTAAACGCGTCGATTCGTGCCGGGAAATGGTCGGGGATCCGGTTGCCTAAAGGCTGCCCGCCCATTACACTACAACGCTCAAACCCCGCGTGACTGGCGATAGAATCTTCGGATTCAAGGTGGAGCGACCCACCAGGAAGCGCGGAGCGTCGTTTTGCCGTTCGCCTGGGCAGCTGAGATCCGCACGCCGTCGCTGCGTTGCCGGTGGCTGTCCGTTCCGCGAAACCGGATTCATCCTCTATCCGTCGCGCCTGGACTCCATCGGTTTCCAGCGTCTTTTGCGTCTGCTTCGAACGTGGCGCACGCGCGATCCGGTCAACCTGTTTTGATCTCACGGAAAACGTATGTTTGACAGAGCCGAAAGTACCCTCGCCAATGTCGATCCCGAATTGCTCAAGGCGATCGAGCAGGAAAACCGTCGCCAGGAAGATCACATCGAGCTGATCGCGTCGGAAAACTACACGAGCCCGGCCGTGATGGCCGCGCAGGGCTCGCAACTCACGAACAAATACGCCGAAGGCTATCCCGGCAAGCGCTACTACGGCGGCTGCGAGTATGTCGACATCGTCGAGCAACTCGCGATCGACCGCGTGAAACAGCTCTTCGGCGCCGAAGCCGCGAACGTCCAGCCGAACTCCGGCTCGCAAGCCAATCAGGGCGTGTTCTTCGCCGTGCTCAAGCCGGGCGACACGATCATGGGCATGAGCCTCGCCGAAGGCGGTCACCTGACGCACGGCTCGCCGGTCAACATGTCGGGCAAGTGGTTCAACGTCGTGAGCTACGGCCTGAACGAGGCCGAAGACATCGACTACGAAAAGACCGAAGCGCTCGCCAAGGAACACAAGCCGAAGCTGATCGTCGCAGGCGCGTCGGCGTTTGCGCTGAAGATCGACTTCGAGCGTCTGTCGAAGATCGCGAAGAGCGTCGGCGCTTACTTCATGGTCGACATGGCGCACTACGCCGGTCTCGTCGCAGCGGGCGTATATCCGAACCCGGTGCCGCACGCCGATTTCGTCACCACGACGACGCACAAGAGCCTGCGCGGTCCGCGCGGCGGCGTGATCCTGATGAAGGCCGAGTTTGAGAAACAGATCAACTCGGCGATTTTCCCGGGCATTCAGGGCGGACCGCTCATGCACGTGATCGCCGCGAAGGCCGTGGCGTTCAAGGAAGCGCTGTCGCCGGAATTCAAGACTTATCAACAGGCCGTGATCGACAACGCGCGCGTGCTTGCGGAAACGCTCGTGAAGCGCGGCTTGCGCATCGTGTCGGGCCGTACCGAAAGCCACGTGATGCTCGTCGATCTGCGGGCGAAGAAGATCACCGGCAAGGCTGCGGAAGCCGCGCTCGGCGCCGCGCACATCACAGTCAACAAGAACGCCATTCCGAACGATCCGGAAAAGCCGTTCGTCACGAGCGGCGTGCGCCTCGGCTCGCCCGCGATGACCACGCGCGGGTTCGGCACGAAGGAAGCTGAGATCGTCGGCAACTTGATCGCCGACGTGCTCGACAATCCGGAAGACCAGGCGACGATCGAGCGCGTGCGCGCGCAGGTGGCCGATCTGACCAAGCGTTTCCCGGTCTACCGTTAATTCGCGAGCCCAACGCCGATGCGCTGCCCATTCTGCCGACACGAAGATACCCAGGTCGTGGATTCTCGCGTGTCGGAGGATGGCGCGGCCATTCGGCGGCGAAGGCGCTGTCCCGCGTGCGACAAGCGCTTCACCACGTATGAGCGCGTCGAACTGGCGCTGCCGACTGTCGTCAAGAAAGACGGCAGCCGCACAGAGTTCGACCGTCGCAAGATCGTCGCGAGCATGCAGCTTGCGCTGAGAAAGCGTCCGGTCGCAGCCGATGCGATCGACGCCGCCGCGTCCCGCATCGAGTATCAGTTGCTCGGCAGCGGCGAGCGTGAAGTGCAGAGCGAACGCCTCGGCGAACTCGTCATGAACGAGTTGCGACAGCTCGATACCATCGCCTACGTGCGTTTCGCTTCCGTCTACAAGCGTTTCGAGGACGTCTCCGAATTCGAAGACGTGCTCGAAGAATTCCGGCGCGCCGCGCCGAAGAAATCGAGCTCGCGCAAGCGCTGATCCTTTCCGCATTTATTCCCTCCCAACCCTGAATTCCTGCCGTTCGCTCGCGCAGTGTGCCGGGCATCGAATGGCGTGAACACTCGTCCATTCGGCTGATATGACTCCGCCTGTCAATAGCGATCGGTTTTGGGTTTGTTGATGTGCGCATCTTGCCGAATTTCCTGAG
>NZ_JALQDT010000031.1:0-1553 GCF_023631085.1 Caballeronia sp. INML1 | reverse complement strand
CGGCTGATATGACTCCGCCTGTCAATAGCGATCGGTTTTGGGTTTGTTGATGTGCGCATCTTGCCGAATTTCCTGAGGGCGACGTAGCAGTAAGTCTCGACGGTGGATCATGCTGATATTCGCGGGTTGGGTACCGCATTACAGAAATCCGCCCAATGAGCCTGCCGCTATCTAATGTCGCAAGTCGGATAGAAATCGTTGCGTAGCCGAATCGCGGGTTACTCGTGTGCCGGGCTACGCCGCCTTCAGGAAACTCCTCCCCATTCGACTAAAAGTTACTCAACCGCAGCATCATGTTGTGAGCGGCTCGCAGGGTATGGCAAGTGACATCGCGAGTCGACTGATGTCCCAAATGAATCCGGCGAGCTCGCGGGCGACCGCGACCACCGCGATGTTCTTCTGCTTGCCGCGCGTGATTAGCTTCCGGAAGCGCCGGCACAGACGCAGTTGCGCGTCCCAGGCTCGGTCCACGATTGGCTTTGGAATACCATCGTGACGACGTTGGATCCCGGGACTCACGCGGGCCGGATGTTGATAGCTCCAGGCCGCTTCGACCAACAGTTTTCTTGCATAGCTGTTGCCGTTTTTGGTGATACTGCCCTGACGGCGTTTTTCTCCTGACGAGTGCTCGGAGGGCGTCACGCCCAGCCAGCCCATCAATTGGCGAGGGTGCGCGAAGCGTGACAGATCACCGAGCTCAGCGAGCATGCCCACTGCCGTGGTGAACTGCACGCCGCGCATCGTCTGCAGGCCCAGAACGGCAGGATAAAAGCGCCAGTTGACGACGGCATCGCGCAACGCGGCCTCCAGCCGGTCGCATTGCGCCAGGCGATCCTCAATGGTGCGTCGATACTCCTCGAACGCCAGTTGCTGCCACGAGCTCTCGAATGCATACGTGCTCACCCAGCGCCGGTGCGCCGGCCCCCAGTCGGCTCGGCCCGTATAGCGCACCCCATGCGAGAGCAGAAAGCCCTTCAACCGTTGTCTGGCGCGCTTCAGATCGTCCTTGGCGCTGACCCACGCGCGAGCCAGATCGCGGAATGCTTCGTCCTCCACGCTGGGGACGTACACCGCTGACAGATCCCCGGCGCGCAGCGACCTCACGAGCTTGACGGCGTCGCGCCGATCGGTCTTGACTCGCTCACCAGGCTTTTTGGGAATCAATGACGGCGCGCACACCATGCAGTCAAACCCCTTCTGCACGAGCTGACGGTAAAGTCCGTAGCCGCACGGACCCGCCTCGTAGACGATGACGATGTGCCGAGCCTTCGACTAAAGGCGCTTGCACAGGCGATCGATATCCGTCTTCGTCGTACCGATCTTGCCGAGAAGTTCGACCTCGCCTGTGCCCAGCGCATAGGCAACTGTAATCGAGTCCTTATGGACGTCGAGCCCTACGTACAGTGTGCTATCGTTTTCCACGCTGGCCTCCGTGATGGATATCGCCGGGTGTGGCCCTGTCCACACCGTGCGGCTCTGGCAGCGATGCTAACCCGCGTCTGATTCCGCGCGCCAGGCCAGCCCCTGCCTCGCGGAGTCATACTGACTAATGG
>NZ_JALQDT010000030.1:0-69802 GCF_023631085.1 Caballeronia sp. INML1 | reverse complement strand
CTGGCAGCGATGCTAACCCGCGTCTGATTCCGCGCGCCAGGCCAGCCCCTGCCTCGCGGAGTCATACTGACTAATGGCGGCGTGCATTCCTTCTCGCTAGATTGCGTCTTTCGGCTCGAATCTATCGATTAAGGATTGCAGATGATCAGCGCTTCAAATCAAGGTTTCACGCTCGTCGAACTGTGCGTGGTGCTCGCCGTGATGGCGATCCTCGCGACGTTCGCCGCGCCGTCGTTCGTCGCGTGGCAGGTGCGCGATCAGGTCGATGCGCGGGCGCGCTCGCTCTTTTCCGCGATTTCGCTTGCCCGTGCCGAATCCATAAAACGCGGCGCACGCGTCACGCTGTGCCGCATCGACCCGTCGCGTCATTGCCTGGCGGCGGGGCGAAGCTGCGATGCCGGCGTTACTGACTGGTCGTGCGGATGGGGTGTGTTCGTCGATCGCGACGGCGTTTCGACGCTTCTGCGCATGCAGCCCGCGATGACGTCGGTCGCTATCGCCGGGACATCGACCGAACTGTCTTTCACACCGCCCTCCGGACAAGTGATCGGCGGATTTCGCAGCTTCGAACTCGGTCCGCGCGGCGCCGATGCCGCCGCGAATCCCGCGTCGCGTCGATGCGTACGGCTCGCGGCGGGCGGCCGGGCGCGCATCACGCAGGGCGGTTGCGGAGCGTCGGCATGAAGGGCGCGCAACGAGGCGATTCGCTGAGCGAAGTGATGATCGCGTTGACGCTCACGGCGGTGAGCGCGCTTGGGCTCGTCGCGGTGCAAAGCGCGCTCGCGCGCGGTGAGCGGGCGGCGTTGCTGCGGGAACGCGCGGCGCTGATCGCCGATTCGGTCGCGGAAGGCATTCGCAGCGATGCCGACCGAGCGCCAATCGTGTCGCAATGGCAGGCGAGGGCGTCGTCGATGCTGCCCGCGGGCGATGTCGCGGTGTCCGATCGGGCCGACGGCGTGCGCATCGCGACGGTGAGCTGGCGCGCGGAAGATCGGTCCGACCCGTGTCCCGAGCCGCAGGCAAAGCCGTTCACATCGTGCATTGCAATGGCGTTCGCGCGATGACCTCACGCGCCTTCCCGTCGAGCGGTCATACGCTTCTCGAAATGACGATCGCGCTCGCGCTAGGCATGTTGATCGTGACCGCGTCGCTGTCGCTCTATCGCGGGCAGCGCGCCGCGTTCGATCGTGCCACCGACGCCGCACGCATCCAGGACGCCGGACCGACCGCGCTGGACATGCTGGGACAGCAGCTCCAAATGGCCGGTTTCGCGTCTGGCCCGGACGCGACTGTCGAAGCACCGATATTCGGTTGCGCGCAAGGCCGCGTGGTCGGCGCGGAGTCGGGAGCATTGTGCGAGTCGTTGGCCAGTCATTCGGACGGCATCCAGATTCGCTACGCCGCCGATGCCGTATCCACATGGCCGTCGAGCGGTGGCGTGCCAACGGACTGCATCGGCCAGACCATCGCCGACGCCATCGTCACGAATCGCTTTTACGTGAAGGCCAGCACTTCGAGCGGCGAGCCCGAGCTTTACTGCGAGTGCGGCGGCCGGCAGCCCCAGCCGATCGTCGAAGGCATCGAACGGATGCGTGTCGTGTATTGGCGGGCGGACTCGCCATCGGCATTGGACGCTTCGGCCATCGCGCGCGAACGCTGGCGCGATGTCTACGGCGCCGACATTTGCGTCTTGGTACGCGGCTTCAACTCCAACGCGAAGCGGCGAACGAACTACGTCGATTGCAACGGCTCGCCTGCTTATGCCGACGATGGCCGCGCTCGTCAGGTCTTCTGGCGGCGCATCGCGATACGCAATTCGCCGGCGATGACATCCGGAGGCCCGCAATGAAGCGACGTTCCCGAACACGCGGCGCTACGTTACCGATCGTCCTGATTCTCTCGGCAATGATGCTCGTGACGGCGAGCGCATGGTTGCAGACATCGCTCGTGGCGGGCCGCGCGACCGTTGCGACGCGCGAGCGCGCGCAGGCGTTCCATGCAGCGGACAGCGCGCTGATCCGATGCAGCCGGATGCTGTCCCTCGCGCTGCCATCGGCGAGCCAGTCGCTCAAGGACGAACCGTCCCGATGGCGTACGAAGACATCGTTCGAGGGACCGACTGCCGCCGCGATCACGCCGTTCGCGGTGTGGCCGTACGCGCGCCGCGCGCCGCAATGTCTGATCGAATCGTGGGCGAGCGGGGCGTATCTCGTCACTACGCGCGGTTTCGGCGCGAGCCCCGATTCCGAGGCGTGGCTTCAGCTTCGTATCGATATCGCCGAGGGCGCGAGCACGCAGCACTGGCGGCGCGTCGTCGCCAGGCCGTTTTGAGGAGCCGTCATGAAAGGAAGCATGAGCGAGAAGGGCTTCAGCCTTCTAGAATTGATGATCGCGCTGGGCGTCGCCGCGATCATCGCGACATTCGCCATTCCGGCGTATCGAACGCACGTGTTGAAGGCGCATCGACTCGATGCGGCGTCGGCGTTGGTGCGTGCAGTCCAGTTCGCCGAAACGACGCGGCTTGCGCAAACGTCGGAAAGCGGTGAGGCGATCACGCTCGGCGCAAGTTTCGACAGAGCGCCTCCGGGCGGGACGGCGGTATACAGCGTCGCCGTGCTGCCGGAATCGCCGACTAACGGCGGCTACGCCATCGAAGCCGCGCCCGTTGCGCCCGGCGCCATGCAGGACGACGCATGCGGCGCCTTCGTCATCGACGCGACCGGACTGCGCTGGAATCACCCGCCCGGCTCGACCACGCCGCTCGATGCGGTACAGTCCGCGTCCTGCTGGGCGGCGAGAGGTTGAAGTGGGAAATCAGAACACTGTCGGATCGACGGCGTTGGTGGAGGTCTCGGGCGCGGCGGTCTTCATTTGCTGATAGATGCGCCAGCCTTCCCATCCGGCGAGCGCGAGACCGCCCCATTTGAGCACTGGCTTGGCGCTGCGCAGCAACTTCGTTCTCACCGGCTTGGTGAGAACGAGCGATGCAAGGGAACCGACGATCGGATACTGCTTGAGCAGCAAGCCGATATTGCCCGAGCCGAGCAGCGAACCGAGCACGCCGCCGATACCGCCCGCAGACCCGCGGCGCTTGCCCCAGCGTGGCGCCCCCCCGCCTGGCATCAGGAAGCGAAGAACACTGAAATGCGTGACGGACGAACGCAAATCATGTGTTGCTTGCCGCAGCTCCATGCGCTCGACATCCGCGCGAGCGATCAGCAGTTCCTTGCGCAGCGCGCGCATGTGCGGCGTGCGCAGTTTTTTCGCTTTGTCGCGTTTGGGCGACCTGAAGGTATCGTCGTGTTGGCTCATGGCTTGGATTGGGCGCGGAGATCAGCGGAAGGTGTCGCGGTCCTTGCGGAATTCGGCGAGCGTGTCGTCGAACATGTTCGGGGCATCGAGCAAGCTGCTGCGCGCGCGCAGACCGCATGCAATCGCGATCAACGCGTACAGGAGCGTGATGCCGCCGAGCGCCTGCCACCGATACGTGTCCCAAAAGAAGATGGCGATCAGCACCGTGAGCGAGATGAGCGCCATCATCGCGAGCATCATGGCGGCGAGCCCGAGGAAAAGCACGCCGATGAGCCGCTCCTTTTCCTCCTGAAGCTCGATGCCGATGAGTTCAAGACGCGTCTCGAAGATGGCGAAGGCGGAGCTCAGAATTCGTCGCAGCGGTCCGGGGGACGATTGCTGCGTTGGCCGTTCGGTCGTCATGGCTTGAATGCGAGGAGCGCGTTAGTGCCGCTTTTTTGTGGTTCCGGTCGGCGCGTGAAGCGGCCGGCCGGTGCGAGTGTCGAGCCGCGCGCCCGGGCAAGGCGCTCGCGGTTCAGTTCAGCCGGGACCGCGACAAAGAGCAGATTAGCAATTCGCGGGCCATTGTGGCGAGTCAGCGGCTACTTGCGGTTGATCAGAAGCCCGATCACCATGCCGAGCCCCGCCGCAATGCCGATGGACGCCCACGGATGCTCGTGGACGTAATCGTCGGTCGCGCGTGCAGCTTTCTTGCCTCGCTCGATTACGACGACCTGCGCGTCGGCGGCTTTTTCCTTCGCTTGCTTCAGGCGTGTAAGGGCTGTCTCGCGCAATTCGGAAGCGCGTTCACCAGTGGCGGTCGCCGCTTGTTTCAAGAGATCTTCGGCGTCAGCGAGTACGGTTTTGATATCCGACATGAATCGCTCCTTATTGATTTCTGACATGAAAGGCTCCAATCGGTAAGGCTACGGAATCGTAACCAAAGATGGGACCGCTGACGAGGAGGCGTGACGCCTTCCGGGCGAAACTCACGCAGGTTCCGTTCCAGCCGCTCGTGCTTCGTCAATACATCGACATCAATTGGGATGGATACGATCTGACCCGTAAAAGTTTCAGCCGCCTATCGAAAGTTACAAACGGCAGAAAGACAAAGGGCCGGCGCACGGCGCGCCGGCCCTTCTCAACCGTGAACTAAGCTCCTTCAGAAGAACGCCTGGATGCCCGTCTGCGCGCGGCCCAGAATCAGCGCGTGAATGTCGTGCGTGCCTTCGTACGTATTCACCACTTCGAGATTCACGAGATGACGCGCGACGCCGAATTCATCGGAGATGCCGTTGCCGCCGAGCATGTCGCGTGCGAGCCGGGCAATATCGAGCGCCTTGCCGCACGAATTGCGCTTCATGATCGACGTGATTTCGACAGCCGCCGTGCCTTCATCCTTCATGCGGCCAAGACGCAGCACGCCTTGAAGGCCGAGGGTGATTTCGGTCTGCATGTCGGCGAGCTTCTTCTGGATCAGCTGATTGGCCGCGAGCGGGCGGCCGAACTGCTTGCGATCCAGCGTGTATTGCCGCGCGGTGTGCCAGCATGATTCGGCGGCGCCGAGCGCCCCCCAGGAGATGCCGTAGCGCGCGGAGTTCAGGCAGGTGAACGGACCTTTCAGGCCGCGCACGTCCGGAAGCATGTTCTCTTCTGGAACGAAGACTTCGTCCATCACGATTTCGCCGGTGATCGACGCGCGCAAGCCAACCTTGCCGTGAATCGCCGGCGCCGACAGACCCTTCCAGCCTTTCTCCAGGATAAAACCGCGAATCTCGTCGCGGCCGTCTTCCTCCAGCTTCGCCCATACGACGAACACATCTGCGATCGGCGAGTTCGAGATCCACATCTTCGTGCCGGAGAGCGAGAAGCCGTTCTGCACCTTCTTTGCGCGCGTCGTCATGCTCGCCGGATCGGAGCCCGCGTTCGGCTCCGTGAGACCGAAACAGCCGATCCACTCGCCCCGCGCGAGCTTCGGCAGATACTTTTCCTTCTGCGCCTCGCTGCCGAAGGTGTTGATCGGCACCATCACGAGCGACGATTGCACCGACATCATCGAGCGATAGCCCGAATCCACGCGCTCGACTTCGCGCGCGATCAGGCCGTAGCAGACGTAGTTGAGCCCCGGACCGCCGTATTGCTCGGGGATCGTCGGCCCAAGCAGACCCAGTTCGCCCATTTCGCGGAAGATCGCCGGATCGGTCTTTTCCTCGCGAAACGCCTGCATCACGCGCGGCTGCAGCTTGTCCTGTGCGTAAGCGCGCGCGGCGTCGCGCACCATGCGTTCGTCTTCGGTCAGTTGCTGATCCAGCAAGAGCGGATCTTCCCAGTTGAATCGGGCGGCGTCGGCCATCTGCTATCTCCTGATTTCATCGAAAAGCGCCGGAAGCGCGTGCACATTTCCACAATCGGCTGGCGCGAGACGCTTGACATGAGTTCCGCTAGGCGAAACAATGTTTTGCAAATCCAGTTTCGAGTTTATCACCCGATGCCAGCCGAATCCAACCGGAATTCAGCGCCGATTTCTTCGCGTCATCTATCGTCCGAGGACATCGACGAGCGCAAGTTCGTCGTCGCGCTCGCACGCGGGCTCGATTTGCTGCGCGCGTTCCGGCCCGGGGAGACGCTGCTCGGCAATCGCGATTTCGTCGAACGCACCGGTCTGCCGAAGGCGACCGTCAATCGTCTTGCCTACACGCTGACGACGCTCGGCTATCTGCGCTTCGACGAACCTGCGGGCAAATACGCGCTCGACACGGGCGTGCTGTCGCTCGGCTTCACGCTGCTCGCGGGCGCGGACACGCTGGAACTCGCCCGCCCGCACATGCGCGCGCTTGCGCGGGAGATCGGCGCGGCGGTATCGCTCGGTTGCCGCGACGGCCTGGACATGATCTATCTGGAAACCATTCGCAGCGAGACGGCGTTGACGCTCGGCCTTGCGCCCGGCTCGCGCCTCTCGATGCTCACGAGCTCGATGGGCCGCGCGTATCTCGCGGTCCAGGAACCGGCGGCGCGCGAGGCGCTGTTCGACGAACTCGCGAAAAACGAAGACACGGCAATCGTCAATGCCGCCCGACGCTCGATCGACGATTTCGCGCGCGACGGCTGCTGTTATTCGTTCCGCGAGTGGCACGACGACGTCAACGCCATCGCCGCACCTTTTCGCGACCTGCGCAACGGGCGCTGGCTCGTGCTGTCGAGCAGCGGGCCGGCGTCGTCGATGGACGAGGCGTATTTCCGCGAGACGATCGGCCCGAGGCTGAAGGCGCTCGCCGCGCGTCTCGCGTAACGGCTCAGAGCACCGTCCGGACGTGCCAGAGCTCCGGAAACAGCACGACATCGAGCATCTTGCGCAGATACGACGCGCCCGCGGTGCCGCCTGTGCCGCCCTTGAAGCCGATGATGCGCTCCACCGTCGTCACATGCCGGAAGCGCCATTGCCGGAACGCATCTTCCAGATCGACCAGCTCTTCCGCCATCTCGTACAGATCCCAGTGATGCGACGGATCGCGATACACCGCGAGCCACGCCGCCTCGACGGACGGATCGTGCGTCGTCGGCTGCGTCCAGTCGCGCTCGAGACGCTTCGAATCGATCTCGAAGCCGCGTCGGGCGAGCAGGCGGATCACTTCGTCGTAGAAGGAGGGCGCCTCGAGCGTCCCGCGCACCTGTTCGAGAATTTCCGGCCGATGCGCGTGCGGCTTCAGCATCTGCTCGTTCTTGTTGCCGAGCATGAACTCGATCTGCCGATACTGATGCGACTGAAACCCCGATGATTGCCCGAGATACGGGCGCATCGCGGTGTATTCGGAGGGTGTCATCGTCGCGAGGACGTTCCACGCCTGCACAAGTTGCTCGAAGATGCGCGACACGCGCGCGAGCATCTTGAACGCGGGCGGCAGCTCATCGCGATGCACGGCCGCGAGCGCCGCGCGCAATTCGTAGAGCGCGAGCTTCATCCATAGCTCGCTCGTCTGATGCTGCACGATGAACAGCATCTCGTTGTGATCCGGCGAGAGCGGATGCTGCGCGTTCAGGATCGAATCGAGGCCGAGATAGTCGCCGTAGCTCATCGAATCGGCGAAATCGAGCTTGGCGTCGTGCCAACCTTCGTTCTGCGTGGTTTCCACGGCGCCGTGACCGAACGGGCAGCCTTGCGTATTGCTCATGTCGACGCTCCTTTCAGGTCACCGATGCGCGCTCGGCGAATTCGGGCGCGCGCCAGCTTTCGGTCGCGAGCACGTCGCGCAGGATATCGACGGCGTCCCACACATCGACGAAGCGCGTGTAGAGCGGCGTGAAGCCAAAGCGCAGAATGCGCGGCTCGCGGTAATCGCCGATCACGCCCCGCGCGATCAGCGCCTGCATCACCTCATAGCCGTTCGGGTGCTCGAAACTCGCCTGCGAGCCTCGTTGCGCGTGCTCGCGCGGCGTCGCGAGGGAGAGCGGGAATTCGCCGCAGCGTTCCTCGACCAGCCGGATGAACAGATCGCTCAAGGCGAGCGACTTGCGACGCAGCGTCTGCATTCCGGTTTGCAGAAACACGTCGAGCCCGCATTCGACGAGCGACATCGACACGATGGGCTGCGTGCCGCAAAGAAACCGGCCGATGCCGTCGTCCGGGCGATACACCGGGTCCATCTCGAACGGCTTCCTGTGTCCCCACCAGCCGGAGAGCGGCTGCGAGAAGGCGCTCTGATGGCGCTTCGGCACCCACACGAACGCGGGCGAGCCCGGGCCGCCGTTCAGATACTTGTACGTGCAACCCACCGCGTAGTCCGCGCCGACGCCGTTCAGATCGACCGGCACCGCGCCCGCCGAATGCGCGAGATCCCAGACGGCGAGCGCGCCCGCGCGATGAATGGTCTGCGTGAGCGCGGCCATGTCATGCATGTAGCCGGTGCGGTAGTTGACGTGCGTGATCATCGCGATGGCGGTGTTTTCGTCGATCGCGGCCGGCAGTTCCGAAGCATCGTCGACGAGGCGCAGTTCGTAACCGCGATCGAGCTGCTCGATCAAACCCTGCGCGATGTACAGATCTGTCGGAAAGTTCGAACGTTCGGAGACGATCACGCGCCGCTTCGGATCGCGCTCGTTTGCGAGCTTGAGCGCGGCCGACAGAATCTTGAAGAGATTCGCGGAGATCGTGTCCGTCACGACGACTTCGTCTTCGCCCGCGCCGATCAGCGGTGCGAGCTTGTTGCCGAGACGCTTGGGCAACGCGAACCAGCCAGCCGTGTTCCAGCTGCGGATCAGGCCTTCGCCCCATTCGGCGGAAATCACGTCGGCGGCGCGTGAGGCGGACGCTTTGGGCGGCACGCCGAGCGAATTGCCGTCGAGGTAGATCACGCCATCGGCCAATGCGAACTGCTCGCGCAGCGGCGCGAGCGGATCGTCGCGGTCGAGCGCCGCGGCTTCGTCACGATGTTTCATCGAAAAGTCCATATATTTGAAGATCATCAGGAAAGCGGACGCAGGACGGCGCGAACCGGACTCGCATCGAGCGTCGAGAATTTGAGCGGCAGGGCGATCAGTTCGTAGTCGCCGGGCGCGACGGCGTCGAGTACGAGGCCTTCGAGGATCGCCATGCCGTGGGCGCGGATACGCTTGTGCGCATCCATCGTCTTCGAGTCCTGAGGATCGAGCGACGGCGTGTCGATGCCGAGGAGCTTCACGCCTTTTTCGGCCAGCAAGTCGATGGTTTCCGGCGCGACGGCGGCGAAGGCGCTGTCCCATGCATGGAGCGGCGCGTTTGCATACGTGCGCAGCAGAACGCGCGCCGGGACGCCGTCGAGATGCGCGGCGACGTGTTCCGGCGTGACGAGCGGCGAAGCACCGATGCAGTGCAGGACGCGACACTCGCCGATGTACGTATCGAGCGCGACGTCGCCGATCGGCTTGCCGTGCTCATCGCAATGGAGCGGCGCATCGGCGTGCGCGCCGGTGTGGGGCGACAGCGTGAGCCGCGCAACGTTGACGGGCGAGCCCGCCTCGATTCGCCACACCCGCTCGATGCCGACCGGCGTGTCGCCCGGCCAGACGGGCGTGGCGGGGCCGATCGATGGGGAAATGTCCAGAAGCGTCATGACGCGCCCTAACAGAAATCGTAAAGATGCGTCAAATCATAGTCGCGTTATCTCGAAAGGTGCTTGCGAAATAACCACCCAAAAGTGTCGCGCTTAGAACATAATTCGATGAAACGGGCTAGGGGACTCAAAAATGACCGGCTTCACGCTCGATGCAACGGATTGCCGAATTCTGGCGGTACTGCAGGAAGATGGACGGATCAGTAACCTGGACCTGGCGGAGCGCATTTCGCTATCGCCGTCGGCGTGCTTGCGCCGAATGCGCCTGCTGGAAGAGGAAGGCGTGATCGCGAGTTATCGCGCGTGCCTCGACCGCGAGCGGCTCGGCATCGAACTGGAAGCCTTCGTCCATGTCTCGATGCGCAACGACCAGGAAAACTGGCACGAGAAGTTCGCCGCGGCCGTGCGCGAATGGCCGGAAGTGGTCGGCGCGTTCGTCGTCACCGGCGACACGCACTACGTGCTGCGCGTGCTTGCGCACAACCTCAAGCATTACTCCGATTTCATTCTGTCGAAGCTCTACAAGGCGCCCGGCGTGATCGACATCCGCTCGAACATCGTGCTTCAGACGATGAAGGACGATGCGGGCGTGCCGGTCGCGCTGATCGAGCAGCCGGGACGCGCGCACACGCCCTGAGCGTTTATTCCAGCGGCCCCAGCGTATGGAAGCCGCCGGCATGGAAGACGAGCGGCGCGGTTTGCGTTGCGTCTTCGCGCACGCCGCAACGCTCCACTTCACCGACGAAGATCACGT
Source organism: Caballeronia sp. INML1 (assembly GCF_023631085.1). Taxonomy (NCBI): domain Bacteria; kingdom Pseudomonadati; phylum Pseudomonadota; class Betaproteobacteria; order Burkholderiales; family Burkholderiaceae; genus Caballeronia; species Caballeronia sp. INML1. The sequence goes on along the minus strand of NZ_JALQDT010000030.1, from coordinate 59,671 downwards.
GATCGCCTTCGTCGTAGCGGCTGCGGTTGTGGCATTCGAACCACGCGAGCGCGCCGTCGAGCACCGGCATGCCGGTGTCCCCGGCGGCGTGCGAGACGCCCGCGAAGCGGTCGCCCTTGACCGTGGCGAAACGCCGGCACAGGTCGAGCTGCGATGCCGCGAGCACGTTCACCACATAGTGGCTGTTCGCGCGGAACACTGGCATCGACGCCGATTTCGTCGCGAGGCTCCACAGTACGAGCGGCGGATTGAGCGATACCGAGTTGAACGAGCTTGCGGTGATCCCGATCAACTGGCCGGACGCGGTGCGCGTCGTGATGACCGTGACGCCGGTCGCAAACTGCCCGAGCGCGGCGCGGAACGCATTCGGGTCGAAATTCGGGGTTTTAGCGCGTGTCATTTGGCAGATGAGCAGGCAAATGGGCGGTCGAGTGTGTCGTGTGCTACCGAGCCGGCCGCGCGTCGCGCTTCAGTCGGAAGAACCTTTTCAGAAGTCATGTAAAAACTGGAGAATTGTGTCGATTCTATCGGAATCGGCAGTCGCCGACCGCCAACAGACCGTATTCCGGCAGCAAGTTTTCCGCCGCAAGGGGCTTTCTGCGCCGCCCGGCCAAACCCAGTAAGCTCGACTCATCGCGTCCGGAAGATTGAAGAATCGGCCGGGCGCATCAATATGCAGGATCCGCGGCGTGGCCGCATGCACTTGATGAGGAGTTGCGCATGATCCAACAGGCGAGACTTGAGACCGCGACGCTCGGCGGCGGATGTTTCTGGTGTACCGAAGCCGTGTTTCTCGCGGTGCAGGGCGTGGAGTCGGTCGAATCGGGCTATGCGGGCGGCAAAGTTGTGAATCCGTCGTACGAGCAGGTCTGCGATGGCGAAACCGGTCACGCGGAAGTGGTGAAGGTCGTGTTCGATCCATCGGTCATCGGTTATCGCGAAGTTCTCGAGATCTTCTTCGCGACGCACGATCCGACCCAGCTCAACCGGCAGGGCAACGATGTCGGCACGCAGTATCGCTCGGTCGTGTTCACGCATTCGGACGAGCAACGCAAGATCGCGCTTGACGTCATCGACGAACTGCAGCGCGAGGATGTCTACGGCGGCAAGATCGTCACGCAAGTCGTGCCGCTCGCCGACGACTATTATCCGGCCGAGGCGTATCACCAGAACTATTTTGCGCAGCATCCGAATCAGGGCTACTGCGCGGCGGTCGTCGGGCCGAAGGTCGCGAAATTTCGCAAGAAGTTCGCGCACCGCCTGAAGGCGTGATGCGCTTCTAGTCGCTCCGCGCGCGGTCGCATTCCTCCGCGATGCCGCGCGCGAGCTCGAAGCACGTGAGCGGCGCCGAGCCTTCCGCCTTGTTGTTCGCCGCGATCACCACCGGCTGGCCCGCGATGGCATAACGCGCGGCCAGCTCGGCGAGCGCCTCACGCGTGCCGCGATCTTCATCGACGATCTTGTCGAACGGCTCGTATTTCGCCTTCGCCTGTTCGTAGCGAAAGCCGCTGTGCAGACTCCAGCGCGCGATGAACGGTCCCATTCCTTCTTCGTCCAGCAACGCGAGCGCCTTCGCCTGACGGCGCACGTCCGGCATGCGCGCATGCACGCCGATGCAGTAGCGCACGTTCGCCTCGCGCAGCGCGCGGATGAAGCGTGGCGTGAGCATGACCGCGTCGCGGATCTCGACCGCGTAGCAAGACTCGCCTTCGAGCGGCGGCAGCGCTTGCAGAAACGCCGATAGCCGTTCGATGAAACTGGCCGGATCGACGATCATCGCTTCGGGCAGCGGCGAGAACTGGAACACGAGCGCGCCTGCTTTCGCGCCGAGACCGCCGATGCATGGCGTCACGAATTCATCGATGGCAATCTGCGCGTTCAGAAACGCAGGGTTTTCCGCGTCCGGCGTGCCGCGCTCCCCGCGGATGAAGGCATCGGTGACGGAGGCGGGCGCCTTGACGATGAAGCGGAAGTGCGCCGGCACCTGCGATGCGTAGCGCGCGTATTCAGCGAGCGACAGCGGCGCGTAGAACGAGCGGTCGATCGACACGCTTTTCAGGAGCGGATGCGCGCCGTAGGCGCTGAGACCGTCGCGGGAAAGCTTCGTGTTCGAGTACTCGTCGCCATAGACGATGCCGCGCCATCCCGGAAACGACCATGTCGATGTGCCGAGATGGATTGCATCCGGCAGGCGCTTCGCGAGGGCTTCGAGTTCGGGCTGCAAGGGCGCGGGCAGCACGCCGCACGGCTTTGGCGGCTTTCGTGCCTCCGCAGGCTCCGCCGAAGCAGCGTTTGCAGGCACGCCGAAAAGATCGAACTGATCTTCCGGCTCCCCCGCTTCGATATGCATTGATTCGCGGTTCAGAGCGCCTTCTCGTAGATATACCGCCGCGACCACGGCAGCGTCTTCGCGCTTCGCCCCGCCTTGCGGCAGATCACCTGATAGATCGACACGTCGTCGTTCTCGAACGCATACGCGCAGCCCGCGAGGTACACGCGCCAGATGCGGAAGTGCTCATCGTCGACGAGCTTCTTCGCTTTCTCCGCGTTTTCCTCGAACCTGTCGGCCCAGATGTCGAGCGTATGCGCGTAGTGCCGCCGCAGGCTTTCGACGTCGATCGCTTCCAGCCCGCCGCGCTGCATGCTTTCGAGCGCGAGGCTGATGTGCGGCAGCTCGCCGTCGGGGAACACGTATTTGTCGATGAATTCGCCGCCGCCGAGCGAAGTCTCGCCGCTGTCGGCATCAGACGACGTGATGCCGTGATTCATCGCGATGCCGTCATCGACGAGCAGATCGCGGATTCTCGCGAAGTATCCCGCAAGATTCTTGCGCCCGACATGCTCGAACATGCCGACGCTCGTAATGCGGTCGAACTGCCCCGGGATGTCGCGATAGTCCTGCAGGCGAATCTCGATTCGATCTTCGAGCCCCGCCGCCTTGACGCGCTCGGTCGCGAGCTTGAACTGGTTCTCGGAGAGCGTGACACCTACGCATTTCGCGCCGAACTTCTGCGCCGCGCGGATCACGAGCGCGCCCCAGCCGCAGCCGATATCGAGCAGACGATGACCCGGCTGAAGCTGAATCTTCGTGAGGATGTGGTCGATTTTCTTGAGCTGCGCGGTGTCGATGTCTTCGTCGCCGTTCTCGAAGTACGCGCACGAATAGACCATGTTCTTGTCGAGCCACAGTGCGTAAAACTCGTTCGACACATCGTAGTGGTACTGAATGGCCTTCTTGTCCGACGTCTTCGAGTGATTGAAGTAGCGCCGCACGCGGGCGAGCTTGCTTGCGCTCGTCACCGTGTTCTTCGCGAGCGAATAGCCGATGTTGATGATGTCGGACAGCTTGCCCTCGATATCGATCTTGCCCTTGACGTAGGCTTCGCCGAGATTGTCGAGACTCGGTTCGAGCAGATAAGGCAGCGCGGTCGCGCTCTTCACGTGCAGCGTCACCCGAGGAGCGGCGAACTGGCCGAAATCGTGCTGCTGGCCATCCCAGAGCACGAGCCGCGCAGGCAAATTGGCCCGGTCGCGCACTTCCTCAACCCACTGCGTCAGCTTCTTCTCCCAGAACATGCTTGTTTCTCCGCGCTAAAGAAAATCAAGGGAAGGCTCCCGCCTTCATGTTCGTTGCCGTTGCGATCTCGGTTGCTGCCAGTGCTCGCGTTACGGCGCGAGTCTCATGATTCGCCACGGCGCGCCCGCGTCATCACGCGTATAGACGATGCGATCGTGAAGGCGCGACGGGCGTCCCTGCCAGAATTCGATGGTATCGGGCACGAGGCGATAGCCGCCCCAGTGCGGCGGGCGCGGCGGCGCGTCGCCGTATCTGGCGACCATCTCGCGTTCGCGCGCTTCCAGCGCTTCGCGGCTTTCGAGCGGCTGGCTCTGATCCGATGCCCACGCGCCGATGCGCGAGCCGAGCGGACGCGACGCGTAATACGCATCGCTCTCCTCATCGCTCGTCTTTTCGACGCGGCCCTCGATGCGCACTTGGCGCTCGAGCTCTATCCAGTGGAACAGCAGGCTCGCCGCGGGATTGGCGGCGATCTCGCGGCCCTTGCGGCTATCGTAATTGGTAAAAAAAACAAATCCGCGCTCATCGGCGCCCTTGATGAGCACGATGCGGGCGGATGGACGACCTTGCGAATCGACGGTCGCAAGTGTCATGGCATTCGGTTCGGGCAGTTTCGCATCGAGCGCCTGGGCGAACCAGGTGTGAAACTGGTTCACCGGGTTCGGGTCGACGTCGGTGGCATCGAGCGCGCCGCGCGAATAATTTTTGCGAAGGTCTGCGAGAGTCGTCATTTTTATGCAAGCGCTACAGTCGGGTCAGTATAGCCAAGGTGAAACGATCTTGCCCTGATTAACCCATGGACCTGTTGCGTGCCGGCGGGTGCGGCGCTTGCAGCTATCACGTCCAAGGTTTCGATAAGGCAGAATACGCAATTCGCCCGCATTTTGCATGATCGAGCGCACAGGTTTGCGCACTCGACAGCCGCCTGTAAGCCTTGATTGACGCCGCACAACGGGCGCCGCATTTTGCGAGCTTTTAGCTTGCTTTCAACGTACCCGGCCTTATCGACGCACGCCATGAACGCTTCAACCGAAACTGCTCTCACACCGACCGCCGCATACGCCGCCGACCGCGACCGACGCTTCGGCGGCATCGCGCGTCTGTACGGCGCGCCCGCGCTCGCCGCGTTCGAAAGGGCGCATGTCGCGGTGATCGGCATCGGCGGCGTCGGCTCGTGGGTCGCCGAGGCGCTCGCGCGCAGTGCTGTCGGAAAGCTGACGCTGATCGATCTCGACAATGTCGCCGAAAGCAACACGAATCGGCAGATTCACGCGCTCGACGGCAACTACGGCAAGGCGAAAGTCACGGCTATGGCCGAGCGCATCAAGCTGATCGATCCGGCTTGCGACGTGCGGCAGATCGAGGACTTCGTCGAGCCCGGCAATTTCGACGCGACGCTCGGCAGCGGCTTCGACTATGTCGTCGATGCGATCGACAGCGTGCGCACCAAAACCGCGCTCATCGCGTGGTGCGTGGCGCGCAGGCAGGCGCTCATCACCGTCGGCGGCGCGGGCGGGCAACTGGACCCGACGCGCATTCGCATCGACGATCTCGCGCTCACCATTCAGGACCCGCTGTTGTCCAAAGTACGCGGCCAGTTGCGCAAGCTGCACGGTTTTCCGCGGGGACCGAAGGCGCGTTTCAAGGTGAGCGCGGTGTATTCGGACGAACCGCTGATCTATCCGGAAGCGCCCGCGTGCGATATCAGCGAAGGCGCCGAGCATCTCGAAACCGGCGCGGGCTATTCCGGGCCGGTCGGTCTCAATTGCGCGGGCTTCGGATCGAGCGTCTGCGTGACGGCGAGCTTCGGCTTCGCGGCCGCCGCGCATGTGCTGCGCGATCTGGCGAAGCGCGCGGCCTGAAACGAAAAACGGCCAGCTTTAATAGCTGGCCGTTCTTCGTTGAAGCCGACGATCAGTTGATCGCCGCGCTCAGCTTGCGCCGCCATTGCGACACGAGATCCGGCTGATTCGCGGCGAGCTCGAACACCGAAAGCATCGTCTTGCGGCCGACATCGTCCATGAAGGCACGATCGCGCACGACGATCGCGAGCAGATGCTCCAGCGCCCCGCCGTAATCGCGGCCCGCGATCAGGCGATTGGCGAGCGCGAAGCGTGCTTCGAGATCGTCGGGGTTCGCGTTGACCGCGTCGATGAGCGCGTCGGCGGGCGGCAGATCCGCTGCTGCATCGGCGGCGTCGAGTTCGGTCTTCAGCGCGTTGTAACGTGCATCGATGCCTTGCGTCGTCTTCGGCGATAGCAGCTTGTCCTCTTCCTTCGCCTCGTCGATGCGGCGTTCCGCGATCAGCCATTCGATCAGGTCGAGGCGTGCGTCGTCGTAACCGGGATCGAGCGCGAGCGCGGCCTTGATCGTGTCGATCGCTTCCTTGCGCCTGCCCGCGGCCCATGCAGTTTGCGCGGCGTGACGCTCGGCGTCGGCGCCTTCAGGCACGAGCCGGTCGAGGAATGCACGCAACTGGCCTTCCGGCAGAACGCCGATGAACTGATCGACCGGGCGGCCCTCCGCGAACGCGACCACGTGTGGAATACTGCGCACCTGAAAGTGCGCGGCGAGCTCCTGATTTTCGTCGACGTTCACCTTGACGAGCTTCCACTTTCCCGCGGCTTCGGCTTCGAGTTTCTCCAGCATCGGCCCGAGTGTCTTGCACGGGCCGCACCAGGGCGCCCAGAAATCAACGAGAACGGGCGCGAGCATCGACGCGTTGATGACGTCGTGCTCGAAGGTGGCGAGGGTCGTATCCATGCGTTTTCTCCTAATGCTTGCGGTCTATCCCAATCAGTTAGGGACGATCCGCGTGACTCTCAAGCGCGCACGCAGGCCTCATGCCTCGGGCGCGCGATTTTCCCGGCGCTGCGGCGGCAGCGGAATGAACTCGGTCTCGCCGGGCACGTGGCCCATGCGCTGCTCGCTCCATGCGAGCTTGGCCGCGTCGATCTTCTCGCGCGAGCTGGACACGAAGTTCCATTCGATGAAGCGCGAGCCGTCGAGCGGCGCGCCGCCGAGCAGCATCGCGACCGCGCCGCTCCTGCTGTGCAGCTTCACGTCCGCGCCCGGCGTGAGCACGGCCATCTGCTGTTCGGGCAGCGATTCGGCGTCGATCGACAAATCGCCGCTCACGAGATAGACGCCGCGTTCCTCGTGCTCGGTGTCGAGCGTGATCGCGCTGCCTGCCGCGAACTGCGCGGCGACATAGAGCGTCGGCGAGAACGTGCGAGTGGGCGCTTTTGCGCCGAACGCCGTGCCCGCGATCACGCGCAGCGTGACGCCGTCGCGCTCGATTTGCGGCAGCGCGGACGCCGCGTGATGCTCGAACGCAGGCTCGATGTCCTCGCTCGCCACCGGCATCGCGATCCACGTCTGGATGCCGTGCATCGTCTGGCCGGAGGCGCGTTCTTCATCGGGCGTGCGTTCGGAATGGACGATGCCGCGGCCCGCGGTCATCCAGTTCACGTCGCCGGGCACGATCTTCTGCACCGAACCGACGCTGTCGCGATGCATGATCGCGCCGTCGAACAGATACGTGACCGTCGCCAGTCCGATATGCGGATGCGGGCGCACGTCGAGTCCCTTGCCGGGCACGAGCGTTGCGGGACCGATGTGGTCGAAAAAAATGAAGGGTCCGACGGTGCGCGCCGCGAGCGCGGGCAGGACGCGCCGCACCATGAGGCCGCCGACGTCGTGTTCGTGGGGCTTGAGCAATGCACGGATCGGCGAAGGCATGGCAGGTTCCGATGGGAAGATCGCGCGCCGGAATGGCGCGTGTCTGAGTCGATTCTACCGGCCGATGCCGCGCGGCGCAGACGTGCCGCCGAGGCTCTCGTTTTTTACGTCGCCGCGCTTTTCAGTACGCGTGCGGCTTCACGCAACTTCCGCAACCTCGATAGGAGCTTCGCCATGAGCAAGAACAAACTGTTGATCGCCATTACCACGGGTCTTCTCACCGCCACCGCCGCGACAGGTGCATTCGCGCAAACTTCGTCGGGCAATTCGTCGGCGGCGATGGGCAACGATACCGCTGGCGCGGCCACCGACAATTCGGCGGCCCCCACGACACATAAGAAGCACAAGATGCACAAGCAATCGGCGCATACGTCGACCAAAAAAACGCCCGCCGCGGAAACCGGCAATGACTCCGGGACGGAAACAGGGCAGAGCAAGTAAGGACCCGTTCCGACACTCCGAGGAAAGCGCTCGCGCCGTTTGCCCGGCGCGGGCGCTTTTTTGCGTCCTTCGTCGCGCCGCGCAGCTTTTGACAAGCCTGCCGCCACACGCTCCGCTACACTTTACGGCTCGCCAACGACGCACATGAGACGGGGGAAGGGTGATGTCGCCTAAGGATTTGCTGATCGCATCGGTGGTCATTGTCGCGTGGGGCGTCAATTTCGTCGTCATCAAACTTGGCTTGCACGGTGTGCCGCCGATGCTGCTCGGCGCGCTGCGCTTCGCGCTCGCCGCCGTGCCGGTGGTCTTCGTAAAACGCCCGCAAATACCGCTGCGCTGGCTGTTCGCCTACAGCCTCACCATTTCCCTCGGGCAATTCGCACTGCTCTTCTACGGCATGTATGTGGGGATGCCGGCGGGACTCGCGTCGCTCGTCTTACAGGCGCAGGCGTTTTTCACGCTCATTTTCGCGTCGATGTTTCTCGGCGAGCGCATCCGCGCGGCGAACGTCGCCGGACTCGTGATCGCGGCGGCGGGGCTCGCGCTGATCGGCATGCGCGGTGGCCAGGCGATGACCCTCGCCGGTTTTCTCTTCACGCTCGCCGCTTCCGCGATGTGGGCGCTCGGCAATGTCGCGACGAAGCGCATGGGCAAGGTCGATCTGCTATCGCTCGTCGTGTGGGGCAGCCTGATTCCGCCGCTGCCGTTCCTCGCGCTCTCGCTGATCTTCGAAGGGCCGGCGCGCATCGAGGCGAGTCTCGCGTCCATCCCGCTCGTTTCCGTGTTCGCGATTCTCTACCTCGCGTTCATCGCGACGATCGTCGGTTACAGCCTGTGGGGGAAGTTGCTCGCGCGCTACCCGGCGGGAAGCGTTGCGCCGTTTTCGCTGCTCGTTCCGGTGATCGGGCTCGCGTCGGCCGCGGTGTTTCTCGGCGAGGGGCTGAGCGCCGCGCAAGTGGTCGGCGCGGCGCTCGTGATGGCGGGACTGGTGGTGAACGTGTTCGGCGCCCGGCTCGTCCAGCGACTCTTGCCGGCGCGCTGAACGGAGCAGGGCACGCGCCTTACGTCATGCGGCTCTTCGCGAGCGGCGGATTCGCCGCGAAGTAGCGCTTGATGCCCTTCATGATCGCGTTGGCCATCTTGTCGCGATAGGCGTCGTCGTTCAGGCGCGTTTCCTCGTCCGGGTTGCTGATGAACGCGGTCTCGACCAGGATCGACGGAATGTCCGGCGCCTTCAGCACGGCGAAACCGGCCTGTTCGACCGAGCCCTTGTGCAACTTGTTGATGCCGCCGATCTCATTCAGCACGAAGCTGCCATAGCGCATCGAGTCGCGGATCTGCGCGGTCGTCGACATGTCGAAGAGCGCGCGGTTGACGCTCGCGTCCTGCGACTTCACGTTGATGCCGCCGACCTGATCCGACGAGTTCTCCTTGGCCGCCATCCAGCGCGCGGCCGCGCTCGACGCGCCATGCTCCGACAACGCGAACACGGACGAGCCGCGGGCGTCCGGTGAGGTGAACGCATCCGCGTGAATCGACACGAACAGGTCGGCAGAGACGCGCTGCGCCTTCTGCACGCGCACGTTGAGCGGCACGAAGAAGTCGGCGTCGCGGGTCATCATCGCGCGCATGTTGGGCTGGGCGTCGATCTTCGCGCGCAGCTTCTTCGCGATGTCGAGCGCAATGTGCTTCTCGTACGTGCCCTGGCCGCCGATCGCGCCGGGGTCCTCGCCGCCGTGACCCGGATCGATCGCGACCGTGAGCAGGCGCGTCGTGCCGGTGCCCTGCTTGGGCGCCGAGAAAGTGTATTGATCGTTGTCGTCGTCCTTCTGGGCGATGACCGGCGGCGACGAAACGCGCGGCTTGGCGGTGGGCTTCGGCGCGGGCGGCGCGAGCGGCGCGGACGGTGCGGTTCCTGCCGGCGCATCGTTCTGCGCGTACTTCTGGAAGAACTCGTCGGTGGAATCGGGCGTCGTCGGTTTCTGCGGCGTGGCCGGGCCGGCGAGCGTGGCGGGCGGCGGCGCGGACGGATTGGGATTCGCGCGGTCGAGCGCCTCCTGCTTGCGCTCGGTCTGGGCGAGCAGTTCCATCAATGGATCGGGCGCGACGGCCGGATACAGGTCGAACACGAGCCGGTATTTATAGCTGCCGATGGGACCCAGGGTGAACACCTGCGGCTTCACCGATCCTTTCAGGTCGAACACCATGCGCACGACATGCGGCTGATACTGCCCGATGCGCACTGCCTGAATCTGCGGATCGTTCGGCGTGATCTTTGAGACGAGATCCCGCAGCGACTGATCGAGGTCGATGCCGGAGAGATCGACGACGAGCCGGTCCGGTCCCTGCAAGAGCTGGTTGGCGTTCTGGAGCGGCTGGTCCGATTCGATCGTCACACGGGTGTAATCGCGCGCGGGCCATACACGCACGCCGAGCACGCTGCTTGCGTGCGCGAGCTTCGGTCCGACGAGCGCGAGCGCGAGCGCGAGCGTCGAGGCGCCTGCGCGCAGCACCTGGCGGCGGCGCCAGTTGTGCGGCGCGTGGGCCGCAGCTTCGATCGAATGAAATGGCTTGATCAACATCTTTCGAGACATGACTTTCCTGTTTCGCTGAACGCCCGCGCGGTCAGCACGCGGCCTTCTTCTTCGTTCGAATTGCACGGCGAGCCGTGCTCGCCCGGCAGCGATAGCTGGAACACGAGGTCCGGCACACCGAGCAGGCCGCCCGCCTGTTGCGGCCACTCGACGAGGCACAGCGCGCCCGCATCGAAATATTCGCGGAAGCCGGCATCGGCCCATTCGGCCGGATCGGCGAAGCGATAGAGATCGAAGTGATAAACGTCGAGCGGGCCGCTTTCGATGACGAGCGAGTACGGTTCGACGAGCGTATAGGTCGGGCTCTTCACGCGGCCGGCGTGGCCGAGCGCGCGCAGTGTGGCGCGCACGAGCGTGGTCTTGCCCGCGCCCAGGTCCCCGATCAACTGGACCTGCAGACCGTGGAATCGTTCAGACGAAGTCCGCGATGCAAAGAGGCGCGTGGTGTCGATGGCGTGCGCGAAGCGTTCTCCGAAAGCGAGCGTCGCGGCTTCGTCGCGCAGGTCGAAGCGGCGTTCGAGAAGCGCGGGAGGAAGGTCTTGCGTCGTTCGTGCGGGGCTTTCGGGCATTGCTCGTAAAATGTCGTGATGAACCGATTGCCGGAACATTCCGTTGAAGTCACGACCGCGTCCTGCGACGCTGCCGCTGAATCTGTTTCAGAGCCTCGCGTTTTCGATATCGATGAAAACGCGCTGGCGGAACTCGCGCAACGCATCAAGGTGTGGGGGCGCGAGCTGGGGTTCGGTGCGGTCGGCATCAGCGATATCGACCTGGCGGATGCCGAGAAAGGCCTCACTGATTGGCTCGAAGCAGGCTATCACGGCGAAATGAATTATATGGCCATACATGGGATGAAACGCGCAAGACCGGCCGAGCTTGTGGCCGGAACGCGACGCGTCATCACCGTGCGCATGGCCTATCTGCCGGCGCAAACGCTCGCGAAAACCGGCGATGAAAGTGTCGCGACAGCCGATGGTCAGAAGAACGACTGGCGCGCGATCGAATGGTCGAGGCTCGCGAAGCCATCGCAGGCGATGGTCTCCATCTATGCGCGCGGCCGCGACTATCACAAGGTCATGCGCAATCGCCTTCAGCAACTGGCCGAGCGCATCGAGAAGGAAATCGGGCCGTTCGGGCATCGTGCGTTCACGGATTCCGCGCCGGTGCTGGAAGTCGCGCTCGCGCAGAAGGCGGGCAACGGTTGGCGCGGCAAGCATACGCTGCTGCTCGATCGCGATGCCGGCTCGCTTTTCTTTCTCGGCGAGATCTTCGTCGATGTCCCGTTGCCCGTCGATCCGCATCCCGAGCGCGAGGGCGCGCATTGCGGGCAGTGCACGCGCTGCATCGGCGCATGTCCGACGGGCGCGATCGTCGCGCCGTATCGCGTGGATGCGCGGCGCTGCATCTCGTATCTGACGATCGAACTGCACGGCAGCATCCCCGAAGACATGCGTCCGCTGATCGGCAATCGCGTCTATGGCTGCGACGACTGCCAGCTCGTGTGTCCGTGGAACAAGTTCGCGCAGGCCGCGCCCGTCGCGGATTTCGACGTGCGGCACGGGCTCGATCGCGCGACGCTCGTCGAACTGTTTGCATGGAGCGCCGCGGATTTCGACACGCGCATGCAGGGCAGCGCGATCCGGCGCATCGGGCATGAGCGCTGGCTGCGCAACATCGCGGTCGCGATGGGCAATGCGTTGCGCGCGTCCGGGCTGGATGCGGGCGAACGCCAGGCAATCGTCGACGCATTGGAGGCGCGTGAGGACGATCCGTCCGAACTCGTCCGCGAACACGTTCGGTGGGCACTGGAGCAATCATGACGAGCATCCCGTTCGATGCCGTGATCGACGCGCCGTTCGGCAAAGTGGGCATTCGCGCCGATGCGCAGTCGGTGCGCGAGATCGTGTATCTGCCCGGCGATGTCGACATCATCGAGCCGCGAACGCCGCTCGCCCAGGAAGCCGCCGCGCAGATCCGCCGCTACTTCGACACGCCGTCGATGCATTTCGACCTCCCGCTCGCGATCCGCGGCACCGTGTTTCAGCAGCGTGTATGGCAGGGCATCAGCGCCATCCCGGCCGGGCATGTCTGGACCTACGGCCAGCTCGCGCGCGAGATCGGCAGCGTGCCTCGCGCGGTAGGGCAGGCGTGCGGCTCTAATCCGCTGCCGATCGTGATACCGTGCCACCGGGTAGTGGCATCGGGCGGGATCGGCGGCTTCGCGCATCATCCCGGCGACGGTTTTTATCGCAACGTGAAGCGCTGGCTGCTGGCGCATGAAGGTGTACGGATCGCATGACGAGCGCAACGACCGAAGCAATACAAAAACCGGAACTGACCGCGAGTCAGGGCGCGATCGATCTCTTTTGCGATGCGCTCTGGCTCGAACACGGGCTCGCGAAAAACTCGCTCGAAGCGTACCGGCGCGATCTCAAGCTGTTCGCCGAATGGCTCGGCACGACGCGCGGCGCATCGATCGATGCCGTCACCGAAGCCGACATGAACGGCTACATGGCCGCGCGCCGCGGCGACAAGGCGACGTCCGCGAACCGGCGCCTGTCCGTCTTTCGACGCTACTACGCGTGGGCGCTGCGCGAGCACCGCGTGTCCTCCGATCCGACGCTGAAGCTCCGTTCGGCCAAGCAGCCTCCGCGCTTTCCTTCGACGCTCAACGAGGCGCAAGTCGAAGCGCTGCTCGGCGCGCCCGACGTCGAGACTCCGCTCGGCCTGCGCGATCGCACGATGCTCGAGCTGATGTACGCGAGCGGTCTGCGCGTGACCGAACTCGTGACGCTGAAAACGGTCGAGGTCGGCTTGAACGAAGGTGTCGTGCGCGTGATGGGCAAAGGCTCGAAGGAGCGCCTGATCCCGTTCGGCGAGACGGCGCACGCCTGGCTCGAACGCTATCTGCGCGAAGCGCGTGCGGCGCTGCTCGGCGCGCGTTCCGCCGATGCGCTTTTCGTGACCGCGCGCGGCGAAGGCATGACGCGTCAGCAGTTCTGGAACATCATCAAGCGCCATGCGTTGAAGGGCGGTGTGCATGCGCCGCTCTCGCCGCACACGCTGCGTCACGCGTTCGCGACGCATCTGCTCAATCACGGCGCGGATTTGCGCGTCGTGCAATTGCTGCTCGGCCACTCGGACATCTCGACGACGCAGATCTACACGCACGTCGCGCGCGAGCGTTTGCAGAAGCTGCATCGCGAGCATCATCCGCGCGGATAAATCGCTTCATTGTCGAACGATCGTGCCACGGCGGCACGCTGCTGAACACTCGGCCGAATGGCCAATGGTGAGGCGGGAAACACGCCGCTACAATGCGTCCATGTCGAAAGCCAAACATGTGTCCGAAACGCCTGCGACCCAATTTCTGCGCCGTCACAAGGTCGAGTTCGGCGAGCATCCCTACGATTACGTCGAGCACGGCGGCACGCAGGAATCCGCGCGGCAACTGGGCGTGGACGAGCATCGCGTCGTCAAGACGCTCGTGATGGAGGACGAGCACGCGAAGCCGCTCATCGTCCTCATGCACGGCGACCGCACCGTGTCCACGAAGAACCTCGCGCGGCAAACGGGCGCGAAGCGCATCGAGCCGTGCAAGCCGGAAGTGGCGAACCGGCATTCGGGTTTCCTCGTGGGCGGCACGTCGCCGTTCGGCACGAAGAAAGCGATGCCGGTGTACGTCGAATCGAGCATTCTGGAGCTCGACCGGATCTACCTGAACGGCGGGCGGCGCGGCTATCTCGTGAGCCTGAAGCCGTCCGTTCTGACCGAATTGCTCGACGCAAAGCCCGTGCAGTGCGCGAGCGTCGATTAGAATGCGTTCCGCTCTCGCCACAACTGAAAAGACACCATGATTTTTCTGATCGTCGCCGTCGTGTCCTATTTGATCGGCTCGATTTCATTCGCCGTCGTCGTGAGTCACGCGATGGGACTGGCCGATCCTCGCTCGTACGGCTCGGGCAATCCCGGCGCGACCAATGTGCTGCGCACCGGCAACAAGAAGGCCGCGATCCTCACGTTGATCGGCGACGCGTTCAAGGGCTGGCTGCCCGTGTGGATCGTCGCGAACTTCGGTGCGAGCTTCGGCTGGGACAGCGCCGGCATCAACACGGCCACGGCGCTCGCGGCCATTGCGGTTTTCCTCGGGCATCTGTACCCGGTTTTCTTCCGATTTCAGGGCGGCAAGGGCGTCGCGACGGCGGCCGGCGTGCTGCTCGCGATCCATCCGGCGCTCGGTATCGCGACGCTGCTCACCTGGCTGATCATCGCGTTCTTCTTCCGCTACTCGTCGCTGGCGGCGCTCGTCGCGGCCGTGTTCGCGCCGTTCTTTCAGGTATTCCTGTTCGGACCGAGCCGCATCTCGCTCGCCGTCCTCGCAATGAGCCTGCTGCTCATCTGGCGGCATCGCGCCAATATCTCGAAGTTGCTGGCGGGGAAGGAAAGCCGCATCGGTGAAAAGAAGGAAGCGGCGCAAGCGCCCGAATAAGCAAAAAGCCGTTCCGGCGCGAACCGGAACGGCTTTTTCACTTCTTACGCGGCAACGAATCAGTCGCGGAAGTTGTTGAAGTCGAGCGGCGTGTCCGTGACTTCCTTCTTCAGCAGCGCGATGGCGCTCTGCAGGTCGTCGCGCTTCGTGCCTTGCACGCGCACGGCATCGCCCTGAATGCTCGCCTGAACCTTGATCTTGCTGTCCTTCACGATCTTGACGATTTTTTTCGCCAGATCGCCCGACACGCCTTTCTTTACCGTGACGACTTGCTTCAGCTTGTCGCCGCCGATTTTCTCCTGCTTGCCGTAGTCGAGAAAACGCACGTCGACGCCGCGCTTGGCGAGCTTGTTCAGCAGAACGTCCTTCACCTGGCCGAGCTTGAAATCGTCGTCGGCGTAGAGCGTGAGTTCGCGCTCCTTTTGCTCGACGCGTGAATCCGAGCCTTTAAAGTCGAAGCGCGTCGAGATTTCCTTGTTCGACTGCTCGATCGCGTTCTTTACTTCGATCATGTTTGCTTCGCTGACGACGTCAAACGATGGCATCTGTCTTTCTCCTTCATTGAGGCGAGCGCGCTGCGGAAGCGCGGCTCGCGCAATCGCTATAATCACGGACCTGTCGTCATTCTACCGACGCGCCTCGCTCATGTCGCTCCAGCTTCTCTCCGATTTCTCTCTGCTCGTCCACAACACGTTCGGCTTCGATGCGCGCGCGCGTCATGCGATGCACATCGATTCCGTCGACGCGGCCGTCGCGCTCGCCACCGATCCTCGCATCGCGAACATGCCGCAACTCGTGCTCGGCGGCGGCAGCAATATCGTGCTGACGCGCGATTTCGACGGCGTCGCGCTGATCGTCGGCATCACCGGGAAACGCTTGATCGGCGAAGACGACGATGCGTGGCTCGTCGAAGCCGGCGCGGGCGAGAACTGGCATGGGTTCGTCGCCTGGACGCTGGCACACGGCATGCCGGGCCTCGAAAACCTCGCGTTGATTCCGGGCACGGTCGGCGCGGCGCCGATTCAGAACATCGGCGCTTACGGGCTCGAAATGGGCGAGCGCTTCGAGCGGCTCAGCGCGGTCGAACTCGCGACCGGCGAACGTGCGGACTTCGATCGCGCCGCGTGCGCCTTCGGTTATCGCGACAGCTTCTTCAAGCGGGCAGGGCGCGGGCGCTTCATGATCACGTCGGTGGTATTCAGGTTGTCGAAAGCGTGGACGCCGCGCGCCGACTATGCCGATGTCGCGCGCGCGCTCGAAGCCGCGGCGAAACCGGATGCAAAGGCTATTTTCGATGCGGTCGTCGCCGTGCGCCGCGCCAAGCTGCCCGATTGGACCGTGCTCGGCAATGCGGGCAGCTTCTTTAAGAATCCCGTCGTGAGCGCGACGGCATTCGAGACGCTGAAACAGCGCGAACCCGGCGTCGTTTCATACAGCCAGGCGGATGGACAAGTGAAACTCGCGGCGGGCTGGCTGATCGACCAATGCGGCTGGAAAGGGCGCGGCATCGGCGGGGCTGCGGTGCATGACCGTCAGGCGCTCGTTCTCGTGAATCGCGGCGGCGCGACGGGCGCGCAAGTGCTGGAACTCGCCGAAGCCATCAAGCGCGATGTGCTCGCGCGCTTCGGCGTCGATCTGGAGATGGAACCGGTCTGCCTTTGATTCCCGATGCGCAGACAAAACCGCCGGACGAAAGTGCGGCGGTTTTTTCACATTCAGCGACCGGCGAATTACGCGCTGCGCTTGTGGCGTGCGTTTTCCGCGATGCGCATGCGCAGGGGCGATGGTCTTGTCGAACAGCGTTTCCTTCGAATCGCGCGAGACGACCGACACGCTGCCCTCGTAGAGCTTCCAGCGCACCCAGCCGTTGACCTTTTCCTGCGTGTGATCGAAGTGCGCGGAAAAAACGCTTTTTTAAAGCAAAAAAGCCGCGCTTCCGTCATTTCGGGCGTCGCGGCTCATCATCGATGGCGCCAATTTTGCCCGGTATCCGCTCAGTGATTGAGCTTGCCGAGCAGGAGATACTCCATCAGCGCCTTCTGGACGTGAAGACGGTTCTCCGCCTCGTCCCAGACCACGCTCTGCGGGCCGTCGATCACTTCCGCGCTCACTTCCTCGCCGCGATGCGCGGGCAGGCAGTGCATGAAGAGCGCGTCGGGATTGGCACGCGCCATCATTTCCGCATCGACGCAATAGTCGGCGAACGCCTTCATGCGCGCGTCGTTCTCGGCTTCGAAGCCCATGCTCGTCCAGACGTCCGTCGTGACGAGATCGGCGCCCGCACACGCTTCGTTCGGATCGTCGAACTCCTCGTAAAACGGCTTACTTTCCTCGGCGACGAGCGCGGGATCGAGCTTGTAGCCCAGCGGCGTCGCGAGACGCAACTTGAAGCCGAGGATGTGCGCGGCCTCGATCCATGTGTAGAGCATGTTGTTCGCGTCGCCGACCCACGCGACAGTCTTGCCGTGAATCGGACCGCGATGCTCGTAAAACGTGAAGATGTCAGCGAGCACCTGACACGGGTGATATTCGTTCGTCAGCCCGTTGATGACCGGCACCCGCGAGCTTTCGGCGAAGCGCTGGATGATGTCCTGGCCGAACGTGCGGATCATGATGATGTCGACCATGCGCGAGATGACCTGCGCCGAATCCTCGATCGGCTCGCCGCGGCCGAGTTGCGTGTCGCGCGTGTTCATGAAGACAGCGTGGCCGCCGAGCTGGAAAATGCCCGCTTCGAAGGAGAGACGCGTGCGCGTCGAACTCTTCTCGAAGATCATCGCGAGCGTGCGGTCGTGCAGGGGATGATAGGTCTCGTAGTTCTTGAACTTGCGCTTCAGGATGCGCGCGCGTTCGAGCACGTACTCGTAGTCGTCGAGCGAAAAATCCTTGAACTGAAGATAGTGGCGAATTTTTTTGGCGGTCATGAAACGCAAGCGGCGGCTTCGAACCGGCCGCTTCGCCAACAGGCGTCAGGGCCGGACGGCGCCGCCGTCGTGAGTGGTATCGCATTTGAGCATAAAGGATTTTGCGATGTTTGACGAGGCTGGGCAAAAGGACGATGGCGAGCGCGCAAGCCGTACCCATGACTTCGTAGTGCCCCTAATGGACGCGCCCGATGTCTGTGTGCGCTGCGGAAAAGAGGTCGCTGCTGTATAATTGCGCTCGCTCGTTTCAACAGTTCTGCAACATTCAGCACCGTTTCACGCGCATCTGCGGCGAAGGGTTCCAAGAATCCGGTCGGCGTAACTTTGCGCGTTTCGATTTCGCGGTGGATGGCCCAGTGCTGTCGAGTCCGCCATTCTTGCCGCGGGCGCGGACGGTTCCAACGGAATCGACTCGCGCGAAACCGCCCGGCGCGCTTCCTGCGCCTGCCATTGCGGTTCCCTGCGTCAGGCATGTGCGTCCCGGTGCGCGTCACCGGCCGTCAAAAGGTATTTCTACATGGCTGAAACATCTCCTACCGAATACTTCATACAGGGCATCACCAAGAACGGGAGGAAGTTTCGGCCGAGCGACTGGTCCGAGCGCCTGTGCGGTGTGATGTCGGGATTCGGCCCCAAGGCGAAAGGGCCCAACGCCCGTCTGCAATATTCCATCTACGTGCGTCCGACGATGATCGGCGACATCAAGGTCGTGATCGTCGATTCGCGCCTGCGCGACATCGAGCCGATGGCCTTCGACTTCGTGCTGAACTTCGCAAAGGACAATGACCTGCTCGTGACCGAGGCGTGCGAGCTGCCGCCGCATCACGGCACGCAGACTCAGCAGCAACAGCCCTGAAACATCGAAGTATGAGCAGACGCAAAAAAGCCCGCCGAAGCGGGCTTTTTCGTTACTGCGCAGCGGAAACAGGAAGCTGCTTCGGCGAACGCTCCGTCAACGAAAACTCATGATGACCGGAGAGCGCCCGCCAGAAGCGAGCCGGAATTACTGGGCAGCGGGGGCCTGCAGGCCCTTGATGGCTGCAGCCAGGCGGCTCTTGTGGCGAGCGGCCTTGTTCTTGTGGACGATCTTCTTGTCCGCGATGATGTCCATCGTCTTGACCGACGACTTGAACACTTCGGCGGCCTTGGCCTGATCGCCGGCGTCGATAGCCTTGCGAACTGCCTTGATGGCCGTGCGGAACTTCGAGCGCAGCGCCGAGTTGTGCGAGTTTGCTTTGGCGGCCTGACGGGCGCGCTTACGAGCTTGAGCGGAATTTGCCATGACGGTTTCCTTGTCCTGTTTCTGCTGTTACTTGTCCGGCGCGCGCGGCCGACGAAGGCCTTGAAAAGCCCTGACGCGGGCACTCGAGCGCGCTGCCTTTTGATCTGAAATCCCGGGAACGATTGCCCGAGAACCTCTAAAACATCGCCGGCCAGGGCCGGAAAAGACGCGAAGCTACGCAATCCAACAGATTTTTGGAGCTTCGAAACCGGAAATTATAGCAAGGGAATATGAGACGTGACAAGCGCGGCGTGGATTGCGCCGCCGCCGGGCGATTTGATGCAATTGGTCAATCCTTCGCCATTGGCCGCCAGCAGCAAGCGCAGTCTGATGGGCGCGCCGCACGTGGCCCGTATAATAAGCGCCCCATGAATCTATTCCGAGCCCTCCTGACGGTCAGCGGCTTCACGCTGCTGTCGCGCGTGACCGGCCTGATCCGCGAAACGCTGATCGCCCGAGCTTTCGGCGCCAGTCTCTATACCGACGCGTTCTATGTCGCGTTCCGCATCCCCAACCTGCTGAGGCGCCTCTCCGCGGAAGGTGCGTTCGCGCAGGCGTTCGTCCCGATCCTTGCCGAGTTCAAGAACAGCAAGGGCCACGATCCGACCAAGGCGCTCGTCGACGCGATGTCGACCGTGCTCACGTGGTTTCTCGTCGTGCTGTCGCTGGCCGGCATGGCGGGCGCGAGCTGGGTCGTCTATGCGGTGGCGTCCGGGCTCCGGCACGAAGGCATCGGATACACGCTTGCCGTCGAGATGACGCGCATCATGTTCCCGTACATCGTCCTCATTTCGATGACGACGCTCGCCTCCGGCGTGCTCAACACGTACAAGCAGTTTTCGCTACCCGCGTTCGCCCCCGTGCTCTTGAACGTCGCGTTTATTTTCGCGGCGGTGTTCGTGGCGCCGCATTTGAAGGTGCCGGTCTACGCGCTCGCCTACGCGGTGATCGTCGGCGGCGTTCTGCAATTGCTCGTGCAACTGCCCGGCCTGAAGAAGATCGACATGACGCCGCGCGTCGGGTTGAACTTCAGGCGCGCGCTCGCGCATCCGGGCGTCAAGCGGGTGCTGCTGAAGATGGTCCCGGCCATGTTCGCGGTGTCGGTCGGGCAGTTGAGCCTCATCATCAACACGAATATCGCGTCGAACATCGGGGCGGGCGCCGTGTCGTGGATCAACTACGCCGACCGCCTGATGGAATTTCCCACCGCGCTGCTGGGCGCGGCGCTGGGCACGATCCTGCTGCCGAGCCTCTCGAAAGCGCACGTCGACGCCGACAACGACGAATACTCCGCGCTGCTCGACTGGGGCCTGCGCATCACGTTCCTGCTGGCCGCGCCGAGCGCGATCGCGCTCTTCTTCTTCGCCGAGCCGCTCACCGCGACGCTCTTTCACTATGGCAAGTTCGACAGCCATTCCGTCGTGATGGTCGGCCGCGCGCTGGCGGCGTACGGGATCGGGCTGATCGGGCTCATCCTCATCAAGATTCTCGCGCCGGGTTTCTATGCGAAGCAGGACATCAAGACGCCGGTGAAGATCGCGGTCTTCGTGCTGATCATGACGCAGGTGAGCAACTACATCTTCGTGCCGATTTTTTCGCATGCGGGTCTGACGCTCTCGATCGGCCTCGGTGCGCTCGCCAACGCGCTCCTGTTGTTCGCGGGCCTGCGCCGCCGCAAGATCTACCAGCCGTCGCCGGGCTGGCTGCGCTTTTTCGTGCAACTGATCGGCGCTTGCCTGATTCTTGCGGGCGCGATGCATTGGGTGACGATCAATTTCGACTGGATCGGCATGCGCGCGACGCCGTTCCTGCGCATCGCGCTGCTCGGCGCGAGTCTCGTCGTGTTCGCCGCGCTATATTTCGGTATTCTGTCCGCGATGGGCTTCAAGTACGCCTATTTCAAGAGACGCACGCTTTGATGACGACAACGCGTATCCTCGACTACTTTTCTTCGCTGATGGCGGATGACGACAGCCTTCCGCTCACGGAAGCGGCTTTGTCGCTCGCGCAGGACGCGTATCCCGATCTCGACATGCAGGCCGCGCTCGCGGAGATCGACGAACTCGTCGTGCGCGCCCGCCGCCGCATGCCCGAGGACGCAAGCGTCAAGCAGAAAGTCGATGCGCTCAATCGATACTTCTTTCGCGAGCTGGGTTTTTCCAGCAATCTCAACGATTACTACGATCCCGACAACAGCCATCTGAACGTGGTGCTGCGCCGGCGTCGCGGCATTCCGATTTCGCTCGCGGTGGTCTATCTGGAAATGGCCGAGCAACTCGGATTGCCGGTGCGCGGCGTGTCGTTTCCGGGGCATTTCCTGCTGCGCGTCGCCACGCCGGGCCACGATCTGATGCTCGATCCGACTACCGGTCAGACGCTTTCCGAAGCGCAGATGGTCGAGATGCTGGAGCCGTATGTGCAGCGCGTGGGCGAATCGATCGGCAGCGCGCTGCGCGTGCTGTTGCAACCCGCGACGCGGCGCGAGATCGTCGCGCGCATGCTGCGGAATCTGAAGGGCGTCTACTTGCAGACGGAACGCTGGCAGCGTCTGCTCGCGGTTCAGCAGCGGCTCGTGATCGCATTGCCGAACAGCATCGAGGAAGTACGCGATCGTGGCTTCGCGTATGCGCGTCTGGATTATCTGCGGCCGGCGCTCGAAGATTTGCAGCGTTACATCGAGATGCGCCCGGATGCCGAGGACGCGACGGTCGTCGAAACCGAGCTGCATGAGCTGCGGCAGCGCACGCAGCACAACGGCGACTGAACGCGGACGGCGGACTTCGAAAGAAGCCCGCCGTTTTCACATCCGAAGCGTCATTTCGGCTGCATGCGGATCGCGCCGTCGAGACGGATCACTTCGCCATTGAGCATCGGGTTATCGAAGATCTGCTTGACGAGCATGGCGTATTCGTCCGGCTTTCCGAGACGCGGCGGGAACGGCACCATCGCGCCGAGCGCGTCCTGCACTTCCTTCGGCATGCCGAGCAGCATCGGCGTTTCGAACAGCCCCGGCGCGATCGTCATCACGCGGATGCCGCTCTTGCTCAGATCGCGCGCGATCGGCAGCGTCATGCCCGCCACGCCGCTCTTGGACGCCGCATAGGCCGCCTGGCCGATCTGCCCGTCATATGCCGCGACCGACGCCGTGTTCACTATCACGCCGCGCTCGCCCGCATCGTTGGTTTCGTTCTTCGACATCACGGCGGCCGCGAGCCGGATCATGTTGAAGGTGCCGATGAGGTTGACCGCAACGACTTTCGAGAACAGGTCGAGCGCATGCGGACCGTCGCGACCGACCGTCTTCGCCGCCGGCGCGATGCCCGCGCAGTTCACGAGACCGCGCAACGTGCCGAGGCTCGACGCGGTATCGACGGCGCGCTGACCATCGCTTTCCTGGCTCACGTCGCATTTGACGAACGCGCCGGACAGCTCTTTCGCGAGCGCTTCGCCCGCCGCTTCGTTCATGTCGGCGAGCACGACCTTGCCGCCTTGCGCCGCGATCACCCGCGCCGTTGCCGCGCCGAGTCCCGACGCGCCGCCGGTAATCAGAAAGACATTGCCTTGCATCTCCATGATTCTTCTCCTTTATGTGATTCGTGCGTGCGAGGGCCCGGGTACAGGCCGCTCGCGCCGATGTCGTCCTCGTGGGAAACGCGTCGATTGTAGCGAAGCCGCATGCTGCAAATTCGCACGATGGTCATGCGAATTCATACGCGAGGGCGTAAAAAAACCCGCTCGTCGAGAGCGGGTTTTTCCTGGCGTGATGCCTCGCGCGCTTTACTTCAGCGCGTCGAACACACGCGTGCGGATTTCATCGACGGTGCCGAGACCCGAGATCTTGCGATACGCCGGCGCCTTCAGGCCGTTCGGCGCTTCGCCGGTCTTCGCCCAGTCGTTGTAGTACGCGATCAGCGGCTTGGTCTGCGCGACGTACACCTCGAGACGCTTCTTCACGGTCTCTTCCTTGTCGTCGTCGCGCTGAATCAGCGGCTCGCCGGTGACGTCGTCGGTCATGTCGACTTTCGGCGGATTGAACTTGACGTGATACGTGCGTCCCGATGCCGCATGCACGCGGCGACCGCTCATGCGGGTGATGATCTCGTCGAAGGGAACATCGATCTCGAGCACGTAGTCGATCGCGACGCCGGCATCCTTCATGGCTTCGGCTTGCGGCAGCGTGCGCGGGAAGCCGTCGAACAGATAGCCGTTCTTGCAGTCGTCCGCCTGCAGGCGTTCCTTCACGAGATTGATGATGAGCGAATCCGGCACCAGTTCGCCCGCGTCCATGTAGCGCTTCGCCTCGACGCCGAGCGGCGAGCCTGCCTTGACGGCTGCGCGCAGCATGTCGCCGGTCGAAATCTGCGGAATGCCAAATTTCTCCTTGATGAAGTTTGCCTGGGTGCCCTTGCCCGCACCGGGTGCGCCCAACAGGATCAAACGCATGGTGATCTCTCCGAATCGTCTATAAACCGCTTCAAGCCGCGAGGCTGATTTGACATCCGGTGCTTGGCTCGTGCGGCGTCGACGACAGGGCGCGCGGCCGAAAGGGAGACGGCGGGCACCTGCGGACAGCGGCGCAACGTTGAGCGTGGCGCTGACCGGAAGGCTCGCGCAATCGCTTGATTATGCCACGGCTCTTTACGATCGCGACCGTAATAACGCGGATAGAAAACGCCACAAACCCCGCCAATTGGGCGTCGGCGGGGTTTACACGGGTTGTGCGGCGGCGCTCAGTCGGCTGTGGGGAAGAGCGCCTGTACGCGCTCGAGATCGGCTGGTGTATCGACGCCGGGCGGCGGCGCGTCCTGCGTCACGCGCACCGCGATGCGCTCACCGTGCCACAGCGCGCGCAGTTGCTCGAGCGCTTCGGCGGCTTCGATCGGCGCTTGCGCAAGCGTCGGGAAGTCGCGGAGAAACTTCGCGCGATACGCGTAAAGCCCGATGTGGCGCAGCACGTTCTCCGGCACGGAAGGCAGCTTTGCCAGCGCGGCGACATCCGGCCAGTGCGGCTGCCAGACATCGCGCGTCCACGGAATCGGCGCGCGCGAGAAGTAGAGCGCGACGCTCTTCGCATCGAGCACGACTTTCACCACGTTCGGATTGAATACGTCTGCGGGATCGTGGATCGGATGCGCGGCCGTCGCGATCGCACACCCGGGATGCGCCGACAGGTGCGCGGCGACATCGCGCACGAGTTGCGGATCGATGAGCGGCTCGTCGCCCTGCACGTTGACGACGATCGCGTCATCGTCCCAGCCGAGGCGCGTCGCCACTTCGGCGAGACGGTCCGTGCCGGTGGGATGATCCGAGCGCGTCATCATCACTTCGATACCGTGATCGCGCACGGCTTCGACCACGCGATCGGAATCGGTGGCGACGAGCACCTGGCTCGCGCCGGATTCGCGCGCGCGCTCGGCGACGCGCACGACCATCGGCTTGCCGCCGATATCGGCGAGCGGTTTGTTCGGCAGGCGGGTGGAAGCAAGACGCGCCGGAATGACCGCGATGAACGGAACGGACATGTCAGCGCACTCAGGCGTCGCCGTTCGGCTTGATCGGCTCGACGGGCGTGCCCTCGACGGTCTGGCGCGCTTCGTCGACGAGCATCACGGGAATGCCGTCGCGGATCGGATAGGCGAGCTTGTCGGCGCTGCAGACGAGTTCCTGCGCCGCGCGATCGTAACTGAGCGGGCCTTTGCAGATCGGGCAAACGAGGATTTCAAGCAGACGTGCGTCCACGGAGTTTCTCCACAACAAGAGCGATGAGGCGCGGTCTCAGCACGGCTTGCACCGGAACGACCCAGATGCGTGCGTCGCGCCAGGCCCCAAATTTTACTGCATCCTTTTCGGTGATCAGGATCGCATCGGCTTCGACGCCCGCGAACGGATTCTCGCGATACGAATAGTGATCGGGGAACGCGCGCGTCGCGGGCACGATGCCCGCCGCGCCCAACGTCGCGAAGAATCGCTCCGGCGACCCGATGCCCGCCGCGGCGACCACTTTCTCGCCCGCGAACTGATGGAGCGGGCGGCGCTGATGCGGATCGTCGAGCAGCCACGCGTCGCCGGATTCGAGTTCGAGCGCGAACGTGTCCGGCCACGGCGGCAGCGTGCGTTCGTACGGGCTGTTGATGAGCGTGGCGTCCCGGCGGCGGGACATCGGTTCGCGAAGCGGACCCGCGGGCAGCAGAAAGCCGTTGCCGCCGAGACGCGCATCGAACACGACGAGCTCGAACGCGCGAGCGAGGCGGTAGTGCTGCAGGCCGTCGTCGGAGACGAGGACATCGACGTTCGGATGCGCCTCTAGCAGCGCTCGCGCAGCGGCGACGCGATCGGGGCAGACGAACACCGGCGCGTGCGTGCGTCGCGCGATCAGGAGCGGCTCGTCGCCGACTTGGGCGGCGGCGGAGGACGGCGTGACGCCCGTGGGCTTCGCGACCTTCGCGCCGTAGCCGCGCGAGACCACGCCCGGCTGAAACCCTGCGGCGCGCAATGCCTCGACGAGCGCGATGACAGTCGGCGTCTTGCCCGTTCCGCCGACGGTCACGTTGCCCACGACGACCACCGGCACGCCGACATCGACGCGCTTTATCCAGCCGAGTTCGTAGCAGGCGCGCCGCGCGGCTGCGATCGCACCGAAGATGCAGGCGAAGGGCGTCAGCGCCCAGGCGACCGGACCGCGGCGGCGCCATTCGCGGGCGAGGAAGTTCTCGATCGGCGGCTTGAAATCAGACATGGACCGCCTTCGCGCGAAACGCTGGCGGGCGGCAGGTCGGGTACGGCATGGCGTGCAACGGCAGCTCCTCGAATACGGTCGGCGTTGGACGATGCCCGGCGAGTCGCGGCTCGGGACGAATGAGACCCGGCCGCGCCAGCCGGTGCTGGAACCCGGCACTCTAGCGCGCGTGAGCCGTGGGCGCCAGTCGCCCGCACGTATGAGAATTCGGCTCGGCTCGCTTCAGGCGCCTGTGGATAAGTCTGTGAAGAACTTGCGACGCGGCGAGCGCGAAACCGCGTAAGGAAAGAGTTGCTCCGGGAATGAGAGTGTTCACGAAAACAAATCGCTATAAAAACAGATACTTGATATGCAGTGACGGGCTTTCGGCGACACCGCGGCGCGGCTGGCGGTAAGTATTTCTGTGTGGACACTTGTTACACTTGCGTACCTCGATTGGCGCCGTTTGTCCATCGGACACAGCAGCTGCGGCCCAAGGCATTTTTCTCATCCAGACATGACTCCCGATTCCCTGTCGTCGCAAAGCGGCGATGCCGTCATCCCCGTTTCCGTGCTCAATCGCGCGATCAGCTCGATGCTCGAACGGTCGTTTCCGCTCGTCTGGGTGTCGGGCGAGGTGTCGAACTTCACGCGTGCGGCAAGCGGCCACTGGTACTTTTCGATCAAGGACGCGAACGCGCAGATGCGCTGCGTGATGTTCCGCGGCCGCGCGCAATATGCCGAGTTCATGCCGCGCGAGGGTGACAAGATCGAGGTGCGCGCGCTCGTCACGATGTACGAGCCGCGCGGCGAGCTGCAACTCAACGTGGAAGCGGTGCGGCGCACGGGGCAGGGCCGGCTTTATGAGGCGTTCCTGCGGCTGAAGGCGCAACTCGAAAGCGAAGGACTCTTTGCGGCTGAACGCAAGCGGGCGCTGCCCGCGCATCCGCGTGGCATCGGCATCGTGACGTCGTTGCAGGCAGCCGCCTTGCGCGACGTGCTCACGACGCTCGCGCGTCGTGCGCCGCATGTGCCGGTGGTCGTCTATCCCGCGCCGGTGCAAGGCGCGGGCGTCGGCGTGAAGCTCGCGGCGATGGTCGAGGCCGCGAACGCGCGTCGCGAAGTCGATGTGCTCATCGTGTGTCGCGGCGGCGGCTCGATCGAGGATCTGTGGGCGTTCAACGAAGAAGTGCTCGCCCGCGCGATCGCGGCGAGCGAGTTGCCCGTGGTGAGCGGCGTCGGCCATGAAACGGATTTCACCATCGCCGATTTCGCCGCCGACGTGCGCGCCCCGACACCGACCGCCGCCGCCGAACTCGTCAGCCCGCAGCGCGTGCTGTTGTTGCGCGAGTTGGATCATCGCCATGCGGCGCTCGCGCGCAGCTTCGGCCGGACGATGGAGCGGCGCGCGCAGCAACTCGACTGGCTCGCGCGCAGGCTCGTCAGTCCCGCGGAGCGGCTCGCGCGGCAGCGGGCGCATCTGCGGCAACTGGCGAGCCGTCTCGCAGCGGCAGGCGCGCGACCCGTACGCGACGCGCGCGCGCATTTCGCGCTGGTGCATTACCGCTGGCAGCGCAAGCGTCCGGACGTATCGACTGAACGCGAGCATTTGCTGCGACTTGCACAGCGGATCGGCGGCGCGCATCAGCGACGCGCGGAGCGGGAGAAAGCGTGCGTCTCGGAACTGGCGGCGCGCTTGCAGGTGCTCAGTCCGCAGCGCACACTGGAACGCGGCTATGCCGCATTGATCGATGCGCAATCCGGCCGCGCCGTGCGTGCGCCGAACGCGTTGAAACCGAGGCGGCCGCTCACGGTGCATCTCGCGCAAGGGTCCGCGGACGTGTTGCTCGCTGATGTTCAGCCGCGTCTGTCGGACGAATTCTGAGCACGACGCGAGACGCAAAATCGGCGTACATTTGACGTGCCCGGAGAGGCTCGTAAGAGCACTTTTTACGCCGCCCGAGGCATATAGAAAGCAATCTTGCTCATAAAGGGCACACGGTTTGCTGGGTTATCCCAACTCGCCTACAATCCATTGCTCCACTGCCTCATCCTCACATTCCCACAATCCACATAGAAAGGAAGCTCGCATCATGGAACATACGCTCCCGCCGCTGCCGTTCGACAAGAACGCGCTCGCTCCGCACATGTCGGAAGAAACGCTCGAGTATCACTATGGCAAGCACCACCAGACCTATGTGACGAACCTGAACAAGCTGATCCCCGGCACCGAATTCGAGAACCTGCCGCTGGAAGAAATCGTGAAGAAGTCGTCGGGCGGCGTCTTCAATAACTCGGCGCAGGTGTGGAATCACACGTTCTTCTGGAACAGCCTGTCGCCGAAGGGCGGCGGTGCGCCGACCGGCGCGCTGGCCGATGCGATCAACGCAAAGTACGGTTCCTACGACAAGTTCAAGGAAGAATTCGCGAAGGTCGCGACCGGCACGTTCGGCTCGGGCTGGACCTGGCTCGTGAAGAAGACCGACGGCACGGTGGATATCGTGTCGACGAGCAACGCCGCCACGCCGCTCACGACCGACGCGAAGCCGCTCGTGACCATCGACGTGTGGGAGCATGCTTACTACATCGACTATCGCAATGCCCGTCCGAAGTTCATCGAGGCTTATTGGAACATCGTGAACTGGGATTTCGCCGCCAAGAATTTCGGTGCGTAATCACGCATGAATCCGGTTGCGGCGTTCTTCAGTGAGTTTTGAAGGCCGCAGACAGATAAAGCCCTCGTAAGAGGGCTTTTTTCATTGGTTCTCAAAGCACGTGCGGACGAGCGCCTGACGCGCATTCAGCCGTGCCGTCGCTGCGCGGGTCGGAACACGAGCCTAGAATGGCGGCTTGTCGCAATGTTCCTAATCGCATCGTCATCATGAAACGCTTCGCAGGCCTGTGCCTCGCGGCCTGGTCGGCGGCCGCGCTGCTGTATTTCGGCCGCCATTCCGCCGCGCTCATCGTGCTCGCCGGCGTGCTCGCACTCGCCGGCTTCGATCTGCTTCGCCCCGATTCCGGAAACGGCGCGTAGACCTATCGCTGCTTCGCGCCTTCCCAGTTGATGTCCACGCACAGCACCTGCAGTCCGTAAGGCGTCTGCGCGGCGATCGACGCCGTCACGCAAAGATGTGCATCGTTGATGGAGAGATACGGCGCCGTTAGATGCACACGCCCCGGCGCGCGCAGCGCCTCGATGAAATACGGCCGGCGTTCCCAGCTCGCGCCCTCCGAATGCAGCAGCGGGCTGAAGCGCTTCGCGCGCTGCGACGTGCGCACGACCGGCACGACGTTGTCGCCGATCTGACGTCCGGCCTGATCGAGCAGGAAGCAGCGCGCGGTGTCGGCGAGCTGCAGCAACTCGCTCGTCGCGGTGATGAGCGATTCGCCTTCCATGAGTTTGACGGACGCGCGCTCGAGCCCGCTCACGTAAGGTCCGAGACGCGCAACCTGCGCCCGCTCGCGCGCTGCGACGCGTTCGCGCGACGCCGCCGCCAGCGCATCCATCACACCTGCCGCGACTTCGCTGTGCACCGCATCGACGCTCGGTTGCGCGAAATACGCGCCCTGCACGAAGTCCACGTTGCATTCGAGCGCGATCAACGCGTCGCGCTCGGTCGCGAGGCCGCCCATCAACACGAGCTGGCCGGATTCATGGAGCAGCGACACGAGACGCGGCAGCACGCGCTCGATATGCGAATGCTCGGTCGCCTGCTGCAGGATGCAGCGGTCGAGCGTCACGATATCGGGTCGCAGATGCCACACGCGATCGATATTCGAATGCTTCACGCCGAAGCCGTCCAGCGCGATCAGAAAGCCCGACTTGCGCAGCGAATCGACGATTTCGGCAAATCGCGTCGTCTCGCCGCCCGCCTGCTCGGGAACTTCGAGCACGACGCGCTGCGGCGGCAGGCCGACATCCTTCAGCGATGCGAGCAGGGCATCGCCGTAGCTCGTGTCCATCAGCGCAGCGGGATGCAGACTCAGGAAAAGCCATTCGTCGTGGCTGTCGAAGGCGTTGAAGTTGCCCAGATGCAGCGATTCCGCGAGCCGGCCGAGTTCGAGCAGATCGCCGCGACGCGCCGCTTGTGTGAACACCTCGTGAGACGGAATGTGACGATGCGCGTCATCGCGGGCGCGCAGGGACGCGTGATAGCCGATCGCGCGCCGGTGCGACACGGAAAACACGGGCTGGAACACGCTGAAAACGGTGTACTCGCCGTACAGCACGGTGCGACGCGATCCATCGTCGCCGGCGACGGGCCGAGGCGGCTGGAAGCGGGGAGGGTCGAGATCAACCATGCTCATGGGGTCTGGGCGCAAGGCGGGTGATTTTTATCGAGATAGTTTACCGGATCGGCATCTCAGCGTTCGAGCAAAAAGCGTGCGAATTCAATACCCAGGCGGGTCGCAGCGGTTACCGGGTGCGCCGCGCGGCCCTTTCGTGTGCGGATTGGACGCTTGTGCAACAGAGCCGGGAGCGCGCGCCGCGCGATCGTGCGTCCGGGCACCGGCGCGGTGCGCGTTCACGCGCCGTCTCAGTTCGACTCGGAAGGATCGGGCTTGCGGCGTGCCGCGCGCACTTCCGGCGCGAGCTGACCGAAGATCCACGCCGTCGCCGCAGTGATGATCCCGACGCACAGGAACGTCGCGTGGAACGCCGGCAGCGAGTTCGATTCGGTGACTTGCGGCAGAAGCCCCGTGAACGTCGACAGAATCGCGCCCGCCACGGTCACGCCGAGACTCATCGACAGCATCTGCACGAGCGAGAACAGGCTATTGCCGCTGCTCGCGCCGCCCGTGCCGAGATCCTTCAGCGTGAGCGTGTTCATCGCGGTGAACTGCATCGAATTGACGGCGCCGAAGATCGCCAGTTGCACGAGCCGCAGCCATAGCGGCTGATGCGCGCTCGCGAGTCCGAAGCTCGCCATCATCAACCCGACCAGAACCGTGTTCACGACCAGTACGCGCCGATAGCCGTGCTTTTCGATGAGACGCGTGACGACGCGCTTCGACGCCATGCCCGCGGCGGCGACGGGCAGCATCATCATGCCGGCCTGGAACGCCGTGTAGCCAAGGCTCACCTGCAGGAGCAGCGGAATCAGATACGGCATCGCGCCGCTGCCGATGCGCGCGAACAGATTGCCAAGCAGCCCGACGCTGAAGGTGTGGATCTTGAAGAGATCGAGCGAGAAGATTGGCTGGGCGGCGTGCGTCGCATGGAGGCCGTAGGCGACGAAGCAGCCGAACGAGAGGACGAGCAGCACGATGACGATCGCATGCTGCAGGCCGAGATCGGCGAGGCCGTCGAGCGAAATCGTCAGCGCGACCATGCCGACGGCGAGCAGCAGATAGCCGGCGAGATCGAAGGGCGCGGTCGCGGGATTGCGGCTGTCGGGCATGTACAGATTCGTCGCGATGCAGCCGATCGCGCCCACCGGCACGTTGATGAGAAAGATCCAGTGCCACGACGCGATCTGCACGAGCCAGCCGCCGAGCGTCGGGCCGATGAGCGGGCCGATCAGCCCCGGAATCGCGACGAACGCGAGCGCCGAGAGGTACCGTTCCGCCGGGAACACGCGCAACACGGCGAGACGCCCGACCGGCAAGAGCATCGCGCCGCCCACGCCCTGCACGACGCGATACGCGACGAGCGCCTGCAACGACTGCGCTTTCGCGCACAACAGCGAGCCGATCGTGAACACGAGGATCGCGCTGAAGAACACGCGCTTCGTGCCGAGCTTGTCGGCGAGCCAGCCGGAGACGGGAATCATCATCGCCATCGTGAGCGAGTAGGCGATCACGACGCCCTGCATGCGCAATGGCGCTTCGCCGAGGCTCTTCGCCATCGCGGGAAGCGCGGTGTTGACGATCGTCGAATCGAGCGTCTGCATGAAGAAGCCCGTGGCGACGAGCCACAGCATGATGGAGAGCGATCGGTCGGACGGCTGGGCTGTGGCAGTGTCGGTCATCGGGCTGGGCTTATTTTCGCAACTCCGCGACGAAATCGTAGTAATCGTTGCGGCAGTAGGTATCGGTGAGTTCGATCGCGCGCTGATCGGCCGTGTAGCCGACGCGTGTGATGAGCAGCAGCGCGTCGTGCGGCGCGATGCCCATTTGCCGCGCGATCTCCTCGCTCGCGTTCACTGCGCGAAAATGCTGAAGCGCGCGCACGATGGAAAGTCCGCGCGCATCGAGATAGCTGTAGAGCGAATCGCCGATGGTCTGCGGATCGGGAATGCACGACGCGGGGAACGTGGAGTTCTCGACGGCCATCACGATGTCATCGGCGAGACGCAGGCGTTTCAGGCGCGTGACGGTGGCGGCGGGCGAGAGGCCGAGCTGAATGACTTCATCGCGATTGGCGGGCTCGATGGTGCGCGAGAGCCACCTGGAGCTCGGCGTGAAGCCGCGCCGCCGCAGCATCTCGGAAAAGCTCGACAGACGCGAGAGCGGATCTTCATAACGCGGCGTGATGAAGCTGCCCGCGCCTTGCTCGCGGCGAATCAGCCCTTGTTCGACGAGCAGCGCGATCGCCTTTCTCGATGTGATCCGCGAGACGCCGAGCGCATCGGACAGCACGCGCTCGGAGGGCAGCGCTTCGCCTGCGTTCCAGCGATTGTCGTGGATGGCGTTGGCGAGCTTGCGAGCGAGTTGGAGATAGAGCGGTGTGTCGCTGTCCGGGTCCGGGCGCAAGTCGCGCCAGCGGTCTTCCGAGGTCGGGTTCATAAAGCGGACGCTAATGGGCCAAGCGGGGATTTTAAGACAAACATTGAAGACGAAGGGGCGTCCCGTCTCTTATCTTGACGAGGTTCCCTGCACTTCGAGCCGCCCGGTTCGCATTCTGCAGCTTCGTATCGACCATGGGCCCGAAGCGCGTCTCAAACCGTAGCCGGCCCACCCACCCCGCGCCCTGCGCGCATATAAAGCGCAAACGACAGCGCCACCGCCGCAGCCGCCGCCAGCGCGGCGAACAAGAATACCGACCCATACCCGAACTCGCCCGCGACATAGCCCGCGAGCGGCCCGGTCAGCCCAAGCGACAAGTCCAGAAACACCGAATAAGCCGACAGCGCCGCGCCCCGGCTCGCCGGCGGCACGAGCCCGACCGCCTCGACACCGAGCGCCGGAAACACCAGCGCGAAGCCGAAGCCGGTCAGCGCGGCGCCGGCGAGCGCGATCGTCGGCTCGGCTGCGAGCCACAGCATCAGCAACCCGGCGCACTCGAACGCAAACGACACGATCGCCACGCGGAACCCGCCGTACGCCTTGATGGTATTGGCGAACAGCAGCCGCGCCCCGATGAACATCGTGCCGAACACCGTGAGCGACAGCGCCGCGTTCGGCCAGTTGTGCGCGGCGTAATAGAGCGTGATGAACGTCGCGATGGAGCCGAAGCCCGCCGAGCCGAGCGCGAGTCCCAGCCCGTGCGGCAACACGCGGAAGAACACGCTCCGATACGACATGCGCTCGCCATGCACGATCGGCACGCTCGCCATGCGGGTCGCGAGCCAGTAGCCGAAGCCGCCAAGCGCAATCACGATCACCCCGAGCGATGCGAACCCGAGCGAATGATCGATCGCGACGCCGAGCGGCGCGCCGATCGCGAGCGCACCGTATGTCGCGATGCCGTTCCACGAAATCACCTTCGCGTTGTTCGTCACCCCGACGCGCCCGATGCCCCACGTGATCGAACCCGTGCCGACCCAGCTTTCGCCGAAGCCGAGCACGAGCCGCGCAATCACCAGCAGCACGAGGCTCACCGCATGCCATTGCGCCGCGAGCGCCGACGCGAGCAGCAGCACGCCGCTCGCCGCGCACGCCGCGAGGCCGTACAGCACGGTTTTCTTGGGGCCGAGCGTGTCGGCGGTGCGGCCCGCGAGCGGCCTCGACATCAGCGTCGCGAAGTACTGGACACTGATCGCCGCGCCCGCCATGACCGAGCCGTAGCCCAGATCCGTATGCACGTAACCCGGCAGCACCGCGAGCGGAATACCGATCGTCAGGTAGCAAAGGAATGTGTACAGGACGACGGGCAGAATCCGCAGCGTGACTGCGAAATCGCCCTGCGGCGCGATGCGAGGCTCGGAGGACATAGGGAAAGTGCGGGGTTGAATTCGGCGCGAAGGCGTGATTCTCCCATATGTTGCGGCGCAACGTCGCACGTGTTTTGTAACCAGGTGGGACAAATCGACGGTCAGAACGATCGGGCGGCAACTCCGAAAGGCTTGCTGCATAAAGCTCAGGGCACATATCGGACGAAGAATATGTCGTTCATGCAATGCCGCCTATGGGTTGTGGTTTTTGGTGGTGATAGCTTTCGAATCATCGAAGCGACAGGACCCGTCCGAGAAAGTCCCGCGAAGTCGCACATGCCACCGGCTGCGCATCCCGCGCAACCAGCAGAAAAGCATCGAAGAGCCCCGAGACATCACATGACCCAGCCGATCCGCTTCTATCACCGCAACGCGATCCAGGAAGTGAGCGGCGCGTCGACGACGCGCACCGTCCTGCAATACCTGCGCGAGGACGCGCGCTGCACCGGCACCAAGGAAGGCTGCGCGGAAGGCGACTGCGGCGCGTGCACAGTCGTCATCGGCGAGCCGGACGGCGCGGGCGGCGTCGCATTCAAGGCCGTGAACGCGTGCGTGCAGTTCCTGCCGACGCTCGATGGCCGCGCGCTCTTCACCGTCGAAGACCTGCGCCAGCCGGACGGCACGCTGCATCCGGTGCAGCAGGCGCTGGTCGATTGCCACGGCTCGCAATGCGGTTTCTGCACGCCGGGTTTTGCAATGTCGATGTTCGCGCTCTACGAAAAGCACGGCCATGCGACGACCGGCTGCCCGGGCGCATGCGAGAAGACGAAGCCTTCGCGCCAGGAAATCAGCGACGCGCTGACGGGCAATCTGTGCCGCTGCACGGGTTATCGGCCGATCATCGACGCGGCGGAGCAGATGTTCGATCACGCGCCGCTCGCGCCCCTCGACGTTCCGGCGATCGCGCGCACGCTCGAAAGCATCCAACGCGACGACACGTTTCATTACGAGCACGCCGGCCGCCGGTTCGAGGCGCCGCGCACCGCCGAGGCGCTCGCTGCGATCAAGGACAAAAATCCGAACGTGCGCATTCTCGCGGGCAGCACCGATGTCGGTTTGTGGGTCACCAAGCAACTGCGCGATCTGGGCGACATCGTCTATATCGGGCAGATCGAATCGTTCAAGCACGTCGAGACGACGCACGACTGGATCGAGATCGGCGCGGGCGTGTCGGTCGAACGCGCGTATGCGGAACTCGTGAAGATCTATCCCGAACTCGGGGAAACGTGCCAGCGCTTCGCGTCGCTGCCCATTCGCAATGCGGGCACGCTCGGCGGCAACGTCGCGAACGGCTCGCCGATCGGCGATTCGATGCCCGGCCTCATCGCGTTGAATGCGCGCGTCGTGCTGCAAAGCGTGGACGGCACGCGCGAGATGCCGCTCGAAGACTTGTACATCGCGTACCAGAAGAAGGACATGCGCGAGAACGAGTTCGTCGCCGCCATTCGCGTGCCGACGCGCGCAGGCGAGCGCGCGACGCTGCAGTTCCGCGCTTACAAGCTGTCGAAGCGCTTCGACTCCGATATTTCCGCCGTGTACGCCGCGTATTCGTTCATCGCCGATGGCGACACGATCCGCGAGCCACGCCTCGTCTACGGCGGCATGGCCGCGACGCCGAAGCGCGCATCGCACGCGGAAGCCGTTCTCGCCGATGCCCACTGGCACGAAGCCACCGTCCAGACCGCGATGCTCGCGCTCTCGAAGGACTACCAGCCGCTCACCGACATGCGCGCGAGCAGCGACTATCGCCTCGACACCGCGAAGAGCCTGCTGTATCGCTTCTGGCTGGAGACGCGTCCGCACGATCCGCTCGATAAATCGAAGCTGGACGTGCGTGCAATCGAACTGGTCGAAGCGAAGTAAGCGAAAAGGGAGAACAAGACAATGAATCAGCAAGCCGAAGCCTTTCTCGCCGAAGCCCAGTCGCTCGCGAACGAAATCGACGCGTTCAAGCAGGTCCACGTGTCGCGTCCGCATGAATCGGCGCATCTGCACGTGAGCGGCCGCGCGAGCTATACCGACGACATCCCGCCCGTCGCGGGCACGCTGCACGCCGCGCTCGGCACGAGCCCGAAGGCGCACGCGAAGATCGTGTCGATGAACTTCGACGCCGTGCGCGCGACGCCGGGCGTCGTCGCCGTCTTTACCGCCGAGGACATTCCCGGCGTCAACGATTGCGGCCCGATCATTCACGACGATCCGGTGCTCGCGCAGGGCATCGTGCAGTTCGTCGGCCAGCCGATGTTCATCGTCGTCGCTACATCGCACGATACGGCGCGTCTTGCCGCACGCCGCGCGACGATCGAGTTCGAAGAGCTCGTGCCGATCCTGACGGCGCAGGACGCGCGCAAGGCCGAATCGTATGTGCTGAATCCGCTGAAGCTGTCGCGCGGCGACGCCGAAGGGCGCATGGCGAAAGCCTCGCACCACGAGCGCGGCGCGATGAAGCTCGGCGGTCAGGAACAGTTCTATCTCGAAGGGCAGATCGCCTATGCCGTGCCGAAGGACGACGACGGCATGCACGTCTACTGCTCGACGCAGCACCCGACGGAAATGCAGCATCTCATCGCGCACGTGCTCAACGTGCATTCGCACAACGTGCTCGTCGAATGCCGGCGCATGGGCGGCGGGTTCGGCGGCAAGGAATCGCAGTCGGGGATTTTCGCGTGCTGCGCGGCGCTCGCCGCGTGGAAGCTGCTGTGCCCGGTGAAACTGCGTCCCGATCGCGACGACGACATGATGATCACCGGCAAGCGCCACGACTTCATCTACGACTTCGAAGTCGGCTACGACGACGACGGCAAGATCGAAGGCGTTTGCGTCGACATGACCTCGCGCTGCGGCTTCTCCGCCGACCTGTCCGGTCCCGTGATGACGCGCGCCGTCTGCCACTTCGACAACGCGTACTGGCTGTCGGACGTGAAGATTGAAGGCTATTGCGGCAAGACGAACACGCAGTCGAACACCGCGTTCCGCGGTTTCGGCGGGCCGCAGGGCGCGTTCGCGATCGAGTACATCATGGACAACGTCGCGCGTTCGGTCGGAAAGGATTCTCTCGACGTGCGCCGCGCGAATCTCTACGGCAAGACGGAAAACAACAAGACGCCTTATGGGCAGACGGTCGAAGACAACGTCATCCACGAGCTGATCGCCGAGCTCGAAGAGACGAGCGATTATCGTCGGCGGCGCGCGGCCATCAACGCATTCAACGCGAACAACGAAATCCTGAAGAAAGGCCTTGCACTGACGCCGGTGAAGTTCGGCATCGCGTTCAACGTGACGCATTTCAATCAGGCGGGCGCGCTGGTTCACATCTATACGGATGGCTCGATGCTCGTGAACCACGGCGGCACCGAGATGGGCCAGGGTTTGAACACGAAGGTCGCGCAGGTCGTCGCGCATGAGCTCGGCGTGAACTTCGAGCGCGTGCGCGTGACGGCCACCGACACGAGCAAGGTTGCGAATACATCGGCGACGGCCGCATCGACGGGAACGGATTTGAACGGCAAGGCCGCGCAGGACGCCGCGCGCCAGTTGCGCGAACGGCTCGCGAAATTCGCGGCGGAGAAGTTCGGCGGCGGCACGGTCACGCCGGAGCAGGTGCGCTTCGCGAACGATCGCGTGATCGTCGGCGACGATGCGATTCCGTTCGGCGAAGTCGTGCAGAAGGCGTATCTCGCGCGCGTGCAGTTGTGGTCCGACGGCTTCTACGCGACGCCCAAGCTCTACTGGGATCAGGCGACGATGCAGGGCCGCCCGTTCTTCTACTACTCCTATGGCGCGGCCGTATCGGAAGTGGTGATCGACACGCTGACCGGCGAGATGCGCGTGCTGCGCGCGGATGCGCTGCATGACGTGGGCGCGTCGCTGAACCCGGCGCTCGACAAAGGCCAGGTCGAAGGTGCGTTTGTGCAGGGCATGGGCTGGCTGACGACGGAAGAACTCTGGTGGAACGACAACGGCAAGCTGATGACGCACGCGCCGTCCACCTACAAGATTCCGACGACGAACGACATGCCCGCCGATTTCCGCGTCGATCTCTTCAAGAACCGCAACGCGGAAGACAGCATCCATCGCTCGAAGGCCGTGGGAGAGCCGCCCTTGTTGCTGCCGTTCTCGGTGTTCTTCGCGATCCGCGACGCCGTTTCCGCGGTCGGCGATCACAAGGTGAATCCGCCGTTGAACGCGCCCGCCACGGCGGAAGCGATTCTCAAGGCAGTCAACGCGGTGAGGAGTGCGCGGTCATGATGCACGTCGTCCTGTTCGGGGCGGGCCATGTCGGCCACGCGCTCGTGAAGGTGCTCGGCACGCTGCCGTGCGTCGTGCAGT
Source organism: Caballeronia sp. INML1 (assembly GCF_023631085.1). NCBI lineage: Bacteria > Pseudomonadati > Pseudomonadota > Betaproteobacteria > Burkholderiales > Burkholderiaceae > Caballeronia > Caballeronia sp. INML1. The sequence goes on along the minus strand of NZ_JALQDT010000030.1, from coordinate 21,483 downwards.
GGGTCGATGCGCGCGACGAACTCTTCCCCGACGAAGTCCCGGCGAACGTGCAGATCGAAGCGACCGATCTGCACGATGCGATCGTCGACGAGGCGCCGGCGGGCGCGTACTTCATCGTGATGACGCACGATCATTCGCTCGACTTCGCGCTCACGCAACGCATCATGCGGCGCGACGACTTCGCCTACTTCGGCCTGATCGGATCGAAGACGAAGCGTGTGAAGTTCGAGCGGCGTTTGATGGAGCGCGGGGTGGCGGCGCAGCGGCTGACGGAGATCACGTGTCCGATCGGCGTGGAAGGGATCGCCGATAAAGCGCCGTGGTCGATCGGGTTGGCGGTCGCGGCGCAGTTGTTGAGGGTGAAGGAGGTGGCGGCGCGAGTGGGGGCCGAAGCGTCACGAACAGTCTGCGCGACCGCGTGAAGCACCGTTTCGCTCCTCGTGACTGTCTTTGTCGATCTCGGTGCGATGTCCTCGGAACGGTCGGATAGATCGCTCAACCTGCATCCCTGACATGTCGGAATCGACGATTTGAGTAAGGGAAGCAGTGATGGGGTTCGGTTTTCGCGAGAGCATCAAGATATTGCCCGGCGTGCGGTCAATCTGAGCAAGAGCGGGATCAGCACCTCGATCGGCGTAAAAGGGTTCACCTACAACACGCGCGGCCGCATCACGACGAGCATTCCGGGCACCGGCATCTACCACGTCACCAATCTGAGAACGAAAGGCGCGCGGCAGCCGTCGCGCAGGCAATCGGCATCGCTCGAATTCAGAATGTGCGTGCAGGAGCGCGTCGTGTGCGCGCTGCGCGGCTACTTTCTTTCGCACGGCATCTTTGTAAGCGAAGCGAACCTCGGCCAGGCGACGGAACTCGTCGAGCACGATGCGCCGGCGTCCGCCGCAAGCGAAATCGCGGCGCCCGCCGCGCAGCACGATGCTGCCGAGGATCACCACGCGTATTACCGCTCCGATTTCCGCTGACTTAGCCCAACCCGTTCGTCGCCCGAAACCTCCCCGGCGCCACCCCGTAAAGCTCCTTGAAACGCTTCGAAAACGCCGCCTCGGATTGATACCCCACATCCGCCGCGATATCCGCGATGCTCTTTTTCGTATGCGTGAGCATCGTGCTCGCGAGCTGCATGCGCACGTGACTCAGCAAGGCGAGCGGCGAGCTATCGGAGCGCGCCGAGAACGCGCGCATGAACGTCGCGCGCGACATGGCCGCTTCCTTGGCCAGCATTTCGAGTGTCCACGGTTCGGCGGGGCGCTCCAGCATCGCGATGATCGACGCGCCCAGCCGCCGGTTCGCAAGCAGTCCGAGCACGCCCGCGAGCGAGGGCTGCCCGTCGAGCCAGGCGCGCAACACCATCGTGAAGAGTGCGGTAGACAGGGCCGTGACGATCGACGGCGCGCCCAGTTGCGCCTCTTCCGCCTCGCGGCGCATCGTCTGGACGAGCGGCGCGAGGTAAGTCGCCGATGCATTCGCGAACGACACATGCACGACATCCGGCAACACGTCGATCAGCAGGGCGCGCGGCGCATAGAGAAATCGACCGCACAGCAAGTCCACGCCCGGGGGCTGCCCGCCGCAATTGCTTTCCACGGTGACCGCGCCGTTGTGGCGCACGTTCATCTCCGTCTTCGCCGCCCCGTTTTCACGAGGCTGAATGCTCAGCACGTGCGCGTCGCCGCGCGGCAAGAAGAAGATGTCGCCTGCCCGCAGTTCGAGCGGCGCATGACCCTTTCGAAGCACCGTGCACGCGCCATCGAGCACGACGTGATACACCGCTTCGCCAGCGGGCGCGGGCGCGTGATCGAGTTCCAGCGGACCGCTCAGCAGGCAGCGCAGATCGAGGGCGCCGGAGAGGTGCGCAAGCTGGATCAGTTTGTCGAGTGCGTCCATGTGGGCGGGCCGGCGAGGTGTCGTTCCGGATAGTACCGAAGTCCCGCCAGGCGTGCGCTACTTCGCGAGTTCGCCCAGTTCGCGGGTCTCGTCTCCCGAGGGCGCCGCGACGGCCTTCTTGCGGGTGAGCGAATCGGACACGGTCGACATCAGCGTGCGCAGCCACGCGACATCCGTCGGCTGATCGGGCTGCGGCACCGAAAGCTGATAGCACTTGATGCGCGGAAACGGCACCGGCGAGTCGAGCACCGCGAGCGGCAGCATCGCCGCATAGTGCTGCGCGAACCGGCGCGGCGCGGTGAAGATGAGGTCCGACTGCAAAAGCACCTGCGGCACGAGTCCGAAGTAGGGAATCGTCGTGACGATGCGCCGCTCGATGCCCGCGCGCGAAAGGCCGACGTCGATCGGATGCCGCCTGCCGCCGCTATACGGCGTCGGCGCGAGATGCGCGGCGAGGGCATAGCGTTCCACCGTCAGCGGCTCGCGCGCGAGCGGATGGTTCGCGCGCATCAGGCAGACGAATACGTCGGTGAACAGATCCTGGCGTTCGAAGCGCGGCTCGGGCTTCGTCCAGTTGGCGACCATCAGATCGATTTCGCCTTCGTCGAGCATGCGCTCGTGGTCGCGCATCGGCGTGAGCGACTCGATCTCCAGACGCGCATTGGGCGCCGCGTCGCGAAAAGCCGCGACGAGCGTCGGCATGAAGAAATCGTTCAGATAATCCGGCGCGGCGACGCGAAAGGTGCGGCGCGAGCTTGCCGGATCGAAATCGCCGTGCGGCGTCGCGACGAATTCCACTTCGCGCAATGCGCGTTGCGCCGGCGCGAGCAGCGATTCGCCGTACTCGGTCGGCACCATGCCCTGCTTGCCGCGCACGAGAATCGGATCGTTCAGGATTTCGCGCAGGCGGCGCAACGCGGTGCTGATCGCCGGCTGCGTCTGGTTCAGCCGTTGCGCGGTCTGCGTCACGCTGCGCTCCAGCAGCAGGGTGCGCAGCACACGGATGAGCCAGATGTCGAGTGAGTCGGCGGGATCGTTCATGGCTTGCGAAACGGTTGAATTCGGGTTGCACGGGCGCGAACTCGCGAACCCTCACCCGAAGTTAAACGCTTATCCGTTTTTGACACCATAGCGAGCGCGCTATGCACGGCATAGGCGCGAGCGCCCACCCGGCCAGCATCAACCGAAATCGGCATCTCGCGGCGCGATGGGCAGCGCGCTGATGCGCTTCACTTCCGCGCCGTCGAGCCAGTTCGGCGAGCGCGCGACATAGAGCACCATCGGCAGCGTGTCCTCGCCCCAGAAGATCTGATCGTTGACGAGGAAGGTCGGCACGCCGAACACGCCCATCGCCACCGCGCGGTCGTTGTTGTCGCGCAGCTTCGCCTTGACGTCCTCGTCCTCGATGCGCGTTTCGCCGTCCGGCATGCCGACGCGCTCGCACAATCCGCGAAAGCCCTCCGGCGTGGAGGGATCGCGCCCCTCGCGCCAGATGTAGCGAAAGATCTCGCGCACGCGGCCGATCTCGCCGTTCGCCAGCACGGCGAGCCGCAGTGCCTTGCTGGGGTCGAACGGATGCGCGGGCGGCATCCTGAACGGAATGCCCAGTTGTTCCGCGCGGAACAGCGCGTGCCGGTAGGTGAAGACGCGTTTGGAGGGAATCGTCGCGGCGTGGGGCTGGCCCCAGCGGTCGAGCAGCTTCATCAACTGGACGGGGACGAGCTCGAACGGCATGTCCGGCCATTTTTCATGCTGTTCGAGCAGCAAGTACGAAAACGGCGAAATGAAGTCGAAGAAAAAGTACGGATGACCAGTACTGGTCGAATGCGGGGCACTCATGTTCCCTTCTCCCTGAGATTCCTTGGCTTTGCTCGCGCAAACGCGCGCCTGAGCCTCATCTGTTCGTTTTTTGTCGTGTCCTGCATGGCGGATGCGACGCGCGCGGCGTTGCATCCCGTTCTTGCGTTCCTCCAATAGATATTACGTGCTGCCTTGTTCCGTGTCTGCCCGCGAAGCGACAACGGACGCGTCCGGTTGCGCCACGTCGCGCGCGGGGGCTTCGTCGGGCTGCGCGACGGGCACATGCGCGAGGCGCTGCCGCACGAAGCCGATGTGCTCGCGCAGCACGTAGAACTGATCCGCGAACGCGAGCGGCATCTTCATGCGATTCACGGCCGTTTCGATCGCGTCGATGCGGTCGAGCAGGGCATCGCGCTGGGCGGTATCGGGGCCGCTGATCGCTTCCCGCTCTATTGCAATGAGCGCGCCATACCAGCGATAGATTCGCGATTTCACGCGCCAGCGATACAGCCCCGGCACGAGCCGCAAGCCCGGAATCAGCACCACGATGAGCGGCAGCAGCACGACGAGCACGCGATCCGCGAGACTCGCGAGCCAGAACGGCAGCGTGCGGTAGAGGAAGCTCTTACCCGATTTGTAATACCGCTCGGCGTTGTCGCTGATGCGAAATTCGTGCACGAGCGGCGCGGGGAATTCGTTGGCCCGCTGCAGCAGATTGGCGCGCCCGTGCACCTCGCGCGCGGCTTCGATCAGCAGGTCGGAGAGCGCCGGATGCAGGCTGTCGCGCGCAACCAGTTCGGCTGTGGGCGCGATCATGTGGACCGGACGCGGCGGCAGGTTGCGGGAGAAGTCGAAGGCGCCCATCGGCAGCTCGATTTCCGTCAGGTACGGAAAGCGGCGCGCGTACGCATCGGCCTGGACGAAATCCATGAAGCGGATGCCCGGCGAGCGCAAGAGTTTCGCCATCGTCGGCGGCTGGGCGGAGTCGCCTGTCAGGAAAACGGCGTCGACGCGGCCGTCTTCGAGCGCTTTCGCGGCGTCGTCGCCGGCGAGCGGCAGCAGCTCCGTGTCGCCGCCCGGTTCGATGCCGTTCGCCTTCAGGAGCGTGAGCGCGAGCACGCGCGTGCCGCTGCCTTCCGCGCCGATCGCGAGCCGCTTGCCCTTCAGCTCCGACAATCGGCTGACGACTGTCGCGCCGCGATAGAACACCGCGAGCGGCACATAGGACACGCTGCCGAGCGATTCCAGGTTGTCGTGCGTCGTGCCCGGCTTGGTCAGGCCACCCTGTACGAAACCCACGTCGACGTTCGATTTCGAATCGTCGAGACGGGTCAGGTTGTCGAGCGAGCCTTGCGTCTCGAGCACGTTGAGCGTCACGCGGTTGCGCGCGAGGATCGCCTTGTATTTTTGCGCGCTGGTCCAGAACGAACTGCCTTTCGGCCCGGCGGCGATGGTCAGCGTGCTCGGCGGCGCGGGCTGGATCAGCCGCACGGCGACATAGAGCGCGGCCGCGCAGACGAGCAGGATCGGGCCGAAGGTGAGCGCGAGGTCGCGCCAGGATATCGCGACGAAGCGTGCGACGATCCGCTGCTGCGGCTTGCGTGCCGGTGGGACGTCCGGATCGGTGCCCGGATTGTTTCCTGAAGGGTGGGTCATCTCGTCGGTAATCGTAAAACTGCGTGCCCGCGAGCTTAACCGATCGCGATGCGCGGTCATTTCCACGAACGGGTTCGGCGTGGCGCGCGAGCGGCGCGTCCGGGCGGCCGGCATGGCGTCGATGGTACAGGAGATGGATCGGCCTCCGGCGGGCCGCGCGGCGCGTGCGGACTGTGACGGACGTGTGTCGGCGCAGGCGGTGCTGTTGCGCGTGCGCGGCTTCGCGGAAGGTCGCATTGTTAAATGCTTTGCGCTAATGGCCGCGCTGGGCTAAATTGACGTTCGCCGCCGCACGACAAGGCTTTTCGCGGGCCGCAGCCCGGAATGTGGGTTCGTGAGCCGCGCCAGTCAGCCGCCATGCGGCAGGTCATATTCGAGCCGACGGGGTTTTTCCGCCCGACCAACCGGCCGCAGTTTGTTTCTTTCGCCAGTCTCTCGCAGCACCGTGAGCCGCATTCGCCGGCTCGCCGCCGTCATGCCCGCGCGCCGTTTCAGGCCCCGGGCGCGCGTGGCCACGGGCAGCCGCTCGATGTCGTAGCCCAGCCGCTGGGAATGCGGTCCGGTTTTGTAGTGCAAAAACGAGCGAAGTAGCAACTGTGCGAAGTCAACAAGCGAAACAAAAGGAGAAATCATGAAAGCAGTCGATCTGTTGAAGGCGCTGGGCGTGGTGGTGTGCGTGGCCGTGGCATCGAGCGCCTATGCCCAATCGAGCGACGCGGCGGCCACGAGCACCGACTCGGCGGCGCAGGCGAAGGCTCAGAAATCCGCGACCAAGAAGACCGACCGCAAGCTCGGCTACGACGTGCGCCGCGCGCTGTCGAAGGCGCAGGGCTTCGATGTGTCGAACGTGTTCGTGCGCGCGCGCAGCGGCGCGGTGACGCTGACGGGCACGGTGCCGGAAGGCGGCCAGATCGCCCAGGCCGAAGAAGTGACAAAGGGCGTGCCGGGTGTGAAGTCGGTCTCCAATAAGCTCACCCTCGGCGTGCAAGGCGGCGGGCAGTAACACGAGTTACAGAAAGCCGGCGACGTCGCACGATGCCGCCGGCTTTAGCTCGTCAAGCGAGCGTTCAAACGGGCTCCGGCTTTGCTGCCGGAGCCCGTTGTCGTTTGGCGCTTTCGCTGCCGCGGCGTGAATTTGGCCAAGACCGCCGGCGGATAAGGCGCGATACTTGCACCAACGGCCGCGCGGCGCGCACGCGAGCCTCGCGGACGTGTTGCCCTCTCAGGTTGCACCACTCATCGGAACGTATGGCGGAGACCCACAATGAAAAGATTCGCGCGTACCCAGAGGTTGCAGACTTTGCAGCACATGCCGCGCACTGTCGCGCTGGCGGCGCTCGCCGCACTGGCGCTCGCCGCATGCCACGGCGGCGATGACGACAACGGCAGCAGCCAGCCGACCAACACCTTGCCGAGCTTCATCTCCGGCTCGGTCAATACGCAGACTTACGACGGCGTCTCGGACGACCTGCTCACGGCCGGTCTCGGCAAGACGGGCCTCGCGTCGGCGACCGCGCCCGCGCTCGCCAAGCCGGCGGCGCCGACGGCCGCCGAACTGCGCCGCCTCGCGATCTATTCGAACTACCGCGCGCTCGTCGACATGTCGTCGAACGGCGGCTACGGGCGCTTCTGGGGGCCGAACGTCGATCTGAACGGCAACGACACGCTCGGCGAGGGGAAGATCGCGGGCAAGGAATACATCGCCTACGCGGATGACGGCAGCGGCACGCAGAACGTCAGCCTGCTCGTGCAGATCCCGCAGAGCTTCAACCCGGATCAGCCCTGCATCGTCACGGCGACGTCGTCGGGGTCGCGCGGCGTCTACGGTGCGATTTCGGCGGCAGGCGAGTGGGGCCTGAAGCGCGGCTGCGCGGTGGCCTATAACGACAAGGGCAGCGGCAACGGCGGCCACGAACTGTCGACCAATCTCGTCACGCTGATCGACGGCACGCTCGCGAACGCCGACATTGCCGGGACGAAGGCGATCTTCAAGGCGAACGCGAGCGCATCGGCGCTGTCGTCGTTCAATTCGGCCTTCCCGAACCGCTACGCGTACAAGCACGCGCATTCGCAACAGAACCCTGAAAAGGACTGGGGCAAGAACACGCTGCAGGCGATCCAGTTTGCATACTGGGCGCTCAACGACATGTTCGGCCCGGTCAGCGGCTCGACGCATCAGGTGCGCTACAGCAAAGGCAGCATCACGACGATCGCGGCATCGGTGAGCAACGGCGGCGGCGCATCGCTGGCGGCGGCGGAGCAGGACACCGATGGCTGGATCACGGCGGTCGTCGTCGGCGAGCCGCAGATCAATCTGAATTTGCCGTCGCAAGTCTCGGTGCGGCAGGGGGGCGTGCCGGTCGGCTCGTTCGGGCGGCCGCTCGCGGATTACATGACGCTCGCCAATCTGCTTCAGCCCTGCGCGGCGCTCGCGCCCGCCGCAGCCGGCGCGCCGTATCTGACGACGTTGCCCGTGGCGACCACGAACGCGATCCGCACGGCGCGGTGCGCGACGCTCGCCGCGAGCGGGCTCGTCGCCGGCGGCAATACCGTCGCGCAGGCCACGGACGCGCTCAACCAGTTGCATCAGGCCGGCTACGAGACCGACTCCGACACGCTCCATGCGCCGATGTGGGACTCGCAAGCGGTGCCGGCCGTCGCCGTCACGTATGCCGACGCGTACATGAAGGCGAGCGTGCTCGACAACCTGTGCGACTTCAGCTTCGGCACGACCAACGCGCTAACGGGCGCGGCGGGCGTCGCGCCGCTCGTCTCGCCGATGCCGACGCTCTTCGGCAACGGCAACGGCGTGCCGCCGACGAACGGCATCAACCTGATTTACAACGCGGGGACGGCGGGCGCGGCCGATCATCGCCTGGCGACGCCCGATGCCAGTTACGCGGGCGCCGCATGCCTGCGCTCGCTGTGGACCAACGGCAATGCGACGATGGTGGCCAACGTCAATGCGATCCGCGTGAACGCGAACCTGCGCGGCAAGCCTGCGATCATCGTGCAGGGCCGCGCCGATGCGCTCGTGCCGATCAACCATGCGTCGCGGCCGTATCTCGGCGCGAATCGGGTGGCTGAGGGCAACAACAGCCAGCTTTCGCTCTATGAAATCACGAACGGCCAGCACTTCGACGCGTTCCTGAGCGTGGCGGGCTTCGACACGCGCTTCATTCCGGTCCACTACTACGACATTCAGGCGCTCAACCTGATGTGGAATCACCTGAAGAACAATGCGCCGCTGCCCCCTTCTCAAGTGGTGCGCACGGTGGCGCGCGGCGGCAAGGCGGGATCGGCGCCTGCGCTCACGGCGTCCAATCTGCCGCCGATCGCCGTTGATCCGGGCGCGAACGCCATTACGACGGCGGGCGGCATCGTCAACGTGCCGAACTGACGCGGCGCGCGGCTTATTGAGTCGTGGTGGTTCGCGGCGCCGCTGGCGCTGCGGACGCCGCCGCGGACACATCCGAGGCACCGGCCGCGACTGCATCCGATGCCTGGATCGCCGTTGCAGCGGCGGGCGTCTGCACGACGATCGGTGTCGGCGTGAGTTCGGGCGAGTTGACGATGAGCGACGGCGCGAGCGGCTTGCTCTTCACTTCGTCCGCCGCGACGGGCGCGCTGCGCGGCACGGTGTTCAGATAGTGGCCCATCAGGGAAAAGAAGCGGTCGTAGAACTTGCCGGCGGGCACGGTCTCGCTCGAGATTTTGACCATCGCGTCGCTGTTCGAGCGGATCGGCAGCGACAGCGACCCCAACACGCTCAACCCGACGCTCGCCGACGTATCGCTCTTCTTGAGCGCATAGCCGTCCTGCACGGCATTCACATACGCGATGCTCTGATTGGTCGCGTTCTCGCCAGGCGTGCACACCACATGGAAAGACACGACGACGTGCGTCTCGGCGCTCGGCTGAAAGTTTTTGGTCGCGTCGACGGTGTCGGGCTGGCCCATCGTCGTGAGAAAGCCTTGCGACAGCAGCGCGCGGCGCGCGGCCTCGCAAGTTTCGTTGACGGTGGCGTCGAAATTGTGCGCGAACGGGCTCGCGCCGGTGCTGAACAGCTCCTGCTGATAGCTCGGCGTGACCGCGCTGCGGCCTGCGCAGGCAGCGAGGGCGAGAAATCCGAGGGAGGCGAAAACGAGGCGCAGGGACGGCATGGGCATGAGGCAGCGGATCCAAAGTTTGTGTCAACGACAGACACAAATTGTAGTGCCGCCGGACTGGCCGATGAAAAAGGCCGAGTCTGAAAACATCGTCGAATCGACGGATTACAGGGTGATGAAAGGTGGCCGGACGGCTCGAATCATCGGTCTGGAAAGCGCAAAGCCCGGCGCGCGGCCGGGCGTTCTTGCGCTAAAAGCGGCTTACGGACGATTGAAATCGACCGGATTGGCCGCCTCCGGACGGACGATGCGGTCGAGGAAGCTCGACCGGCCCGCATGCCCCGACGCCGATGCGCCTTCGCTTGCACCGCCGAAAGACGACGCAGCGGCGCCTTGCTGCGCATCGACACGGGCTTGTGCTGCCTGGATCTGGGCCGGGTAGGTCGTCTGATCGGCCGCAGGGTTGTAGCCCGCGCGCTCGAGTTGAACCAGTTCGGCGCGCACTTGCGCGCGGGTGACCGGGCCGTCTTCGCGCGCCTGGGCGAAACCCGGAACGGCGAGAACGGCAGCGATGGCGATGGCGGGAACGATGGACTTGAACATGATGACCTCCGAATGCTGATTTTGGGGAACGTCGTGGGTGGTGAGGTTTCTCTCCACTGCTTCGTCGTTGAGAGGCAGTGTAGGACGCGGCGTTGTAGGTAAAAACCCTGATTCGCCCAAATCAGTATTCGCGATTTGACATTAATCGTTCCAATCACTATCGGTCCGCCGATTGACGGAGTCTCCGGGGGTCCAGATGCTATCTTTGAAGTGACTCGATTCCTTCGCCCGGAGATATCGTGGACGTCGCCGTCTGGCTGCGCAGCCTCGGAATGGAACGGTACGAAACGGTGTTCGCCGAGAACGCCATCGACGCCGACGTGCTGCGCAGCCTTACCGCGGACGACCTGAAAGATCTTGGAATCGCTTCGGTCGGGCATCGCCGGAAATTGCTCGATGCGCTGACGGAACTGCGCGGGCGCACCGGCCCGGCAGACGCGGGCACGAGCCCGAACGGGGCGAAAGGAGAACGGCGGCAGGTCGCGGTGCTCTTCGCCGATCTGTGCGGCTTCACGAAAATGAGCCGGGAAGCCGATCCGGAAGAAATCGTCGCCGTGCTCGATCGATACTTCGAGACGGCCGATCGCATCGTCGAGCAGCATGGAGGCTACGTCGACAAGCATGTCGGCGACTCGATCATGGCGGTTTTCGGCGCGCCGGTTTCGCACGGCAACGATGTCGAACGCGCCGTGCGGGCGGCGCTCACGATCAGCGACGCGATGCCCGCCCTGTCGCGCGCTCTCACTCGTTCGGTCGCGGTGCATATCGGCATTGCGGGCGGCGAGGTCGTTGCGAGCGGCACGGGCAGCGCCGCGCATCGCGAGTACACCGTGACCGGCGAGACGGTCAATCTCGCCTCGCGTCTCACCGACGCGGCCGGGCCCGCGGAAATTCTGATTTCGGAGGCTGTGCGGCGCGCGCTGGCCGGCCGCGTCGAGTGCGCCGGACGCGGCGCGCTTTCCGTCAAGGGTTTCGCGGAGCCGGTTTCGGCGTGGTGTATCGCGGGTCTCCTGCACAGTGCGCCGGGACGGCCGTTCGTCGGTCGTCTCGACGAACTGCGCCAGCTTCGCGCGATGCTTGAGGCATGTCGCGAGAGCGGCGCCGGTCGCACCGTGCTACTGCGCGGCGAGGCCGGAATCGGCAAGACGCGCCTTCTCGATGAGCTCAAACGCGAGGCGCGCGATGCGGGCTTTCTCTGCCACGGCGGCCTCGTGCTCGATTTCGGCGCCGCCACCGGACGGGGCGCGATGCAGTCTCTCGTGCGCGGGCTTCTGGCGCTCGACGACGCGAGTGATGCGCAGGCCGGCGTGAGCGGCGTCGAGCACGCGATCGGCGACGGCCTGATCGATCGCGGCGACGCGCTTTTTCTGAAGGATCTCGCCGATGTGCCGATGTCACTCGAAGATCGCGCAATCTACGAAGCGATGGACAACGCGACGCGCGCCGGCGGGCGGCGCCATGTCGTGAGCCGGCTGGTCGAGCGCGCGAGCCGCCGGCAACCTCGACTATTGTCCGTCGAGGACATGCACTGGTCGGATGGATCGACGCTCAATGACCTTGCCGGGCTGTCGGCGACCGTGGCGCAGTGTCCGGCAGTGCTGGTGCTGACCGCTCGTCCCGCCGGCCACGCGTTCGATGAATCGTGGCGCGCGGCGGCCGGCGCGCCGTACGCGCTCGTCGATCTCCTTGCGCTCAGCGTCAGCGAGGCGCACGCGATGGCCGCATCGTTTCCCGGTGCGGCGGCGGACCTCGCGTCGCGCTGCATCGCGCGGGCGGCGGGCAATCCGCTGTTTCTCGAGCAGCTGCTGGGCAACGCGGAGGAAAGCGACGAAACCGGCGAAACCGGCGTACCGGCCACGGTGCGCAGTCTCGTGCAGGCGCGGATGGATCGGCTCCACGCCGTCGACAGGACAGTCTTGCAGGCCGCCTCGGTACTCGGTCAACTCTTCGAGAAGGACGCGCTCGAGTATCTCGTCGATGGCGCCGGCGCCGCACTGGAGCCGCTCGTGACGAGTCTTTTGCTGCGGCGTCAGGGTGCCGGATTCCTGTTCCATCACGCACTCATTCGCGACGCCGTCTATGACGGCTTGCTGAAAAGCCGGCGTCGCGAGCTGCATCGTCGCGCCGCGCAGTGGTATGCGGAACGTGACCCGCTGCTGCGAGCCGAACATCTCGATCGGGCAATGGACAGCGAGGCGGCGCGCGCCTATTGCGACGCGGCGCGCTCGCAGGCGAGGGCGCATCGCCATGAATCCGCGCTCCGGCTCGTCGAACGGGGCCTTCAGCTTGCGCGCGAGAGCAGCGAGCGCGTCGCGCTCGAGTGCCTTCGCGGCGATATCCTGCACGATGTCGGCGACATGCGGTCGGCGCTCGCGGCATTCGAAGCCGCGCTCGAGGTCGCGGTGTCCGACGCGCAGCGCTGCCAGGCGTGGATCGGGCGCGCCACGGTCAAGCGCGTCACGGACGATCTCGACGGCGCATGGGCCGATCTCCATCTCGCCGCCGGCGTCGCTGCCGCACAGGGCTTTCAGCGCGAGGCGGCGCGCATTCACTTCCTGCGCGGCAATCTCTGCTTTCCGCGCGGCGATATCGAGGGCTGCGTGCGCGAACATGGACGCAGTCTCGCACTCGCGCGCGAGGCGCACGACGCCGAACAGGAAGCGGCAGCGCTGGGCGGGCTTGGCGATGCCGAGTACATGCGCGGACGGATGATCAGTGCTCACGACGCCTTCCGCCGCTGCATCGAACTCTGCGAAGGCCACGGGTTCGGACGTATCGCTGTCGCCAATCTTCCCATGCGCGCCATCACGGCGTGGTTCGCAGGCAAGACACAGGCCGCACTGGAAGCCGCGCTCGCGAGTGTCGCCGCGGCCGAGAAGGTGAGGCATCTTCGGGCGCTCGCCGTTGCTCATCACGCGGCCTGGCACTGCCTGCACGATCTCGCCGAATGGGATCGTGCGTGGGAGCACGTCGAACCTGCGCTGCGATGTGCGCGCGAACTGAAGTCGAAAAGATTCGAAGGCGAAGCGCTTGCGCTTCGTGCGGAACTGCATCGGATCGCGGGGCGCGGGCGCGAAGCGCTGGACGATATCGCGGAGGCCTTGTCGATCAGCCGGGAGACGGGCATGGCCTACCTGGGCGCGCATTATCTGGGCGTCCTTGCGCGCGTGACAGACGACATCGATGTATTCGAAAGCGCGCTTGCGGAAGCGCAGGCGCTGCTCACGGCCGGCGCGGTGAGCCACAATCACTTTCTCTTTCGACGTGACGCGATCGAAGCGTGCATCGATCGGCGCCGCTGGGATGCGGCCGAGCATCATGCGGCGGCGCTGGAGGAATACGCTCGCCGGGAGCCATCGCTCTTTTCAGCGTTCTACGTGGGGCGCGCACGCGCGCTTGTCTCGTACGGAAGGGGTGATCGGAACGCTGCCTCGATTAAGGAGCTTCAGCGAATCAGGCAAGAAGGCCGGAAGTCCGGTTTCATTTACGCGCTCGAAGCAATAGATCGCGCGCTCGGAAGCCAGTCGAATCTCATCGACGAATGAGAAGGGGTGTCGATCATGTCGAGCGAGTTGAAGCGGCGGGTCAGATTATTCGTTCAGCGTTTCTGGCAGCCGACCAGCGCGTGCATGACCTGCATGCCGGGCAGCTGGAGCAATATCGCGAGCATGGCTCACTGGACCGTAGCGTTCAAGACCGGACTTTTCACCGGACTTCTGGCGGTGCTTCTGACTTTTACGCCCGCCGCGAAGCTCTACGAAAACCGGTACGGCAATGCAGCGATCGTCGGCTTGCTGACTGCAATCGGCGATGCGTATGCGCACGCGAGCCGTTACCGTCTGCCCTATGTCGAGCACCTGCTGACGGGCGTCGTCTCCGGACTTCTGGCGCTGCTCGCTTCGTATCTTCTCGAAGATCGCGGGCGTCGCATTCGGGCGGCATGGGCACGCGTCGTCGGATAGCGGTCGCACTACCAGCGCAGAAATCGCGGGCCTGTCCACGCACCGATGAGCGCGGGCAACAGCATGCCGATCGCATACCACACGCCCCAGAATGCAGGGCTCATTTCGGGGCAGTGCAGGCAATAGACGATCGTCGCCGTCGAGCTTGCCAGCAAGCCGACGACGGCGCCTGCAAGCCGCAGTCGCGTCGGCGCGAGCGATCGCATCGCCCACATCGCAGCGGGAAAGGTCGGCATCGAAAGAAGCAGGATGTTGAACGGGCAGGTGCGCCACGTCTGACCGAGCACCAATGCGGCACGCGCGTTCGGGCCCGCGTTGTCGACGATCATCCAGCCCGCGATCCAGACCGCCGCGAACGGCAAGGCCACGAGCGCCCACGCATATCCCGCACGAGCGCCGGGCCGGCCGATCCGGGCGATGACGAGCAGCGCGCCGATGGCGACCGCCAGCGGAAAGGCCAGCTTCGCCCAGAAGATGCCCGTACCGGCGACGCTCCCGAGATCGTGACGAACGCCGAACACGATGCTCATCAGGACCAGCGAGCCCGCTGCGCCGATCAGCAGCGCCTGAACGAACCGGCGTGCGATGGCCCTACGGTCGACCTGCGTCACCTGGTTCGAAAGGAGGGAGATGAGTTCGTCGGTGTTCATCGCAATCCCCGGATTTTAGCCGCGAGCGCCTTGAGTCCGCGATGCACGCCCACCTTGACGGCCGACTCGGAAAGACCGGTGAGCTGCGCGGTTTCCGTCACCGACAGCCCTTCGAGTTTCATGTGAACGATCGGCAGACGTTGCTTGTCCGGCAGATGCTCGAGCAGCTTGCCGATGTCGTGCCGCGCCTGCGCGGGTTCGTCGTCGGCGGCGGCGAGCAGTTCCTCATGATCGTCGAGCGGGACGTTCAGCGACTCACGACGTGCGTGGGAGCGGAAGAAGTCCATCAGCTTGTAGCGCGCGATCGCGTGCAGCCACGCCGTCAACGGCTCATCGGACCGATAGGTGTGTCGCGCGTTATGTACCGCCAGCAGAATTTCCTGGACGAGGTCTTCGACATCGTCGAGACGATGCGGAATGCGCTTTCGCAGATAGCCGCGCAGATGCCGTGTGAGAGCCTGCAGAAAGCTGTGATACGCGTTCTGATCGCCTGCAAGTCCGCTGATGAACAACGCTTTCAGCCGGCTTTCCGCATCGTGCGACATGGTTCCTGTAGGGGCGGGACAACGGGACGAAATTTCGCGCGCCGCAGCGCAAGCGAGCGGCGTGCTGCGTTTTGCATCGGTCGCTACACAGTACGCGAAGCCGTGATGCGCTGCAATGACGCCGTCCTGGTTCATGTTCGTCGTTTCCCTCGTGCCTTTCCTTAGTTCGTTCTTTTCCCTCCACGCGTTACAGCATGGCCTGCCTGTTTCGCGGGTTTCTCCCGAATCGGTCACAAAAAGATGCCGGTTCATTCGCGCGCTGTAACCAGCGACGCCCAGGCGACGAATTAACCGGTAACCAAGCTTCAGTTCGACTTTCGAGGTAATCCATATGAAAGCGATGAGACCGCCACTTTCGCCAGTGCGCGAAAGCTCGCCTCCCGATGCACCGATCCATCCGTTCTGGTTGCGCGTCACGCACTGGCTCAATGCGATCGCGGCGCTGATCATGATGTTCTCCGGGTGGCGCATTTACGACGCGTCGCCGGTGTTCCGCGGCATCGTCATTCCCCCGTCGATCACGCTCGGCGGATGGCTCGGCGGCGCCTTGCAGTGGCATTTCGCGGCGATGTGGCTGCTGGTGTTCAACGGCATCGTCTATGTCGCGCTCAATGTTGCGAGCGGCCGATTCTTCTCGAAGTTTTTCCCTTTATCGCCGCGCGCCGTGCTGCGCGATCTCATCGCCGCATTGAGCGGCAAGCTCGCGCACGCCGATCTGCGCCAGTACAACGCGGTGCAGAAGCTCGCTTACCTCGCGGTCGTCGTCGATCTGATCGTGCTCGTGCTCTCGGGGCTCGCGATCTGGAAGTCCGTGCAGTTTCCGCTCTTGCGCGAGCTGATGGGCGGTTATGACAACGCGCGCGTCGTGCACTTCTGCGCGATGGCATTGATGGCGGCGTTCGTCGTCGTGCACGTGACGATGGTCGCGCTCGTGCCGCGCTCGCTCGTGACGATGCTGCGCGGCCGCTGATGCATTTGAGGAACACGCCATGAAATCCAACGACAAGCGAATCATCACGGTCGATCGTGCTTCCGTGCTGGCGGATGCGCGCCGCGAACTCGATATGCCGTCGCGGCGCTTGTTCGGCAAGCGCATGCTGACCTTGGGCGGGCTCGCTCTGCTGACCGGCTGCTCGATCACCGACGACGACTCCGTCAACACGCTCCTCACCGCCGTATCGCGTCTGAACGATCGTGCGCAGGCGTGGCTCTTCGATCCGAAGCGGCTCGCGCCGACTTATACCGAAGCGCAACTCACGCGGCCGTTTCCATTCAACGCCTTCTATGGGATCGATGACGTACCCGAAGTGAACGGCAGCGACTATCGCCTGAAGGTGAGCGGGCTCGTGACGGGACAACGCGTCTGGACGTTGCCGGAGTTATACGCGCTGCCTCACGAAGAGCAGATTACGCGGCACATCTGCGTCGAAGGCTGGAGCGCCATCGGGCGCTGGGGCGGCACGCCGTTCGCCGAGTTCCTGCGGCGCGTGGGCGCGGACACGACGGCGAAGTACGTCGGCTTCCGCTGCGCCGACGACTACTACGAAAGCATCGACATGCCGACGGCGCTGCATCGGCAGACGCTTCTCACGTTCGAATACGACGGGCAGCGCCTTCCGGCGAAATACGGCTATCCGATGAAGCTGCGCATGCCGACCAAGCTCGGCTACAAGAATCCGAAGCACATCGTCGAGATATTCGTGACCAACACCTATCCGGGCGGCTATTGGGTCGACCAGGGATACAACTGGTTCGGCGGATCCTGAGCGCCGAACCATCCACCGGTTCCGGATTGTCCGGATGCCATGTTTGACTCACCAAGGAGAGAAGCTATGAAGCGATTGATGACGGCCGTACTCGCAGCGGCGCTGGCCATGGGCACATCGGCCGTGTTCGCACAGGCAAGCGGCACGATGTCCAACGACGCGATGTCGCACGACGCGATGAAGAAAGACAGCATGTCCAACGACAAGATGTCTCACGACAAGATGAGCAAGAGCGACAAGATGAAGAAGCATGACGCGATGGGCATGGACCATCCCGCATCGGGCGCGATGTCGCAATAAGGCGAAGCGGGCGTCACGGCACGCCCGCGTTTCCAGGACTGGGTATGATCCGCGAACACGAATGACGAAATCCGATGCGCGTGGTCGGATCGTCATGTCAATGTCGAATCAGGGCCGCCCATGTCATCGAGCACGAAACAGAAAGCCGCAGTTCCTCACAAGCACGATCTGGAAGCGATGTCGCTCTTCCGTTACGAGCTACGCAAATTCCTGCGTGTGTCGGAAGAGATCTCCAATGCGGCCGGGATCACCACGCTTCAATATCAGTTGCTCCTGCACGTTCGCGGATTCCCCGAGCGCAAGTGGGCCACCGTCGGCGAACTCGCGGAGCGATTGCAGGCCGCGCCCAACGGAACGGCTGCATTGGTGTCGCGATGCGAGACTGCGGGCCTCGTCACGCGCAAGATCGACAAGACGGATCGTCGACAGGTGCAGGTGCATCTGACAGCCAAAGGCGAGCGATGTCTGCTCAGGCTGGCAGCGGAACACAAATCGCACTATGGGTCGTTCGGCTGGGTCTTCGACGACAGGCGAGAGTGAGCCGATAACACACGAGCCGGGTCGCATCGAAGGAAGAATCGAATTTATGTCACAATGTGCCTTAAATTCGAGTTCTCCATTTTCCGATGCGCATCCCCGGATTCATCGACCGACGCACGATATTGCGCGGCAGGCGGCTATGGCTGCACTACGGCGTGTTCTGGCTCGGCGCGGTCGCGACGGGGCTCGTCGCGGTCATGTACGCGCGGCTCATCGACTTCGGATACGACACCTTTCTACGCTTCACGGCCGTCTGCTGGTGGTTGCCTCTGGTGATCACGCCGGCGATCGGCGCATTCGGCGTCTGGGTGACGCGCCGCTTCTTTCCCGGGTCGGAAGGCAGTGGCATTCCGCAGGTCATCGCGACGCTGCATGACGGGCGGGAGCTCGGGCCGCGGCTGCTCACCATCCGGATTCTCGTGGGCAAGATCGCCTTGTCGTTCCTGTCGATTCTCGGGGGCTTCACCATCGGGCGGGAAGGGCCGACCATTCACGTCGGCGCGGCGCTCATGTATAGCCTGCGTCGCTTCTATCCGTTGCGCTTGCGCAGCTTTCGCGGCGGCGCAATGGAGCGCAAGCTGGCGCTCGCGGGCGCGGCCGCCGGATTGTCGGCTGCGTTCAATGCGCCGCTCGCGGGCGTGGTGTTCGCTATCGAAGAACTCACGCGCAGCTTCGAGCAGCGCACCAGCGGCGTGCTGATCACGGCGATCATCTTTGCCGGTATCGTGTCGCTCGCGCTGCAAGGCAACTACACCTATTTCGGCACCATTCAACTGGACGGGCATTTTCCCGAATCGCTCGCGCTCGCAGTCGTTCTGCTTGGCGCGGTAACGGGCATCGCTGGCGGGATGTTCTGCTGGCTATTGCTGAACACGCAGCGCTGGATGCCGGCACGAATGGTCGGCTGGCGCCAGTCGCATCCCGTGGCTTTCGGCGCCATGTGCGGCCTGTTCATCGCCGTGATCGGGGTGGCAGCGGGCGGTCATACGTTCGGCAGCGGCTATGCGGAAGCGCGCGGTATGCTCGAAGGCAATTCGCGGCTCGGCGCGAGCTATCCGCTACTGAAAATGGCGTCGATGGTCGGTTCGTATCTTCCCGGCGCGCCCGGCGGACTTTTCGCGCCATCGCTCGCGATTGGAGCGGGCATCGGCAACGCGCTTCACCAGATTTTCGGCGGCATGCAATTGCCGATGCTGATCGCGCTGGGCATGGTGGGCTATCTCGCCGCAGTCACGCAGAGTCCGATTACAGCATTCGTGATCGTCATCGAGATGATCAACGGTCACGCGCTCGTGCTGTCGCTGATGGCCACGGCGCTGATTTCGAGCCAGGTGTCTAGGCTCTTCGCTCCGCCGCTGTATGAGGCGTTGGCGCAGAAATACCTTCCTCAGTCGCTTTAGCCTGCAGCTTTTGATACGCGCGCGGGATGGCTACTCGTTACGGCGCATCAGGGCGGATGCGGCGCGTTTTTCGGCCATTCGCGCCTTGCGGCGGCGGAAGACGGTTGACTTGACGATTTGAAAATCGGCTCTTCGAGCCACGAGGCCGATGCTGAGCCTCACGCGAGGTCGCCTCAAACGAACAATGGCCGTCGACCACTCCGTTCCTCCGGCAGATCGTCGGCCATAGCGATGCTTCGGCGGTTGGCCGTGCTGAGGCTGCTGTACTCCGCCTTCCAGCCATCCGCAGCTCGCGGGCCGCAAATGGCGCGTTACACCGGCGCCAATGCGTACTTGCGGGCCATCAGCGGTCGGTCGGGGTCACCCTCCAATTTGAATATCCAAGGCGTCGTCCGCCGACGCTCAATGGACGGTCTCCGGCGAGCGAATCGCGGGCGGCACTACCTCGATCCGGACACGAGCGGACGTTCAACTGGCGGGTTCAAATCCACGACAATCGCGCCCCCGAAGAATCGCCCGTGTCCGTCCGCTCATCTCACCGGTCATACCCCGGCGGCCGGCTCAAATCCACTGGTCGTTTGCGACAGTACGCTCGCTTGTCGCGCCGTCGCCCGTGTTCACCACACCTCGCGGCTCGATAAGCAGCAGCTTAACTTCTCCGTTTGCACAGGGCTTGTGCTCGACGCCCTTCGGAACTACTCCCAGCTGTCCGGCACGTAATACGATCGAACCATCGCCTGAAGGCCCTGCCCGAAAATCGATACGCAGCTCACCATCAAGGACGATGAACGCTTCGTCGGTATCGGCATGTCGGTGCCACTCGAAGTCGTCTTCGACCTTGACGACCTTGAATTGATAGTCGTTCATTTCAGCGACAACGCGCGGTTGCCAGTGATCGTTAATCTGCGCGATCTTGCCCATCAGATCGATGGTGTGGCACTGGCCGCGGGTGACCGGCGCGGTGGGATGGTTCGAGGATTGGGACATCGTTCTCTCCGTTCAAAGGTTGATGCGTTGAGGATACGCATACTCCTTTCGGTCGTATTGAACGATCGTGGTGTTTTTAGCCGCGCAAAACGCCGCCCGCGACTTGTAACCAGCGCCCCGGCGTCAGTCCAAATGTCTTCGAAAAGTGTCGCGTCATATGACTCTGATCAGCAAAACCCGCGGCTGCAGCAGCGCAAGCGAGCGAGGTGCCAGCGAGCAGCATGTGGCGCACTGCGTCGAGACGCCGCATCGTCAGATACCGATACGGGCTCGTGCCGTAGAACCTGCGAAAATCGTGCGACAGGCTCCAGCGATCGCGGCCCGTCACCGCTTCAAGTTCGTCGAGCGTGACAACGCGCGAGCAGTTCGCGTGCAGATAGTCGCGTGCGCGCCGCGCAGCGAGGAAGTCCCCTTTGGCAGTTCGTGTAGGCGTACCGGTGACGGCGGCCAGGGCATTCGCCAATTCGGCAAGCGCATCGCTCTGTTCAAGCGGCTCAAGCGTATAGCCGACATGCTGCAGCAACGCTGCGGTCGCAACCGCAAGGCGCGGATCGGTAGTCACGCCACCTTCGAGGAACGGCAGCGCTCGTCCGCCGAGCACTTCCTGAAAGAGAGCGGGTTCTACGTAGACCATCCGGTATTGGAACCCCTCATCGGTGCCCGCTTGGCCATCGTGAGCCTCATCGGGATGCAGCACGAGCGTGTTGCCCGGCAGGCTGTTCCTCTGGCTGCGCCGATAGTTGAAACTCTGGACGCCAGCGAGCGTGCGGCCAATCGCGTAGGTGTCGTGGCGGTGCATCGAATACGCGCTGCCGTGAAACCACGCTTCGATGCGCTCGACGCCTTCTATCGACTCGGCACGCCTTACCCAGTCGGGGGGCAAGACCGGTGTTTGTAGGTTCATGATATATGGCCCCGGATGGCCCGACCTGTGCCGATGCGGTGCAGGCGCTCAAGGGCGGTGCGGGCGCAGGCGAAAACCAAATTGTCGCACGTGCGACGACGCGCTACGTTCGCCTAGCGCATTTTACGCAGGGGGACTTCCGCAGCCCTAAAACGTCGGCTTCGGGAACTTTCAACGGCTGTTCGGGGTTGGGAAGAGCCGCTGCCGATTCGGCGCTCCTGGGCAGCTGAACTCCACTTACCGCTGTCCAGCGACGAGTTTGAGGAGCGAACGGACGCAAACCGTTTAGGTTTGTTCGATGCCTGCCCTCGACCATGAGCGCGTGAGGCAAGGACAACGCGTGCGGGCAGGCGTTGAAT
>NZ_JALQDT010000029.1:0-2535 GCF_023631085.1 Caballeronia sp. INML1 | reverse complement strand
CGTTTAGGTTTGTTCGATGCCTGCCCTCGACCATGAGCGCGTGAGGCAAGGACAACGCGTGCGGGCAGGCGTTGAATAAACCTCGAGGAAAGAAACCGCGGAGTGGTCCGATGCGGCCAACTTCTTCACTATGGTGATTGATCAATCTGACCGATCTTTGTTGCGGGTCGATGGCAGGTGATGCGAGCGCCCGGAGAGGCGTGGATGCGGCAATGGAGGCGATGCCGCGTGCGATTTCGAGTTCGGAGTACGTCTGTGCAACGGTGCATGACACCGAAGGCACAATCGTCCACTCTTCGGCCTCGCTGACGCAAAGCTGACGGTTGAACTGCGGATCGACGTGAGGCGCTCATCGCTGTGCTGCCTTTGGCGGTGCGCGAATCGGTACGGTGCGCTTCAGAATGTCGATGACGAGCATCGGCGCGCCACAATGGCAGCAGATGAACGTCGGTCGATCGACGATGACTGCGTCGTGCGGTGACGGGCTGAGTTTGGGTCCAACGCCGAGCAGCGTGCGAATCTTGGCTAGGTTGGCGCGGCGCACTGGGTTGGCGAGCAACCCGTAATGGCGGATGCGATGGAAGCCACCGGGCAACACATGGAGCAGGAAGCGGCGCATGAACTCGCCGGATTCGAGCGTCATCGCTTTATAGCGAGTACGGCCCTTCTCTCGGTAGTCTTTCCAGCGGAAGCGCACGCTGCGTCCATCGAAGGCGAGCAGGCGTTGGTTGGAGATCGCGACGCGATGGGTATAACGTGAGAGGTAGGCGAGCACTGCTTCAGGACCCGCGAACGGACGCTTGGCATACACGAACCATTCAGAAGCGCGCAGCGGCGCGAGCCACTGCGCGAAGATCGTTCGATCAGCAAGCTGCGCATACTCGCCGAAGAACTGAAGCCATCCGCGCTGATGAGCATCCATGAGCGCTTCGAGGAAGCGCCTACGAAACAAACGCGAGAGCACACGCACCGGCAGAAAGAAACCGGGCCGACAGGCGATCCAGCGATCGCGGGTTGCTGACAGGCCTCCGCCAGGAACAATACCGTGCACATGCGGATGATGTGTGAGCGCTGAGCCCCAGGTATGCAGCACGAGCGTGGCGCCAATGTCGGCGCCCAGATGCTTAGGGTCCGCCGCGATAGTGCGTAGCGTCTCGGCGGCGATGTCGAACAGCAGCCCGTAGATGACGCGCTTGTTATACCAGGCGATCGCACTGATCGGTGCGGGGAGCGTGAAGACAACATGGTAGTACTCCACGGGCAGCAGATCGGCTTCTCGCGCCTCGAGCCAACGGCGTGCGGCACTTGCCTGACACTTCGGGCAATGGCGATTCCGACATGAGTTATAGGCGATCTCGGTTCGCAAGCAGCCTGAACAACGCAGCACATGCCCGCCCAGCGCCGCGCTGCGGCACTGTTCGATGGCCGACATCACCTTCAGCTGTCCTAGGCTCAGTGCTACCGTGCTTCGCCACGTGGGCCCGCAGGTGCGGAAGATGTCCGCGACCTCTAGCATTGGATCGGTCCGCGCGGCCGTTATTCGAGGCGCAGGCGCTCCAGCGGACTGACGACTTCATGCAGCAAGTCGGTAGCGACCTGCGCGTAGAGCGCTGTCGTTTCGAGCTTCTTGTGGCCAAGCAGTACCTGAATCACGCGAATATCCACCTTCTGCTCGAGCAGGTGCGTCGCGAAGCTGTGGCGCAACGTATGCATCGATACGCGTTTGTCGATCTGCGCGGCTTCGGCAGCGGCGCGAATCGCGCGATTAAGTTGCCGAGGCGTCAGTGGGTCGACAGGATCGAGTCCTGGAAATAACCAGCCGCCATCGGGCATCTTGCCTTGGGCGCGGGCCACGCGCCACCAAACTCGCAAGCGTTCGAGCAGCACCGGCGAGAGCATCGCATAGCGATCCTTGCGGCCCTTGCCTTGTTCGACGCGCAGCGTCATGCGCTGGCTATCGATGTCGCCCACTTTGAGCGCGACCACTTCGCCGGCGCGCAACCCTGTGCCGTAAGCCAGCGACAACGCCGTCTGATGCTTTAAATTACCTGTTGCCGCAATCAGTCGTCGGACCTCGTCAGGGCTGAGGATAACCGGCAGTATGCGCGGCACGCGCACCGGCTGCATCCTAGCCATCAATTCCGGCTGCTGAAGCGTGATCTCGAAGAAGAACTTCAGCCCGGTGATCGCGGCATTCAGGGAGACGGGAGACGTCCCGCGATCGACCAAATATAACTGGTAGTTTCGCAGGTCTTCGACAGTCGCCGTGTCGGGTGAGCGTTTGAGGTATCGAGCGAACTCACGCACAATGCGCAGGTAACCCGTTTGTGTCTTGGGAGAAAGCTGGCGCATGCGCATGTCGTCCGTCATACGCTGACGCAGAGGGCTGACGCCCAGTTGATTGGAGGTCATGATGCAGCTCCGTTGGAGAACGAGGCGGATTGCCTCGACCTCCAACATACGGAACTGCGCTGCGGGCTTCTCTGAACCTCTCACGCCTAGCCGTGGCCCCCTACCGCGCGAGCGGTTTCGTTC
>NZ_JALQDT010000028.1:0-2545 GCF_023631085.1 Caballeronia sp. INML1 | reverse complement strand
CGTTAAGGTTTATTCGATGCCTGCCATCGGCCGCAGAAATGTGCGTGCCGCCGCGCATGTCGGCAGGCGTCGAATAAGCCCGATGGAGGAAACCGCGGAGTGCCCCACTGCGGTTGGAGGGTTCGCGGCTATGGCGATTGATAGACCGGAATGGTCAGTGGTGCCGGATGCGGCACGCTCAGGCGGGGTGCCGGAGGGACGCTGACGCCGTAGCGAAGTGGTTTAGTCGTGCATTCGCGATGATGAGGCGGCCGGGCAAAGCGCTTCGCGTAGCGACACGCGCAGGCTTCCATCCTTGGGCCGCGTTGCCGCGGAGCCAACGTTCGACAGGCAGGTCGAGGAACCGTGGGGTTCATGTCGGATCCCGGCGCATTGGCGGTGCGCGGATCGGGGCGCTGCGCGCGAGGATTTCGATGACGACCATCGGTGCGCCGCAGTGCCGACAGATGAAGACGGGGCGGGTTTCGATGATGGCGTCGTCCGGCGACGGGCTGATCTCGGGTTCGACGTGCAGCAGTTCGCGCACCTTTGCGAGATTGGCGCGGCGCACCGGGTTGGCGAGCAGCCCGAAGTGGCGGATCCGATGGAAACCACCGGGCAGCACATGGAGCAGGAAGCGGCGCATGAATTCGCCGGTTTCGAGGGTCATGGTCTTGTAGCGGGTGCGTCCCTTCGCACGGTAGTCCTTCCAGCGGAACGTCACGCCACGCTCATCGACGGCGACCAGGCGCTGGTTGGAGATGGCGACGCGGTGCGTGTAGCGTGAGAGGTACTCGAGCACCGCCTTCGGTCCGGCGAACGGGCGCTTGGCGTAGACCACCCATTCGCAAGTACGTAGGGGCGCAAGCCATCGGGCAAAGGTGGCGGGGTCGGCGAGCCCGGTGTACTCGCCGAAGAACTGCAGGTCGCCACGGTGGTGAACCGACTGGAGTGCCTCGAGGAAGCGGCGTCGGAACAGGCGTGAGAGGACGCGCACGGGCAGGAAGTAGCCGGGCCGGCAGGCGATCCAGCGTTCACCGTCAGGCGACAGCCCGCCACCGGGGACGATGCCGTGCACATGCGGGTGATGCGTGAGCGCCGATCCCCAAGTGTGCAGTACGAGCGTGGCGCCGATCTGGGCGCCGAGATGCCTGGGATCCTCGGCGATCGTGCGCAGCGTGTCGGCGGCGATGTCGAACAGCAGCCCGTAGATGACCCGCTTGTTGTACCAGGCGATCGCGCTGATTTGCGCGGGCAGCGTGAAGACGACGTGGAAGTACTCGACGGGTAGCAGATCGGCCTGACGCGCCTCTAGCCAGCGGTGTGCGGCGCTGGCCTGGCACTTCGGGCAATGCCGGTCTCGGCACGAGTTGAAGGACACCTCGGTCCTTGTGCAGCCTGAACAGCGCAGCACATGTCCGCCCAGTGCCGCCGTGCGGCACCGTTCGATGGCCGACATGACCTTCAGCTGCCCCAGGCTCAAGTGTGTCGTGGCTCGCCACGCTGGCCCGTGGCTGCGGAAGATGTCCGCAACCTCCAGCATGAGGCGTTACAGCCCGCGGGTCTACTCTGAGGGCAGACGGTCCAGCGGACTGGTGACCTCGTGCAGCAGGTCGGTGGCCACCTGGACGTAGAGCGCGGTGTTCTCGAGCTTTGCATGGCCGAGCAGCACCTGGATCACGCGGATATCCACCTTCTGTTCGAGGAGATGTGTCGCAAAGCTATGGCGTAGCGTGTGCATGGACACACGTTTGTCGATGTTCGCAGTCTCGGCGGCGGCATGAATGGCACGGTTCAACTGTCGCGTGCTTAACTGATCGAGCGGATCGAGTCCGGGAAACAGCCACCCACCATCGAGCATCTTGCCCTGCGCACGGGCCACGCGCCACCACACACGCAGACGTTCGAGCAGCACCGGCGAGAGCATCGCGTAGCGGTCACGGCGGCCCTTGCCCTGCTCGATACGCAGTGTCATGCGCTCGCTGTCGACGTCGGTGACCTTCAGCGCCACCACTTCGCTGGCGCGTAGCCCCGCGCCGTACGCGACCGACAGCGCGGTTTGGTGCTTCAGGTTACCGGCGGCCTCGATGAGCCGCCGCACTTCGTCGGGGCTGAGCACGACGGGCAATATGCGGGGCACGCGCACCGGTTGCATCCTGACCATCAGCTCGGGCCGGTCGAGCGTGACTTTGAAGAAGAACTTCAGGCCGGTGATCGCGTGGTTCAGCGACACGGCCGATGTGCCGTGGTCGACCAGATAGAGCTGGTAGCGGCGCAGGTCCTCGACGGTGGCCGTGTCAGGCGAGCGCCCGAGAAAACGGGCGAACTCACGCACGATGTGCAGGTAGATGTCCTGCGTCTTGGGGGCAAGCTGGCGCATGCGCATATCGTCGATCATGCGCTGGCGCAGTGGGCTGGCGTTTGTCGGTAAGGAGGTCATGATTCGGCTCCTGTTGAAGAACGAGGCGGATTGCCTCATTCGCCAACATAAAGCCGGGTGACCGGCCTCTCCCTGACCACCAGCGTCGGACCGTAGCCCCTACCGCGCGAGCGGTTTAGTCCCTCG
>NZ_JALQDT010000027.1:0-118254 GCF_023631085.1 Caballeronia sp. INML1 | reverse complement strand
AAAGCCGGGTGACCGGCCTCTCCCTGACCACCAGCGTCGGACCGTAGCCCCTACCGCGCGAGCGGTTTAGTCCCTCGCCAGGCTGCGGACCTTGGACGCGACTACCGTCAATGTCGGCTAACAGGCCTTAACAAAAGGACGTTTTGAGTCGTCTCCAGCAGATGATGCAGCATGCGATTTTCATGAAGGCTTCGTGGATGAATGCAAGACGTTCGAAGCGGATGCGCAGCCGTCGGAAGTTGTGAAGCCAGGAGATCGTGCGCTCGACGACCCAGCGGGTTTTGCCCAGTCCGCTGCCGTGAGGTTCGCCTCGTCGGGCGATTTCAGTGTCGATGCCGGCAGTGTGTAGTGGACGGCGGTATTTGTCGTGATCGTAACCCTCGGTCGCCTTGAACGATCCGGGGTTTCGAAAGCGGGCGGCCAGGTTTGCCGGCGATGCGCGGGATGGCGTCAACCAGCGCGTGCAGCTGGGTGACATCGTGGCGGTTGGCGCCAGTGAGGATTACCGCGAGCGGGATGCCTTGCGCTTCTGTGATGAGGTGGTGCTTTGAACCTGGTCGCGCACGGTCGGTGGGATTGGGTCCCGTTTTTGACCCGCACCAACCGCGCGGATCGAGGAGGAGTCGACGACCACGCGCGACCAGTCTATGCGGTCCGCTTCGCGTAGCTTTGCAAGAAGCAGTTCGTGCAGTCGGTCCCAGACACCGGCGGCCTGCCAGTCGCGCAGACGGCGCCAGCAGCTCATGCCGCTGCCGCAACCCATCTCGCGCCGCACGCGCTCATGACCTTTGCCGCGACGTTGCCCCTGAAGTCGCTGAGCGGCAGGATCGGCGAGCCAGCCTATTTTTGAGCGCGGCTGCGTCGGGCGGGCCGGGACAAGCTGCAGCTCTGCTGCGCCATGCTATCGTTGATACTATCTTCCTATCCCGCTGTCGTTTCCTCCCTCTCCAGGCGCGAACGAAGATGCACGAAGTGCGGAATTTCATCCCGCCGTGCTTCTCTTTGGCGGACGCGGGTCTGAGACGTCCAGCACGGTGTTGATCAGCCGGGTCTCCAGCGCCCCACCGCGCATTCTGGAGAATTCGTAGGCTTTGCTCGAAGTGGGCGTTTTGCGCTATCTTCGGTTGAAAAGAGGCTGCTCGGCGATGTGCCTAATTCGAAAGAAAACGTGCCCGGCCGAGCGACCGTTGCAGCCCCGTAGCTGCCACCGACGGTCACTAGGTCAAGTTCGGTCGAGGGTCGCTCAGCGACGTTCGACCCATTGAATCCGCACATCCTACTGCCGTTGCTGCCGTGACCCGCCCAATTCTCCGGTGATGCGCCCAGATTGGAATCAACTTCATGTCCCCTGACGGCGAACGTCAATGGATGAGAAGGTTCGAGGGAGGTAACACTAACCCTCAAGGAGCAACGCTTCGCGTGGGCGAGTCGTCCGGTTTTGAGTTTTTTACAGGTCCGCCCACGGCGCCTGCCCGAGCTGACCGTCGCGTCCAACAATCCTAAGTCGTTGATCTGACGGAAGATCTGGCGCCGTGAGACATGCGTGCTTGTCGTCGAGCAATCAACACTCGATGAACGTAGTTCAGTGTTCGATGAACTTCGACACTCCGTTCGTGCCCCTCCTTGAAATTGTCAAACTCGGTCCATATAATTGGCACTCACTGCACGAGAGTGCTAACAAGATTGCCGTCCGGCGAGATTGTTCTCAACGGACGGGTTTTCCCGTGTTTTCAGTCTCAATCAAGAGAGGAGTGTGTATGAACCTTCGTCCTTTGCACGATCGCGTCATCGTCAAGCGTCTGGACCAGGAAACCAAGACCGCATCGGGCATCGTGATTCCGGAAGCCGCGGCTGAGAAGCCGGATCAAGGCGAAGTCCTGGCCATCGGCCCGGGCAAGCGCGATGACAAGGGCGTGCAGAACGCTCTCGACGTGAAGGTCGGCGACCGCGTTTTGTTCGGCAAGTACGCCGGCCAGACCGTCAAGGTCGACGGGCAAGAACTGCTCGTCATGCGCGAAGAAGACATCATGGCCGTTCTGGTCAAGTAAGCATCCTTCCTGCACGTTCGGCTTCGCCAACAAGCCGCAGCCCTTTCGGGCGCGCTGAGCGAAGCCAGCAAACCGAATCGAATCAAGGAGTTTGGATATGGCAGCTAAAGAAGTCACTTTTGGCGATTCCGCACGCGCCAAGATGGTCGAAGGCGTGAACATCCTGGCCAACGCGGTCAAGGTCACGCTCGGTCCGAAGGGCCGCAACGTGGTGCTCGAGCGCTCCTTCGGCGGCCCGACGGTCACCAAGGACGGTGTCTCGGTCGCGAAGGAAATCGAACTGAAGGACAAGCTCCAGAACATGGGCGCGCAAATGGTCAAGGAGGTGGCTTCCAAGACCAGCGACAACGCAGGTGACGGCACCACGACCGCTACCGTTCTGGCGCAATCCATCGTTCGCGAAGGCATGAAGTACGTCGCATCGGGCATGAACCCGATGGACCTGAAGCGCGGCATCGACAAGGCCGTCACGGCCGCGATCGAAGAACTGCGCAAGATCAGCAAGCCCTGCACGACCAACAAGGAAATCGCGCAAGTCGGCTCGATCTCGGCGAACAGCGACACGTCGATCGGCGAGCGCATCGCTGAAGCGATGGACAAGGTCGGCAAGGAAGGCGTCATCACCGTCGAAGACGGCAAGTCGCTGCAAGACGAACTGGACGTCGTGGAAGGCATGCAGTTCGATCGCGGCTATCTGTCGCCGTACTTCATCAACAACCCGGACAAGCAAGTCGCCGTTCTGGAAAACCCGTTCGTGCTGCTGCACGACAAGAAGGTGTCGAACATCCGTGATCTGCTGCCGGTGCTGGAGCAAGTCGCGAAGGCTGGCCGTCCGCTGCTGATCATCGCTGAAGACGTCGAAGGCGAAGCGCTCGCAACGCTGGTCGTCAACAACATCCGCGGCATCCTGAAGACCGTCGCCGTCAAGGCTCCGGGCTTCGGCGACCGTCGCAAGGCCATGCTGGAAGACATCGCGATCCTGACCGGCGGTCAAGTGATTGCGGAAGAAACCGGCCTGACGCTCGAAAAGGCGACGCTGGCTGAACTGGGCCAGGCGAAGCGCATCGAAGTGGCCAAGGAAAACACGACGATCATCGACGGCGCTGGCGAAGCCACGAACATCGAAGCGCGCGTGAAGCAAGTGCGCAAGCAGATCGAAGAAGCAACGTCGGACTACGACCGTGAAAAGCTGCAAGAACGCGTGGCCAAACTGGCCGGCGGTGTTGCCGTGATCAAGGTCGGCGCTGCGACCGAAGTCGAAATGAAGGAAAAGAAGGCACGTGTCGAAGACGCACTGCACGCAACGCGCGCGGCTGTGGAAGAAGGCATCGTGGCTGGCGGCGGCGTCGCGCTGATCCGCGCTCGTCGTGCGATCGACGGCCTGAAGGGCGCCAACGCCGATCAGGACGCAGGTATCAAGATCGTTCTGCGTGCAATGGAAGAGCCGCTGCGCCAGATCGTCACGAACGGCGGCGAAGAAGCTTCCGTCGTGGTGGCGGCCGTTGCTCAAGGTTCGGGCAACTACGGCTACAACGCGGCGACCGGCGAGTACGGTGACCTGGTGGAAGCCGGCGTCGTCGACCCGACGAAAGTTACGCGCACCGCGCTGCAAAACGCGGCATCGGTGGCAGGCTTGCTGCTGACGACCGACGCAGCCGTTGCCGAACTGCCGAAGGAAGACGCTCCGATGCCTGGCGGCATGCCCGGCGGCATGGGCGGCATGGGCATGGACATGTAATCTGTGGCTTTGGCCGATTGCATCGGCGCGGGCTTCGGAAGAGGTTTCGCGCCGTGCCAAAGGAAAACCCGCAGCGATGCGGGTTTTTTTGTCCATACAAACGTTATTTGTTCATCTCGTCGCGAAGTTTCTGCGCGGCCGCCTTGTAGTCGTAGGTCGGGTAAAACTCCGTGCGATAGCCGCCCCACGCGGTGCTCTCGATCGCGCGGTTCACTTCGCGCAGCCGCTCGGCGGGTACACGCAGCGTCACCACCTGTCCGATGCCCATCATCACGTACCACGACACCACTTCGACGCCCGGAGGCGGGAACTGCTTGAAGTAGCCTTGTTCTTTCAGTTGCTGGTTTATCTGCGGCAGCGTCTTCGATTCGTCATGCTTGAGGAAGATCGTCAGTAAAAACGTGCCGTCGCCCGCGGGCGTCGCCCCCGGCGGCGGCGCGGCATTCTGAGCGTGAGCGGGCGGAGCAAGGCTGAACAGCGAGGCGAGCATCGTGGCTCCAAGCAAACGGGCAATTCGTCCTGCCGGCTTATGCATCGGGGAATCTCCGTGGCGTCGAATGTGGTCAGACCTTGTGATGAATCCGCAACCGCTCCATCAGATGCAGTGCGTTGGGCTGCGCATGGCTCTCGGTGGTGTTGTCGAAGATGCACCAGACTTCAGCCGTCTTTTTCGCGCGGTTATGCAGTGTGCGCGCGAGCTCGTCGAGATAGGTGTAGTCGTAGGAAGACCTGTAGAGCTCGGGCGAGCCGTGCAGTCGCACATAGACGAGCGACGCGTCCGCGCGATGCTTGATCTCGCATTCATCGGGGATCGGATCGGCGTCCACGTATGCGATGTGATGCGCCTTCAGAAGCGCCGCTGCGTGCGTCGTGAACCAAGTGTGCTCTCGCGCCTCGAACGCCACCGGCAACTTCGTGCGTTCGCGCAACGCCGCGAAAAATGACTCGGCGACGTCGTGATCGAACGGCAGGCTCGGCGGCAGTTGCACGAGCCAGCAGCCGAGTTTGTCGCCGAGTTGTCCGGCCGCCTGGAGGAATTCGTCGAGCAGGGATTCGGTATCGACGAGGCGCGCGTCGTGCGTGATCGCCTTCGGTACCTTGACCGAGAAGCGGAACGACTCGGGCACGCTCTCCGCCCAATGTGCGTAAGTCTGCTCGCGATGCGGCTTGTAGAAACTGGAGTTGATCTCGACGCACGTCAGCACGTGCGAATAGCGTTCGAGATGCGTGCCTTCATGCGGAAAGCTCGCGGAGACGGCGCTCGACAGGCCCCAGCCCGCGCAGCCGATGCGGATCGCGCCTTGCGGGCCGGGCTTGTGCAGATGGGGCAGTCGATATGGCATGCGCTCGCGTCGCTCCCTTATTGTTCGGGTGTCAGTGTCGGGCTTCTCCGGGCAGTCCCGTTGGATCATCAGGAAGCGAGGACGTGTCGCCGTCTTCGTCGGCGTCGTTCGAGCGCGCCCAGAAGAAGCGGTCCGGCAAATACGCGCCCATGCCGGGGCGAAACGCGGCGCGCGCGGCCTGGAACACGTACTCCTGCGCCTCGCGGGCGGCCTCGGCGGGCTCCTGGCCATTCGCGAGCAGGGCGGCGACGGCGGATCCGAGCGTATCGGTCAGGCCCATGATGCGCTGCACGCCGCGCTCCCACGTGTCCTGTCGCACTTGTCCCTCTTCGCTGTACAGCGTGTTCACGTGCCGATGCGTGCCCGTTTCCATGGCGAGCACGTACTCGCAGCCTTGCGCCAGGATGTGGGAAATCGCGGAATCGAGCGTCGGCGATTCGGCGTCGCTGTCCGGCTGGGCGAGTTGCAGCAGCGTGGCATGGTCGGCAATCAGCATGGTGGTCTGCGGCACGAGCAGATCGGCAAGCGATTCGCGGAGCTCGTCGGCGGACAGCACGTGTTCGTCGTCGAGCGTGAAATCGGGCGCGAGGATCAGCGGCACATCGTCGTAGTCGGAGACGACCTCGGCGATGGCGGACACGAGCTCCGCGCGGGTCGCCGCGCCGATCTTGAACGCGGCGATCGGCATGT
Organism: Caballeronia sp. INML1; assembly: GCF_023631085.1. NCBI lineage: Bacteria > Pseudomonadati > Pseudomonadota > Betaproteobacteria > Burkholderiales > Burkholderiaceae > Caballeronia > Caballeronia sp. INML1. The sequence continues at coordinate 112,435 of NZ_JALQDT010000027.1, read as the reverse complement.
CCTCCAGCAACATGCGCGCCTGAGTTGCTACGGTGTCTGGATCGAGCCCGGTCACTTCATCGCAGGTCGCGGAGTCGCGCACCGCGTAGCCGGTGAGCACGGTCGCGCCGTGGCAGCCCATGCTCGCGAGCGTCAGCAGGTCGGCTTGCAGGCCCGAGCCGCCCGTGGGATCGGAAAGGCCGAAAGTGAGAACGATCGGGGGGGAGTCGCCGGTCATGGCAAAAGCGGACATTATGGTATTGGATTGCTTGAATGGACGATCGGCTTTAAGCGAACTCGTCCGCGCTTCGGGCGCGTGAGCGAATGCCCGCTCGGTCATGTCTGATTATGCGGCCTAATGCCGCCCGGCTGTTCTCTTTGCGCACTTTTTTCCGGCGCGCGGGGCTCGGGGTGGCGCAAGCCTGCGCGGCGCCCGTTTCGACCGATGTCACGATGCGCGCATAGCGGGCGGGCCGCTTGCTAGGCATCGACACGGCAACACGGTACCATCATGTCCTAATTTCAACCGACCAATCGACGCGGCATAAGTATGGAATACAGAAGCTGGATGTGCCTGATCTGCGGCTGGATCTACGACGAGGAGGCGGGATTGCCCGAAGAGGGCATCGCGCCGGGCACGCGCTGGGAGGACGTTCCGATCAACTGGACCTGTCCCGAATGCGGAGCCCGCAAGGAAGATTTCGAGATGGTTCAGATCTGATCTTGTCGTTCTGCCGCGCCGCATGACGCGAGTCATGCGGCGCGCGTTTTTTAGCGGACCGCGTTCGACGATGACGACGCGTGCCGCGCGCGGGCTGCCGCCGTGCGGTTTGCCTGATTTTTTTCGGATTTCGAGGCGTAGGGCGATTTCGTTGCGGCGATTCCGGCATCGCGCGAGTTTGGCGAACGAAGTGAAAGGTGCGACAAATCTCGTCGGACACATTCGATCCCCGCACCCGCTCGTCAAGGCATACGCTTGAAGCAGGCGTGGCGATACCGTGCGCGCCTACCGATGACGCATTTCAACCGCGTGCGACGGCGGCGTTCGATCACCGCGCCCGCGAACCGGCTTGTGAGCGCTTGTTATGACATCTCGTCCCGATCTGCCCGTTCCTTTCGAAGCCCTGCCCAATCCGCGCGGCGGATCGGTGCGCCTCGCCGAAATGGCGCTGACCGACGCGCTGCACGCGTTTCAGCGTCAGGGCGAAACCGGGGCCGCGTTGAAGCGCGCCATTGCCGCGCTGCATTCGGCGGGCTGGCTGCCCGGGCAGCGATTCGCCGAGGCGCTCGCGCTCGTCGCGCCGCTTGGCGACGACTCGGAGGGAAGCCACGCGCGCATTGCCGACGCGATCGGCGTGTTTCGCGGCGCGGTCGAGCGCCATAATCTGCGCGAGCTTTCGTGCTCGACCGTGCTTTTCGATCACTATCGCGGCCTGCACGCGCTGCTGGCCGCGCACACGCGCGTCGCGCCGGTTTCCTACGACGACCTCGCGCTCGCGGGCCGCGCGATCGCGCCGGCGACGCTGCGCGGCATTGCACCCGAGCGCCTCGCGCGGGTGCGGGCGCACTACGAGGAGACGCTGCTCAAGCTCCTGCGCGCACCGGCTGAAGAATCCGCCGATGCCTTCGCGCGCCTCGATGCCTGTCTCGACGAATTGCGCGGTTCCGATCCCTACGATTTCTGGCGGCTCGCGTCCTCGACGGTCCGTGCGTTGCGCGAGCGCGCCGAACGCACGGGCGGCGAGCTCGACCATATCGCCGACGCGAAGCGTCTCTACGCGCGCTTCAACCTCGTGCTGGCGGACCAGGCGCATGCGCTGTCGTACGCGCCCCGTTCGCTGGTGCGAGCGACGCTCGCGCTTCTGTGGCGCGATTTCGCGCTGTACGGCGCGGCGCCCGAGGACGCCGGGCACGTCGACGTGCTGCGCGACTACGGCCTGACCGTGGCGTGGCACGTCGCGGCGACGCCGGCATCGGAGGCGGCGTGGGAAGCGAGCGCCGCGCAGGCGAGCGAGGAAGCCACGCGGGACGCCGCAACCCGCGATCTCGGCGTGCTGCGCGTCAACGCGGCCGCCTACGAAGACTTCCTGCAGAGTGCGGAGACATCGATCGATGCGCTCGTCGAGCGCGGCGCGCAGGCGAGCGAGACCGGCACCGTGGACGAAGCCGCGGCGCTCTCCGCGGCTGATGCGTCGCATCGGCTGGGTGCGGCGGCCTGTGCGCTCGGCCTCGGTCATGTCGCGCTGCTGGCGGACACACTCGGTCTGGCGTGGCGGCGCGTCGCACATCATGGAGAAACCCACGCCGATGGCGCCGAGGGCGCGACGCGCGGCATCGATGCGACCGTGCCCGAGCGCGCCGCGCAAATGCTGCGCTCGATGCTGCATCAGGCGGCCGCCGGCATTGCACCCTCCGAAGGCCGCGGCTCGATCGTCGCGCTCACCGCGATGATCGAGAAGCCGGCGCTGATCGCGCGTTAATCGTCCTCGGGCGGCGCGTCGCGCTTTGCGCCCGGTCCGCGCACGACGTCGTAGCGCGCGAGCGTGCGTTTTCGCGCGGCATCGTGATCGACGATCGGCTGCGGATAATCCGCCCCGAGCGAGAGTTTCGCAGCCTTCAGCGCGTCCGGTTTCGCAAGCCACGGCGCGTGAATATCGCGATCCGGCAGGCCCGCGAGTTCCGGCACGTAATGCCGGATGAACTTGCCCGTCGAGTCGAATTTCCGCGATTGCGTGACCGGATTGAAGATCCGGAAGTACGGCTGCGCGTCGCATCCACTGGATGCGGCCCATTGCCAGCCACCGTTATTGTTCGAGAGCTCGAAGTCGTTCAGGTGCGCTTCGAAATACGCCTCGCCGCGCCGCCAGTCGATGCCGAGATCCTTCGTCAGAAAACTCGCGACCACCATGCGCAGCCGGTTGTGCATGTAGCCGGACGTGTTGATCTGCCGCATCGCCGCATCCACGAGCGGATAGCCGGTCTCACCCGCGCACCATGCGGCGAAACTGGCGTCGGCGGCATCGCCGGTTTCCCAGACTATGCGGTCGTATTCCGGCTTGAACGCGCGATGATCGCCCGGCACACCGACGTGCGGAAAATGGTGCAGCACGGAGAAATAGAACTCCCGCCAGATCAGCTCGCCGAGCCAGGTTTCCGCGCCCTTGTCGCCGTGGCGCTGCGCGTCGTGCGCGCTGCGGGCGAGCGCGCGGATCGACACGGTGCCGTGCCGCAGATGCACGCCGAGATAGCTCGGGCCCTTCAGCGCGGGGAAATCACGCGTGCGGCCGTAGTCGGTCATGCGGTCGCGGAAATCGTCGAAAAGTTCGTAAGCGCCGCTCGTGCCCGCGGGAAACGCGGGGCCGTGCGCATCCGGAAAGCCGAGCGGGGCGAGCGATGGAACCGCGCATGTCACGCCAGCCGGCGGTTGCACGAGTGCGCTCAGATGATCCTCCGACGCATACGGCTTCAGCGCGTCCGGCGTGAGCGTGGCGAGCCATTTGCGCTTATACGGCGTAAAGACGGTGTAGGGCTTGCCCGCGCCTGTCATCACGTCGTCGTGATCGAAGACGGCCTGATCCCTGAACGTGAAAAAAGCGATGTCCTGACTTGCGAGTTTCTGCGCGACCGCCTCGTCGCGCGCCTTCGCGGACGGCTCGTAGTCTCGGTTGGCGAAGACCGCATCGACGCCGCATTCGCGCGCGAGCGCCGGAATATCGTTAACCGGATGACCGTGCCGCACGATCAACGCGCCACCGGCCTCGCGCAGCGTGCGATCCAGCTCGACGACGCTTGCATGGATGAACGGTACGCGCCGGTCATTTCTATCGAGCGGCGAGAGAATATCGCGATCGAAAATGAAGGCGCACAGCACGCGGCGGCACCTTGTAAGCGCATGATAGAGTGCAGCATTGTCTGCCGCGCGAAGGTCCCGCCGAAACCAGACCAGACCCACATCAAAGCCGGCCATCTCGCAGCGCCTTTGTTAAAATTCTGAATTATGTCCAAGACTTCCGATCGCATCAATTTGACGAATCAGTTCCTGATCGCCATGCCGAACATGGCGGATCCGACATTCTCAGGAACGGTGGTCTACCTTTGCGATCACACGGAGAAGGGCGCGCTCGGCCTCGTCATCAATCGGCCGACCGATATCGATCTCCAGTCGCTCTTCAATCGCATCGATCTGAAGCTCGAGATCGAGCCGCTCGTCCATTTGCCCGTGTATTTCGGCGGTCCCGTGCAGACCGAGCGCGGCTTCGTGCTGCACGAAGCGGGCGAGGGCGAGCCGTACAGTTCGTCGATGAGCGTGCCCGGCGGCCTCTCCATGACCACGTCGAAAGACGTGCTCGAAGCAGTCGCGAGCGGCAAAGGTCCCGAGCGCTTCCTGCTCACCCTCGGTCACGCCGGCTGGGGCGCGGGGCAGCTCGAAGAGGAAATCTCGAAGAACGGCTGGCTCACGGTGGAAGCCGATCCGCGCATCATCTTCGACGTGCCCGCCGAAGATCGCCTCGAAGCAGCGCTCTCGCTGCTCGGCGTGTCGCGCTCGATGTTGTCCGGCGAAGCAGGGCACGCATGAGCCGCGAAGCCACGCTGCTGGCATTCGATTACGGCGAGAAGCGTATCGGTGTGGCCGTCGGCAACACGCTCACGAAAAGCGCGCGTGCGCTCCTTACGCTGGAAAATCGCGATCGCGAATATCGCTTCGTCGAAGTGGGCAAACTGCTCGACGAGTGGAAGCCCGACGCTGTCGTGGTCGGCATGCCGATGCATCCCGACGGCACGCCTCATGCAATGAGCGCGCTCGCAAAGCGCTTCGGCAATCAGGTGAACGGCCGTTTCAACGTGCCCGTGCAATGGGTGGACGAGCGCTACTCGTCCGTCGACGCCAAAGCCGATCTGCGCGAACGCGGCGTGCGGACCAACACACGCGGCCGCTTCGACGAGATCGACGCCGAAGCCGCCCGCGTCATCCTTCAACAATACCTCGACGGACTTGCCGACGATCATGAGTTCCATTGACGCCGAGACGCTCTACCGTGCGCTCGTCGACCAGATTCGCGCCGCGTTCGGACAATCGCTTGCCGCACCCGATGGCCCCGTGCTCGCCGGCATCTACAGCGGCGGCGTGTGGCTCGCCGAGCGGCTCGCGAAGGACCTGGACGCGCCGCACTTCGGCGTGGTGAATGTCGCGCTGCATCGCGACGACTACGCGAAAAAGGGCCTGCACAGCCAGGCGCGTCCGACCGAGCTGCCTTTCGACGTGAACGGCCGTCGCATCATCCTGATCGACGATGTGCTGTCGACCGGCCGCACCGTGCGCGCCGCGATCAACGAGCTGTACGACTACGGCCGCCCGGCGTCGATCGACCTTGCGGTGCTCGCCGACCGCGGCGGGCGCGAAATGCCGATCGCGGCGCGCTTTACCGGCGGCACGGTCGAAGTGTCCGCGAACGAGGATCTCGTGCTCGCGCGCCGTGACGACAACACACTTGCGTTCACGACCGAACCGCGCGCGCACTGACGCGCACATGGCGGCTGCTTTACGTCTTTACGCTTCTTTCCAAAGAAACATCCGGGAATATCATGAACACCGCCAATCAGGGCGCTGCCGTTCCGGGCGCGCCCGCATCGGATAAATTCCGGTACGGCTTTCTCAAAGGCAACCCGCAGCTCACGAAGAACGGCGAGCTGAAGCACTTGCTGACCATCGAAGGGCTGCCGCGCTCGATCGTCACGCACATTCTCGACACCGCCGAGCAGTTCGTGAGCGTGACCGACCGCGAGGTGAAGAAGGTGCCGCTTTTGCGCGGCAAGTCGGTGTTCAATCTCTTCTTCGAGAACTCGACGCGCACGCGCACCACGTTCGAAATCGCGGCCAAGCGCTTGTCGGCGGATGTGCTGAATCTGAACATCAACGCGTCGTCGACGAGCAAGGGCGAATCGCTGCTCGACACGATCAACAATCTCTCCGCGATGCACGCGGACATGTTCGTCGTGCGTCATGCGTCGAGCGGCGCGCCGTATCTGATCGCCGAGCATTGCGCGCCGCATGTGCACGTGATCAATGCAGGCGATGGCCGCCACGCGCATCCGACGCAAGGCCTGCTCGACATGTACACGATCCGCCATTACAAGCGCGATTTCACGAAGCTGCGCGTGGCGATCGTCGGCGACATTCTGCATTCGCGCGTCGCGCGCTCGGACATTCACGCGCTGACCACGCTCGGCGTGCCGGAAGTGCGCGCAATCGGACCGCGCACGCTCTTGCCGAGCAACCTCGACCAGATGGGCGTGCACGTCTATCACAATCTCGACGAAGGTCTGAAGGGCGTCGACGTGATCATCATGCTGCGCTTGCAGAACGAGCGCATGAGCGGCGCGCTCCTGCCTTCCGCACAGGAGTATTTCAAGAGTTGGGGACTCACGCCCGAGCGTCTCGCGCTCGCCGCGCCCGATGCGATCGTCATGCATCCGGGCCCGATGAACCGCGGCGTGGAAATCGACTCGCAGGTGGCCGACGGCCCGCAGTCGGTGATCCTGAATCAGGTGACCTTCGGCATCGCCGTGCGCATGGCGGTGATGGGCATCGTGGCCGGCAACAGCGACTGAAGAAGACGACATGAAGATCCAGATTCAAAACGGCACGATCATCGACCCGGCTGCGGGCACGGAAGCGCGCAAGGACGTATTCATCGCGGCGGGGCGGATCGTCGGCATCGGCCAAGCGCCCGCCGATTTCAACGCGGCGAAGGTGATCGACGCGTCGGGGCTTTACATCGCGCCGGGTTTCGTCGACTTGTCCGCGCGTTTGCGCGAGCCGGGCTTCGAGCACAAGGCGACGCTCGAATCCGAAATGGCCGCCGCGATGGCAGGTGGCGTGACGAGCCTCGTGTGCCCGCCCGACACCGATCCGACGCTCGACGAGCCGGGCCTCGTCGAGATGCTCAAGTTCCGCGCGCAGAAGCTGCACCTCGCGCATGTGTATCCGCTCGGCGCGCTGACCGTCGGGTTGAAGGGCGAAACCATCACCGAAATGGTCGAGCTGACCGAAGCGGGCTGCATCGGTTTCTCGCAGGCCGATAACCCGATCGCGGATACGCGCACTTTGCAGCGCGCGCTGCAGTACGCGACCACTTACGGCTACACCGTGTGGCTGCGTCCGCAGGACGCGTACATGTCGAAGGGCGGGGTGGCTGCGAGCGGCGCGGTCGCATCGCGGCTCGGCTTGTCGGGCGTGCCGGTGGCGGCGGAAACCATCGCGCTGCATACCATCTTCGAATTGATGCGCGTGACGGGCGCGCGCGTGCATCTGTCGCATCTGTCGTCGGCGGCGGGCGTCGAGCTCGTGCGCGCGGCGAAGGCCGAAGGGCTCGCGGTGACCTGCGACGTGACGATCAATCATGTCCATCTGACCGATATCGACATCGGCTACTTCGATGCGCAGTTCCGTCTCGATCCGCCGCTGCGCTCGCAGCGCGACCGCGATGCGATCCGCGCCGGTCTCGCCGATGGCACCATCGACGCGATCTGCTCCGATCACACGCCGCTCGACGACGATGAAAAGCTCTTGCCCTTCGCCGAAGCGACGCCCGGCGCGACTGGTCTCGAACTGCTGCTGTCGCTGACGGTGAAGTGGGCGCGCGAAGCCAACGTGCCGCTCGCGAAGGCGCTCGCGCCCATTTCGTCCGCGCCCGCCGACGTGCTCAAGCTGCCCGCGGGCCGCATCACGACCGGCGCGCTCGCCGATCTCTGCGTGTTCGACGCGGCGGGCGAATGGCGCGTCGATCCGAAGAAACTGAAGAGCCAGGGCCGCAACACGCCGTTCCTCGGCTACGAACTGCCGGCGCGCGTGCGTGCGACGATCGTCGGCGGTCACGTCGCGTACGAGTGCCGCTGATCATGCGCTGCGCGTTGCGCAAGCTGCGGCTCGCCGTCCACTTGCTGTACGGCATGTGGATCGTCGCGAGGCGCTTTCCGCGCGCGTCCGCGAGCGAGCGCGCCGAGATGAATCGCGTGTGGTCGCTGGAAATGTTGCGTCTTTCCGGGATGAAGCTCGTCGTGCATAACGACGAGGCGCGGCTCGATGCGGGCGTGCTCGTCGTCGGCAATCACGTTTCGTGGATCGACATCTATGTGATCAACGCGTGGCGTCCGACGCCGTTCGTCTCGAAGGCGGAGATCCGCAAGTGGCCGGTGGTCGGCTGGCTCGCGCATCAACTGGGCACGGTGTTCGTGCAGCGCGAGAAGCGCAGTGACGCGAAGCGCATCATGCACGAGCTCGCCAACCGGCTGCTCGCGGGCGAAATGATGTGCGTGTTCCCGGAAGGCACGACGACCGATGGCCAGTCGCTGCTGCCGTTTCACGCGAACATGTTTCAGGCGGCGGTGTCGGCATCGTGTCCGGTTCAGCCGATCTGCCTGATGTACGAGGACGCGCGAGGACGGCAATCGACTGCGCCCGCGTATATCGGCGATATGTCGCTCAACGATTCGCTGAACGCGCTATTGCGCGCGGGGGCGATCACCGCGCATCTGTACGTATGCGATCCGCTCGCACCGGGCGCGGACCGGCGGCTGCTGGCGAGCGAGGCGCAGGCGGCGGTGCAGGCTGCGCTGGATCGCATGTGTGGCGCGTCGGCTATTGTGACCGATGTCGCCCTTAGTGATCGCGCCGCTGAGCTTCGAACCACTTGCGCCGGAGACCAAGAGCTTCACGTTCACAAGGGATAGGGCGACGGGCCATCACCGCGTCTGCGGGCGCCTGCCTGGGCCGGGCTTATCTGGGAGTATGCGTAGCCGTGGCCACGTTGAACCAACCGGCAATGCGATGCGCGACGCCCTGTACAACTTTCCCAGCTCTTTGAATGTTGAAGTAACCGGTAGCACGCATCGCCACTCTGCCGACGTATGTGCCAGCCTTCTTTCCAAAGGGTACATCGGCGCGCACGAGGTCGCCGGTCTGGAATCCGTGCACACGCTTTGCCCTTGTCAGATATCCGCGCGGGAAGCCACAGCGGTCGAGCCTCGTCCTCTGGTAACTGCCGCGACCGGTGCAGCTGATAGACAGGATCGGTCTAATCCAGTTTGTTACGACAGATACTGCCCCGACACAAGCGGCGTCGAGCGCATGTGTTTTCGGTACACCGAACGCCAACCGATTGAATTTGGTACGTCCGCCTGAGGCAAGTTCCAAGAGTAGGCCGATCGTGTCCAGTGCGTTGGTCAGCGCCCAGCGCGTGGCGTTCATTGCTGCAGCATCTTTTAGCGGTCGCTTCGCTTGAGCTAAGATTTTCGCCAACCGCGTTGGCCGCCTCGATAGGAACACTTCAACAGCCAGCGCCCCCTTTGCTCGGTTGCAAGGTTCGCAGGCCAGCGTCAGGTTCGACACTCGATTAGTGCCACCGCGGGCCCGAGCCACGATGTGATCTACTTGCAGCGGCGTGTCGCTTGCGTCGCAGTACGAGCAACGTCGGCCCCATTTCTCCAAAAGGTATTCGCGTATTTCGTAGCCGGCAAGCGTGCCCTGTTGATAGCCGGCACCAGTGACTTCAGGATTTCCGATCAAGTGCGTGTCGAAGCGCACGAGCTCGCTGGAGAATGCGCTGATCGGTGCCCAACGCATGACACGTTCAACCCAGGCCTTTGTAGTATCAACCCTGTGCTGCAGAGGGGGGGCAAGCCAACCCGTGGACCGGGTGCGGTTCGAGAAACGTGGCGCACGGTAGCGAAGCTTACTGCGTCGCCGGCAACGCATGGCACGACGCGCCGTAAGCGCCTCACTTATTTGCCGGCCGCGGTGGACCAGTTCGAATAGGTTAACCACGGCTGCGCCGCGGATGAGTTCGCCGGACTCCTTGCTCGGCGTTACGATGTCGCGCACGAGCGCGAGACCGGTGGTCTTGCTACCGGGGTCGAGCTTGAGGCGCAACGGTTGGAATTCGCTGCAATTGGCGTTGCGGTCCCTGAGCCGAATGACGAACGGCACAACTCGATGCACGCGCGCGCCGTCCCGCGCGAGCAGCAATCTCGCGCGCTTTTCACTGCACGGCATCAATGCTCTGCCATTCCGATCGAGTACAAAAACAGCCAAGGCAGCACCTATTCGATCACCGCCGAAGTCCGTTCGGCGCGGTTGCCCTTACGGGCCTGGTGACGCATACCTTCGGGTATGGCTCCCCTCGACCATGTTGTGCAGCAGGTGAAGCCTTCGCTTCCGTCGCAGCCCGTTTCGTACCTACCCGGGGCTTGTCTGCTGCTGCGACTTCCAGAGCGTCAAACTGAGAAAGCATTCGACGGTGGGTTTGCTGTCTCTGCACAACGTAGCTCTTTACAGTGCTAGGTCTGGTCAATCTCGAGCTTTCGAGTGCTTCAAAAAGCTCCGGGCTTTGCCGGGGTGATTGACCGAGCAGCTCACCTGCGTGATTACGCGTTGGGCCGGATCAGCGGTCAGCAATATCGCCGATAGCTTGTTGCCCCACACGCAGCCCGAGTCAAGACACAGCACGTTTTCGCGGACCATCAGGCCGAGCGCGGCCCAATGGCCGAACACAATTGTTACGTCCTGTGTGCGTCGGTTCTGTACGTCAAACCACGGCACATAGCTGGGCGGCGCGGCGTCGGGGCCGCCGTTGTTCGCGAACTCCATCGCGCCTTCGGGCGTGCAGAAGCGGATGCGCGACAGCGCGTTATAGATCACGCGCAAGCGGTCGGCGCCCTTCAGTGAATCGTCCCAGCGATGCGGCTCGTTGCCGTAGAGCGCCGCGAGCGTCTCCTTCCAATTCGGGGCGCGCAACGCTTGTTCAAGCTCGTGCGCGAGCTCCATCGTCATCGTCGCGTCCCATTGCGGCAACACGCCCGCGTGGACCATCAGCACATTGTTTTCGAAGTGCGCGACCGGCTTGTGACGCACCCACTCGATGAGATCGGCGGCGTCGGGCGCTTCGAGGATTTCATCGAGCGTGTCGCCTTTTTTCGGCTTGCGCAGACCGGCGGCGACGGAGAGCAGATTCAGATCGTGATTGCCAAGCACGACAGTTGCGCGCGAGCCGAGGGCGATGATCTCGCGCAATGTCTGCAACGACTTCGGACCACGGTTGATGAGATCGCCCGCGAACCAGAGCGGTGTGTCGGGTGATGGCGCGGCTTTTTTGAGGAGGCGCTGGAAGGGATCGCAGCAGCCTTGGAGATCGCCGAAGATGAGGGGGGCGGGGGAAGTGGCGATGGTCATTGGGGAGACTTGTTCTCAGGCTTCTAAGATATCCGGGTGAGCGAAGATTATGAAACAGCGGGCAAACACTGTCTCTTCATCCGACGAATGCACAGGCGCGGCATGACCCACTGCCACCTGTGCAACGATAAATCGCGAGCTGTATCCAGCTTTTATCCGTCCATTTTTCGAATGGCGAAGCCTTATAATTCGGGGTTGACCAACTGGGGCGGAAATGCACGAAAATCGGTCATAAATTCCGATTCGGCTTTCATCGGCCGCAACTGTCGCAAGTTTTTCGATATTTGAGCTTTCGCGTTACCTAAAAAGCTGACGTAAAGCTATAAAGAGGGCCACGTATGATTCTCGTGACGGGCGGCGCCGGTTTCATCGGCGCCAATTTTGTGCTGGATTGGCTCAACGGTTCGGACGAACCCGCGCTCAACGTCGACAAGCTGACGTATGCGGGCAATCTTGGAACGCTCAAGTCCCTGAAGGACGACCCCCGCCACATCTTCGAGCGCGCCGATATCTGCAACCGCGCCGCTATCGATGCGCTGCTGGCCAAGCACAAGCCGCGCGCCATTCTGCACTTCGCCGCCGAGAGCCACGTCGATCGCTCGATCCACGGCCCGGCCGAGTTCGTGCAGACGAACGTCGTTGGCACCTTCACCCTGCTCGAAGCCGCGCGGATGTACTGGAGCAAGCTGCCCGAAGACGAGAAGCAGGCGTTCCGCTTCCTACACGTATCGACCGACGAAGTGTACGGCTCGCTTTCGGCCACCGATCCGCAGTTCTCGGAAACCACGCCCTACGCGCCGAACAGCCCGTATTCCGCGACCAAGGCCGGCTCCGACCATCTCGTGCGCGCTTATCACCACACGTACGGACTGCCGGTTCTGACCACGAATTGCTCGAACAACTACGGCCCGTACCAATTCCCTGAAAAGCTGATTCCGCTGATGATCGCCAACGCGCTCGGCGGCAAGCCGCTGCCGGTTTACGGCGATGGCCAGAACGTGCGCGACTGGCTGTACGTGGGCGATCACTGCTCCGCGATCCGTGAGGTGCTTGCACGCGGCGTGCCCGGCGAGACGTATAACGTCGGCGGCTGGAACGAGAAAAAGAATCTCGAAGTCGTGCACACGCTGTGTGACCTGCTCGACAAGCAAAAGCCGAAATCGAGCGGTTCTTATCGCGATCAGATCACCTATGTGAAGGATCGCCCGGGCCACGACCGCCGCTATGCGATCGACGCGCGCAAGCTCCAGCGCGAACTCGGCTGGAAGCCCGCAGAAACCTTCGAAACCGGTCTTGCGAAGACGGTTCAGTGGTATCTGGACAATCAGGCGTGGGCCGACGAAGTAGCTTCCGGCGACTACCGGAAATGGGTCGAGACGAACTACGCGCAGCGCGCGTGAGGGGTTGAACATGACGCGCAAAGGCATCATTTTGGCCGGCGGTTCCGGCACGCGGCTTTACCCGATCACGCATGCGGTGTCGAAGCAGCTGCTGCCGGTCTACGACAAGCCGATGATCTACTATCCACTGTCGACGCTAATGATCGCCGGCATTCGCGACGTGCTCGTCATCTCGACGCCGCAAGACACGCCGCGCTTCGAGTCGATGCTCAGCGACGGCAGCCAGTGGGGCATGAACATTCAGTATGCGGTGCAGCCGTCGCCCGACGGGCTTGCGCAGGCGTTCATCATCGGGCGGGAGTTCGTCGGCAATGATCCGTCGGCGTTGATTCTCGGCGACAACATCTTCTACGGACACGATCTCGCCAAGCAGCTGGACGCCGCCAATTCCCGCACCGACGGCGCAACGGTGTTCGCCTATCATGTGCAGGATCCCGAGCGTTATGGCGTGGTCGAGTTCGATCAGCAATTCAGAGCGCTGTCGATCGAAGAAAAGCCCGCGAAGCCTCGCTCGAACTACGCGGTGACGGGTCTCTATTTCTACGACAACACGGTTTGCGACATCGCGGCGGACATCGAGCCGTCGGCGCGCGGGGAGCTCGAAATTACCGACGTCAACTCGCGGTATCTCGCGGGCGGCAAGCTCAATGTCGAGATCATGGGACGTGGCTACGCGTGGCTCGACACCGGTACGCACGATTCGCTGATCGAAGCGGCCACCTTCATCGCGACGCTGCAGAAGCGTCAGGGACTCGTGGTCGCGTGTCCGGAGGAAATCGCGTTTCGCAAAAAGTGGATCGGCGAAGAGCAGCTGCTCGAACTCGCTAAGCCGCTCTCGAAGAACGCCTACGGTCAATATCTGCTCAATCTTCCGATGGACCAAGTCGCATGGCTATCCAAGTAACGGCTACCGCGCTGCCCGAAGTCAAGATCATCGAACCCAGGGTGTTCGGTGATGCACGCGGCTTCTTCTACGAAAGCTTCAACGCACGCGAATTCGCGGAGCACGTCCAAGGCGGCGTCGAGTTCGTGCAGGACAATCATTCTCGCTCGGCCAAGGGCGTGTTGCGGGGGCTGCACTATCAGATCCAGCATGCGCAGGGCAAGCTCGTGCGCGTGGTGGAAGGCGAAGTGTTCGATGTCGCCGTCGACATCCGCAAGAGCTCCCCGAAGTTCGGCGAATGGGTCGGGGTAAATCTTTCGGCGGAGAATCATCGGCAATTGTGGGTGCCGCCGGGTTTCGCGCATGGTTTCGTCGTGTTGTCGGAGTCCGCGCAGTTTCTCTACAAGACCACCGATTACTGGTACCAGGAACACGAGCGCAGCATCGTGTGGAACGATCCGGAAATCGGCATCGAATGGCCGATCGATTTCGAGCCGATGCTCGCGGCAAAGGATGCGGCGGGCAAGCGCTTGTCGGAAGCCGAGGTGTTCGCTTGAATGCAGAGAAAGTCATGACCGAGCGCGCGCAACGCACGATTCTCGTCACGGGTGTGAATGGGCAGGTGGGCTTCGAATTGCGGCGTTCGCTGCAAGGACTCGGCCGCATCGTCGCGCTGGATCGTGCCGCGCTCGATCTCGCCGATCCGGCCAGTATCCGCGCGTGCCTTCAGTCGCTCAAGCCGGACGTGATCGTGAATCCCGCTGCGTACACGGCGGTCGATCAGGCCGAAAGCGATGGCGCTGCCGCGCGCGCGATCAACGTGCATGCGCCCGCGGTCCTCGCCGAAGAAGCGAAGCGCCTCGATGCCTTGCTCGTGCATTATTCAACCGATTACGTGTTCGACGGCGCGGGAACGCATGCCTTTCGCGAAGACGACGCGACCGACCCGCAAAACGCCTACGGGGCGACCAAGCTCGAGGGCGAGCAGGCGATCGCCGCTTCGGGCGCATCGCATCTGGTGTTCCGGACGAGCTGGGTCTATGGTCTGCGCGGCCGCAACTTTCTTCTGACGATGCTCAAGCTCGCGCGCGAGCGCGACGAACTGAGCGTCGTCGCCGATCAAATCGGCGCACCGACCTGGTCGGCCACGATCGCCATGCTGACCGCATCGGTCATCGCGCAGGGTGTCGCGAACGAAGCGGGTCTGGCCGATTGGGCACGCGAAAAGAGCGGCATCTACCATCTCACGGCGGGCGGCTCGACATCGTGGGCCGGTTTCGCGGAGGCGATCTTTGCCGATGCGCAGCTCGAGCGTGCGCCGCGTGTGATTCCGATTCCGTCGTCGGAGTATCCGACGCCCGCACGCCGCCCGTTGAACTCGCGGCTTGACGGCGCGAAGCTGGCCCGCGTGTTCGGCCTGGTCGCGCCGGACTGGCGCGAAGCGCTCGCGCTGTGCCTGGCGTCGCGCTGAACGTGCCGCATCGGGCAGACGAAGCGAGCCTCGATCGGCTCGGCGCCGTCGTCGTTTTCTACAACCCCGATTCGAGTTGCATCGACAGGGCGAACCGGCTTGCGCGCTGGTGCCGATGCGTCGTCGTCGACAACACGCCCGCGCGTGAGGAAAGCGAACGCATCAGGGCGTCGCTCGACCCTTCCATAGTGTATCTGCCGAACTACGCGAATGTCGGCATCGCCACGGCGCTCAATCAGGGCATCGAGCGACTGATCGCGGACGGCTTCGAATTCGCCATGCTGTTCGACCAGGACAGCAAATCGACGCTCGATCTCATCGGCGGGCTGGCGAACGTGATGCGCGCGTGCATTGCGCGTCGCGAGCGGGTGGCGCTCGTCGGACCGGCGTATGAAGATGCGCGTCTGCGCGGGCTTGCGCCGTTCGTGCGTTTCGGATACTTCAAGCTCCAGCGCGTGATGCCGGCGGGCGACGTGCCGCTCGATGTGGACTTTCTGATCAGTTCCGGTTCATGCGTGAATCTCGCGTGCTGGCGCGAGATCGGCCCGATGGACGATGCGCTTTTCATCGATTTCGTCGATACCGAGTGGTGCATTCGCGCGAAATCGCGAGGTTTTCGCGTGCTGGGCGTGCCCTGGATCAGCATGACGCACGAACTCGGCGAAGAGCCCGTCCGCGCATTCGGGCGAAATTATCCGATGCACAGTCCCGTGCGGCACTACTACCTGTTCCGGAATGCCGTCACGTTGCTCAAGCGCGGCTACGTGCCATGCACGTGGAAATCCACGGAGCTGATCAAGCTGCCTGTGCGCCTCGTGATCTACGCGTGCTTCGTCCCCGATGGCCGCACGCACGTGAAGATGTCGCTACGCGGCTTGTGGCATGGGCTGATCGGGCGCCTCGGCCCGCTGGCCTGAACGCGCCCGGGCTCGCTCAGTCGAATTGTCCGATGCGCGGCGCGTCGGCGAGCGCAAACGGGTGCTTCGAGGTGTCGAGCGACAGATTCGGGTTGTAGGCGGGATCGCGCATCAGGGCGTCGCCCCAACGGCTTTCCATCTGACGCACTTCGCGCTGGAAGCGCTGGAATTTTTCCGGCGCCATGTCCGAGCCACGCGTCGCCGATTCGTGATGATAGAGTTCCGCGTGCGGCGTCCACACGTTGCGATAACCCGCTTCGCGCACGCGCATGCAGAAATCGACATCGTTGAAGGCGACGGCGAATTGCTCGTCGAGGCCGCCGACTTCCTCGTAAATCGACTTGCGGATCACGAGGCAGGCTGCCGTTACGACGGAGAGATTCTGCATGGCGACCGCGCGCCCGAAATACCCGAAGGTGCCGCGCCGCATCTTGTAGTGCATATGCCCCGCGATGCCGCCCAGGCCCAGCACGACGCCGCCGTGCTGCAAGGTATCGTTGGGATACCAGAGACACGCGCCGACCGCGCCGTTGCCCGGCTGCGCGGCAATCGACACGAGTTCTTCGAGCCAGTCGGGCGTGATCACTTCGATGTCGTTGTTCAGCAGGCAGACGAATTCGCCCTGGGCGAGCGCGACGGCCGCGTTGTTGAGCGCTGAAAAGTTGAACGGGCGGTCGTCGCGAACCACGCGCACGTTCGGCCGCGCGCGCAGCGTATCGAAATAGGCGAGCGTCTCGGGCTTCACGCTGCCGTTGTCGACCACGATGATCTCGAAGTTCGGATACGTGCTCTTGGCGAAAACGCTCTCGATGCACTGGCGCAGCAAGTCGACGCCGTCGCGCGTCGGAATGACGATGGAAACGAGCGCCGCGGGCGAAGGCGGCGCATAGCGCACGCGCAGAATGCCGATATCGCTCGCGAGCTGGCCGACCGTCGCGCGCACGCCGGCGCGTGCCAGATGCTCCTCGACCGCACGGATGCCGGCCGTGAGCGCATAGGGCTTTTCCGTGCCGGCGCCTGCCGTGCTGCCCGGAACGATGCGCCAGTGATAGAGCACGTGCGGAATGTGATGGACGGCATCGTGCCCGGCGATCTCGATGCAGCGCAGCGCCAGATCGTGATCCTGACTGCCTTCGAAGCCCTTGCGAAAGCCGCCGGCCTGCCGCACGAGCGCGGTTTCGTAGACGCCGAGATGAGAGAACAGATTCTGTACGAGGAACAGTTCCGGGTTCCAGTCGCTCTTGAAGTACGGAGCGCTGCGCTGGCCATCGGGCGTGAGTTTGTCCTCGTCGCTATAAAAGAGGCGTGCGTGGGGATTCGCGTTGATGGCCACGGCGATCTGATGGAGCGCGTGTTCGGGCAGGATGTCGTCGTGATCGAGCAGGGCGACGAACTCGCCCGTCGCGAGCGCGAGCGCGCTGTTGCTCGCCTCCGAAATGTGGCCGTTCTGCTCGCGCAACGCGATCTTGATGCGCGCATCGCCCGCGGCGCATTCCCGCAGCGTCGCGATGACCTCGGGATGCGGCGATGCGTCGTCGGCGATGCACAGCTCCCAGTGCGGATACACCTGCGCCTGCACCGATTCGATCATCGCGCGCAGAAGCGCAATGTCGCTGTTGTAGGTCGGAACGAGGACGGAAATCAGCGGCTGCCTTGGCAGAGCGCGCGCCTGTGCGCGGAGGATTTCGCGTTTCGCGTCGTCGATCGTGTCGTGCTGCGCGATCCAGCGCGCGTAGGCTTCGGGGCTGTCCTCGAACTGCTCGCTCGCCAGGATGCGGCGTCCGCGCCGCACGATGCCGTCGATGCCTTCCTTGCGCCAGATCGCGTAGTAATGCGCGAGCGCCGAGCGCAGACCGCCACGCATCCGGATGGCGCGCGCAGCCGATTCGAACGACCTGTTCGCCTGTTGCGCCCGCACCGACGCGGCGCGCAGCGGCGCTGTGACGCGCCAGGACATCGAGGTGCGCAGCGCGGTCAGTTCGGCTTCGAGCAACGCGATGGTTTGCTGCTGATTATCGCTGGCCCAATCTGCGCGCCCAGACGAGGCCAGCTGGCGCTGGAGGTCGGCGACCGTCGCTTCGAGCGCCGCGATGCGCCCGGCATCCGAGGCGAAGCGGGAATCACGCTCCTGCGCGGTTTCGTCGGTATTTTGCGGGGACGGCGGTACGTCGCGCGGGGTCTCTAGAGTCATTCAGGATGCCGGAGGCCGTGGTTGAGAGGCCGGTGCGGTGGAAAGCCGGTTCCGGATTATATCGGACGGGCGCGCCCGGTCCGCAGGGGGCGGTGCCTGCAACAGATGCACCCAAAAGTAACGGGATGAACCTGCCGATGGACGGGCGGTCTGATTGTTCCGTCAGCGCGAGCGGCCTTTCGGGCGGCTTGCGTCTCCGGGCGCACGTTGGAACTTCGGGGCGCGACCATTACAATACTGCCTCGATATTCGGAATAGCCCCGCCCTGGCGCGGCCCGGTCAAGCGGCGCAGGCCGCGTTCCAAACGGTTCGGTACGGTTCCGCTCGCGGGCAGAACCGCCGCCCGGCGCAGCGGCCGCCTAGGCCCACCGCTGATCACTACCTGGAATCAAAAGGTTCAAATTACACGATGCAACCAAGAATTTCGGTACGAGGCGGCGAGACGAGAGCTGTCCTCGCTGCCCGCGATGTGCTCGATGGCATTCGCTCTTATCCGGTCTGGTCGACGCTAGCCTGGCAGGATATCCGCCAGCGCTACCGGCGCTCCGTGCTCGGTCCGTTCTGGATCACGCTGACGATGATCGTGACGATCGCCGGTATGGGTCCGCTCTACGGCGCGCTCCTCAATATCAGCACGGAAGAATTCGTCCCTTACCTCGCGCTCGGCATCATCACCTGGGGCCTCATTTCGACGCTCATTCTCGACGGCTGTATCGTCTTCATCGGTTCGGACAGCATCGTGAGATCGGTGCGCCTGCCGATGACCTTGCACGTTTTCCGCACGGTGTACCGGAACATACTGTTTTTCGGCCACAACATTCTGGCGTACTTGCCGGTGATGCTTTTCCTCAAGCTCGCTCCACGCGTCGAATGGCTGATGGCGATTCCCGGCTTGCTCATCATCGTGATCGCCGCCGTGCCGCTCAACATCATTTTTGGCATCTTCTGCGCGCGTTTTCGCGATATGCAGCCGATCATCGGCAGCGTCGTGCAGCTGACCTTCTTCCTGACGCCGATCTTCTGGAAGCCGAGCGCGCTCGGTCACCGGGCTTATGTGGCCGACTGGAACCCGCTCTACATGTTCGTCCAGCTCGTGCGCGCGCCACTGTACGGCGAGGGGCTCAATCCGCACGTTTATATCGGCGCCGGCGTCACGACGCTGATTCTTTATGTGATCGCGATTCCGCTGTTCATCCGCTTCCGTTCTCGCATCGCGTTCTGGATCTAGCTCATGGCGTTTCTCAAACTCGAAAACTGCAGTCTGAACTTGCCAGTCTACGGCGCGAGCAATCGGTCGCTCAAACAGATGATGCTCTCGAAGGCCACCGGTGGCCGCATCGCGGCCGATAGCCGAAAGCTAACGGTCGTCGAGGCATTGCGCGACGTGAGCCTGGACGTCAGGGCAGGGGATCGCTTGGGTCTCGTCGGTCATAACGGCGCGGGCAAGACGACGCTTCTGCGCCTGCTCGCAGGCATCTATGAACCAAGTGCCGGCTCGTTTTTCTGCGAAGGACGCGTGACGAGCCTGCTCGACCTGACGCTCGGCCTCGACTACGAAGCAACCGGATACGAGAACATCGTCCTGCGCGGGCTCATTCTCGGCGCGTCGAAGGCGGAGATGACGCGGCTCACGCCTGCCATCGCCGACTTTTCCGAGCTCGGCGACTATCTGAACATGCCGGTTCGCACCTATTCGAGCGGCATGGTGCTGCGGCTCGCGTTTGCGATCGTCACGAGCGTGCATGCCGATATCCTGCTCATGGACGAGTGGCTGAGCGTGGGCGATGCCTCGTTCATTCAGAAGGCCGAAAAGCATATGCAGGAGTTCGTCGGGAAGGCCGACATCCTCGTGCTGGCGTCTCACAATGCGCAGATCATCCAGGATCTGTGCAACGTGATCGTCGAGCTGGAGCATGGCACGGTGAAGGATGTGCGGCGGGTCTGAGCGGCTGACCGGCCCTCAATCACGACAGAAATAGATCGGAGCGCGCATGGCCGGCCTGAAGGTGTTCGTCACCCGCGAGCTTTATCCGTTTACCGCTGGCGGGATCGGCCGCGCCATCGCGAATCTGCTCGACACGCATGCCGGCGTGCGGGGCGGTCACGAATTCGCGGTCGTCTACCTTGCGCAGCCGCTCGACGAGACCGGTTTTCGCGAGCGGTATCCGGGGACCGTGCTGATCGATGCGTCGCCGTCGTCATATGTCGAGTCGGATACAGACGGTTTCCACTATCCGCCCGCGGATCAGTTTTCCACGCATCCGCTGCATGCCGAATCGGTTCGCGCGATGCAGGCGCTCAAGCGGCTGGCGAACGAGCACGGCCCGCTGGACTATGTCGAGTTTTCCGACTGGGGCGCCGTGGCGTTCGCATCGTTGCAGGAGAAGCGGCTCGGCCTCGCGTTCCAGGATACGACCCTGGCTGTCAGGCTGCATACCTCCGACAGCGTACTGAGCGCGACGGAGTCCAAGCCTGTCGATCAGGCCTCGCTGATCCTCTATGACCTCGAACGCAAGGCGCTTGCGGACTGCGATTTGCTGATCGGCCAAGTCCCCGCCACCGCGCGCTGGATGCAGCGCTTCTTCGATTTCCCCGATTCCGAGTGGCTGCCGCGCCTGCGCATCGATCCGCCGCCGGTGAGGCTCGAGCACGGTGCGCCGGCCCTGGCGTCGGTCGTTGCGCAGTCGGCGACCCCGATCGTTTTCTCGTCGAAGATTCAGCGCATCAAGCGCCCCGACGTTTTCGTTCGCGGATGCTGCGAGTTTCTGAAGGCCAACCCCGCCTATGCGGGGAGGATCGTGCTGGCCGCGATCGCTCAGGACGTCGACTATCTCGACGTGGTCAAGCGCCTCGTGCCGCCCGATCTCGCCGATCGGTTCAGTTTTATCCAGGATGCAACGCCCGAGCAGCGCGCGAGGCTCATCGCCGGTTCGGTGTGCGTATTTCCAGGCTCGTTCGAATCGTTTTGCCTCGCTGCGTTCGAAGCCTCCATGTCGGGTGCGCTCTGCATCGTAAATGAATCCAATCCGGCGTTTTCGCGGGAGTCCGCATGGATCGATGCGGTGAATTGTGTGAAGTTCGATGGCGGCGCGAGCGGGTTGAGCCGCGCGTTGACACGCGCTTTCTCGATGGAGCAGGCCCTTCAGCCCGTTTCTTCCGGCCCGTCCTCGCCGCCCTCCTGGGAGTCGACGTGTACGGCCGCTCGCGCGAACACGCAGCGCGGCCCGGTCGCCGCGCCTTTGGTCAGCGTGCTCATCCCGCATTACAACCTCGGCGCGTATCTGAATGACACCGTCAGGAGTGCGTTGGACTCGGACCATGATCGGCTGGAAGTCGTGATTGTGGACGATGCTTCGACCGACCCGATGAGCATCGACGTCATTGCGCGATGGCAGACGAGCGGTGATTCTCGCGTACGCGTCGTGAAACTCCAGCACAACGTCGGACTGGCGGGTGCGCGCAACGTCGCGGTGTCGCATGCGCGAGGAGAATACGCTTTGACGCTGGATGCGGACGATCTCATCGAGCGTCGTTTCATAGGCATCGCGGCGAGGGCGTTGCAGCGTAATCCGGACTTCTCCTTCGTGGTGCCCCAGACGGCCTATTTCGACGATCGCCCGGGAAGCGACGCGCAGCCGCGCTATATGACCTTCGTCGGCGAAGCGCGCGCGTCGGGACTTTTCATCAACCGTTTTTCGACCGCGACGCTGATGGCGCGCACGGCGCTTCTGCGCTCGCTGCAATACAACGAGTCATTGCACGCGTACGAGGATTGGGAACTGTACGTGCGCGCCGTGATGGCGCGCCATCGGTTCATCGTGACCAACGCTGTGCATTTTCACTATCGCCGGCGACAAGACTCCATGATCCACAGCGAGTCGGCATTGCAGCGCATGCGTTTGTTTTATCACGATGTTTTACACGGGAAGGAACTGAAGATCGGCGACAATCGACTCCCGTTGTTCGTGCTGGAAGGCGCCGTGAGCGGCATCGGACATGGCGAGTCCGTCGATCATTTGCGGGCACGGCTCGCGAGGTATGACAACAGTGCGTTCGTGCAGGCAGCGCTTGCGGCGCGCGCGCAACTGGATCGCCTTCCGGACTGGCTTTACGCGCCTTTGAAACGGCTGGTCAATGCCGCTCGCACGATGCGGGCGACGCGCCGAGGAGCGTAACGCAGGTAACTCAAGGGCCGCTTTGCCCGGGAACACAGGGAGCGCGCAACCTTCGGCAAGCAGGTGCGCTCCGCATCAGGATTATCGGTATGTCACGCAAGAACGAGGACTACTGGCGGAGCCAGGACGGTGAAGCCTATCGGCGTCAGCAAGAGTGGCGTAGCGAACAAGGCAACACGAACTATCGCGCGCAGGAAGCCTGGCTCGTTGCGCATCTGAAGCAATGCAGCGAGCGTCTCGGCAGGCCGGTCGAAGTGCTGGACGTCGGCTGCGGATTCGGACGCATGGCGCGCGTGCTCGCCGACTGCCCGTTCGTCGTCTACTACGGCTACGATTTCTCCGCCACGATGGCGAAGGAACTGCTCGATGCTCCGCCCGCGAGTCTCGAGCCGGTCGCCGGCCGTGTGCGCGTGGCGCCGAATCCGCGAGAGGCGTTTGCGGACCGGCGCTTCGATATCGTGTTCACGGTGTCCGTGCTGATCCACAATGCGCGCGAAGCGGCCGCGCGGGTCTTGTCCGAGATGGCTTCGCTGCTTCGCCCGGACGGATACCTTCTGCTGATCGAGAACCAGCTCGTGCCGTTCGAACTCAAGGAGAACAACTGGCACGGCGGATGTTGGCTGCACGATTACGCCGGCGATCTCGCGAGGGAGTACGACGTCGAGGTCATCCGCGAACGCATTCCGGATCATGACATCTATCTCGTGCGGACCGTGCGCGGCGCGCAGCGCGCGGTGACGCTCATCGAAGGCGACGGCGCGGCGCGTCTGCTCGGCGACGAAGAGCGCCTGCTTGCAAGCATTCCGCGCTTGCATGTGGCGTTGAAGGGACTCCAGAGCGAACTGGAACATCGCGATGCCGCCGAAGCCGAGGCACGTCTGCACGATGTCGCGGAAGCGCATGTTATGCAGGCGCGCCTCATCGAGCAGCAGGGGCGCGCGCTCGATGAGCGGCAACGCGTCATCGATGAGATAAGCGCCGAGCGCGATACGCTCAGGAGCGTTCAGCAATTGCGCGCGCACATCCAGCAGACGCTCGCGCAGGTGCATGCCCAGTCGCAGGCCATTCACGTGGTCCCGCAAGCGGGCGATGATCTCGCTCAGAAGAGCTTCACGCGCGCGTTTCCTCTCGAGCAGTCCTTCGAGTGGCAAGCCGCGCGCGACACAATCTATGCCAATCCGGATTCGCGCTTCGCTCAGGTCTGCCACGTGTTCCATCAGGATTGGGTGGGCATGCGCTCGGCCGTCGGCGCTTTGCCCGGCTGGAAGCTCTCGATTCCGTCGGCTCAAGGCATTCCGGTTGCCGATATCGAACGCATCGTGGCGCTGCTTCGGCAGCATGACATTCGCAAGCTCGTGCTGCACGGCATCTCGGACCCGATGTACGCGCTGACGCTCGCGCTTGCGCGAGTCGGCTTCGATGCGCAGTACCTCGTGTGGCACGGCACGACGACCCAATGGGTCTGGGAGGACGAGCGCCGCTTCGCGCACCGCGCCATCCAGATGGCGCGGGAAGGCAAGGTCCGGCGTTTCAGCGCGATACGGCGGGGTCTCGGGCCCATCGTCGGAGAGCGAAACTTCGCGCCGCAACTCGTCAACATGCCGCCGCTGTTCTCGAACCGCACGGTTGCGCGCCGCTCGCCGCGACGCGAGGATTGTCACGCGCTCGCGCCTTCGTGGAACGACTTGCGCAAGAACCTCGCGACCAATGTGCTGGCGGCGCAGTGCGTCGACCGAATCGGCAGGATCCATGTCGTGGCGAAGGACTTCGACTTGCCGAAATGGCTGGCGCCGAAGCTGACTAAGGTGGCTTACCGCGATCACACCGGCATGCTCGAGATGATGGCGTCGATGGACCTCGTGCTGAACGTCACGACGATCGACTGCCATCCGATGGTCGATCTCGAAGCCATGTCGGTCGGCACGCCGTGTGTGCGCGGACCGCTGTTTCTCGACGGGCTCGAGGATCACGAATACGTACGTCTGACTTCGGTCGACAATCCGATGAGTGTCGAAGACATCAGCCGGTGCATCGAAAGACTGCTGAGCGTCGAGACGCACACGCTCGACGGGATGATGTCCGATTACAAAAACGCCTTACTCGAGTTGTCGCGTCAGCGATATCTGGAATTTCTCGAAATCTGAAGCCGATGCCCATGAGAGTATTCGTTACCAAGGAACTGTATCCCTTCACGCATGGCGGCATCGGGCGTTCCATCGCAAACATGCTGTCGGTGTCGACCGAAGAAGAACTGGCTGGCACGGCCGTCGTCTGGGTCGGCAATGATATCGACACAAGCTCGTTCGCGATGCTCTATCCGAAGGTACGGCTGGTCGTCGCATCGCGGCAGAACTACAGCTTGTCCGATCGTGACGGAACGAGCTATCCACCCGAGTGGGCATTCACCGATTCCGAATGGCACTGGCTTTCCGTGAGGGCGATGCAGGGCCTGCGCCGGCTCGCCGATGAAGTCGGGCATCTCGATTACGTCGAGTTTCACGACTGGGGCGGTCTCGGCTTCGCGAGCATTCAGGAGAAGCTGCTCGGATCGGCGTTTCAGGACACGGTGCTGGCGGTTCGCTTGCATACGGCGGATAGTCTTCTGGCGGACGTCGACAACCGGCCGGCCGACAAGCAAGCCCTGGTGGTGTTCGATCTCGAACGCAAGGCGCTGGCCGATTGCGATCTGATCGTGGCGCAACTGCCGGAAGTCGCCAAGGCAATTCAGACCTTCTTCGCGTTCTCCGACGAACAATGGTCACCGCGCCTGTGTTTCCATGCATCGCCCGTGTTGCTCGATACGGGCACGGTCGCCACGCGATCCATCGAACCTTCGCTCGATGTGAACATTGTTTTTTCGTCGAAGATCCAGCATCTCAAACGGCCGGAACTCTTCGTGCGCGGATGTTGCGGCTTTCTCGGCGCGACGCCGGACTACCGAGGCTCGATCGTTCTTGCCGCGCACGCGACAGACCCGCAATTCCTCGCGCGCATCAAGCGCATGATTCCGGACGACCTGAAGAATCGCTTCAGTTTTCTGAACGATCTCAGCGCGACCGAGCGGCACGCGATCGTTTCGCGCTCCGTCTGCGTCACGGCGTCGTCGTTCGAATCGTTCTGCCTGTCGGCTTACGAGGCTTCGCTCTCTGGCGCGGTGTGTGTCCTCAATGGATCGAATCCCGCGTTCGGCGAGAACTCGCCGTGGATCGACAACGTCAATTGCCTCAAGTTCGACGGCAGCGCAGCAAGCCTTGCCGCGGCACTCGCGCGCGCGGTGAAGGGCGGCGCGCGGGCTGTTGTGCAGATTCCTTCGACGCCGGCGCCGTGGACCTTTGGCGACAGGAGCGACCCGGGCTCGCAAGCGGATAAAGCGACGCAGCCACTTGTTTCCGTGCTCGTCCCTCATTTCAACCTGGGCGACTATCTGCTCCGGACGGTCGACTCGGTCCTCGCGTCGACGTATTCGAATGTCGAGATCATCGTCGTCGACGACTGTTCGACGGATAGCTTCAGCCAGCTCACGATCGAGCGTCTCGAGGGCGTGCATGAACGCCTGCGCATCGTGCGCAATCCCATGAACCTCGGTCTTGCGGCGACGCGAAACGCAGCGCTGGCGCATGTCCGCGGCGAATACGTGCTGACGCTCGATGCGGACGATCTGATCGGCCCTGGCTTCATCGAGCTGGCGGTGCGGGCGCTGGAGAATCAGCCTGAGTACGATTTCGTCGTGCCGCAGACCGGTTTCTTTCACGATGCAGAGGAAGGGCAGATTGGTCAGCAAGTCGCCTTCGCGGACTACGCAGTCTTCTACGGCGAGGCTCGCGCCGCCGGCACGATCGAGAATCGCTTCTCGACCGCGACGTGCATCAGCCGGACGCGGGTGCTGCGTGAATTGAGATACCGCGACGAGCTCGAGGCGTACGAAGACTGGGACTTCTATATGCGCGCCGTGATGGCGGGCAAGCGCTTCATCGTAACGAATGGCATCCACTTCTTTTATCGCCGGCGCAGCGAATCGATGTTCCATTCGCCAGAGCGGCTGGCGCGGCATCGCACGCTGTATCACGATCTTTTGCGCAACAAGTCGCTTACGCTGGGACATTCACGTCTGCCACTCTATGTGATCGAGGGCGGCTTAGCGGCCGGCGCGGATGCGGCGGCGTTGCGAGAGGAGCTCGATGCGGCGCGCGCGCGACTCGACTACTTCGAACGAAGCCGTGCGGTGTTCGTCGCGGTGCGGTTCCACGAGAAGTTGAAGCGCGTCGCGCCGTGGGCGTTGTCCGCATTGTCGGCGGGCGCGAGAGTAGCGCGCGCAGTGAAGCGACGCCTGCGGGGGTAGCAGCGTTCGAAGGCGATAGCCGGACAGCGCATATCGCGCCGGTCCGGCAGACGCCTCAACGATGCGCTTTGGCGCGTTGAAGGGTTTCGCGGAAAAACTTGCGATAAGCCTGCGTTCGAACGCTCCAGTCCCAGCTTTTGATGCTCTCCAGATTCTCGGCGGACAATTCCTGCAAGCGATGCCGGTCGACGATGAGCTTCTCGATCGCTTCGGCGAGGCATTCGGACGACCGCTCTTTCAGGATGAACTCCCGCTGACGAGGTCCGAGCGCCTCCGACACGATTCCTACGTTCGTCGATATGACCGGAACGCCGCAGGCCATCGCTTCGAGAACCGGATTCGGCGTGCCCTCGGCTTCTGAACAGCAGATCAGAACGTCCAGCGAATTGTAGTAGGCCGGCATCTGACTGTGCGGAATGTGCCGCACCTGGCGGTCGGCGAAATTCTCGCTGACCCGAAGGCCCTTCGCGCGCAGCATCTCCAGCGCGGGCTTGAGAATGGTATGAAATCCTTTCGGATCCAGCCGCTCGCCACCCGTCCCGGCGGCTCCCCAGGCACTGTTGCCGGACCAGCCGATCCGCAGTTCCCGCGTGTTGCCGCTTGCAAAGCGTCCGAGATTCGACGGGCTGAAGCGCGTCAGATCGACGCCGTCCGGCGTTTCGCCTTGCGGCTTCGGGTAGTGAGGAATGTTCTCGTAGATGCGCTTGAGGATATCCGAGCTGACCGTGTATCCGTTTGCCAGGTGGTACATGGGCCCACGCGCAAGCGTCTCCTCCTGAGTGAGGAACAGGTGATCGAACACCGTGAACGTGACCGGGCGTGGAGCGATGAGCCGCTCGACAAAGGGCTTCCAGCCTCCACACAAACGTTCGACGTACGGACGTCCCCAGTCCTTGTCGAGATGATGCAGCGGCTCGCGCCAGAACATGTGCACCAGATCGTGCCCTCGTGTCATCTCGAGCACCAGCACGGGATTGCCGATGTCCTTGAGCGTGATCATGTCGAACTCGAACTCATCCGAGGTGTATCGCATGATCTGACGCGCGATGTTCGCGAGCGCCCAGGTTCCCGTGTCGACCATGAGCGCGATGCGTGGACGCGTCTTTGCGATCGTTCCCGCCATGGGCGGCGCGACAGCGACGGCGGCGGTTTGCGGCGCCGGCGGAGCCGGCTCGACCCAGGGTGCGCGGAGATGGTGCTTGCGATTGAATTGATCCGTCGAAGCTCGTAGAACGTCGGCATCGGGTACGGCAGGGCGCGGTTGCGCGGGAGCGAGCGTCAGTCCCGGCGCATCGCTCATGCCGATTTTCCGGCCGTCCTCGAAGATTCGCAGGGAAAAGTCGGTTTCGTCCAGCCCTTCCGCGAGCGCTTCGTCGTATCCGCCCAGCGCCTGCAGGGACGCAACCTTCAGGAATACCGCCGGACCCGCAAGCAAGGTGATGAGGTACCCGCCGCCATGTGTGTGCGGTCTCGTCGAAAGCAGCATCTCACGCGAGATTTCGAGCCGTCCGGGCGCGATCCGGGGCACCAGATAGCCGATGCCGGTGGTTCCATTAACGGCGCTCTGGCTGGCGGCCGACATCGCGAGAAAGTGACATCCGAGACTCGCGATGTCGCGCTGCGCATCTCTCAGCATGTCGCGCGTGAACGTCAGGCCGGTCTCGGCGAACATGATCCAGCTCGTTTCCGCGAAGCTCGCCATCCGGTTCCGGCATGCAGACGCGTTCGCTTTCGCACCCGTGAACTCCAGTCGCAACTTGAGGCCGGACTCGTTCCGAAACTGCTTCAGGGAATCGAACCTCGCTGCGTCTGCGCCGTTGACCATGATCAGCACCTTGCCCGCGAAGTGGGGCAGATGCTGTGCGATCGATTGACAGAGCGCAAGCGCCGGCGCGCTGTCTCCGTCGATGCACATGGCGATGGTGAGATGCAGCCCGTTATCGCCGATATTGGCGCCGTCGGGCTTTCCAGAATCGGCCGCCAGAAACTCATGCAGACGATGGCCGAGATACGCGCGCGTTTCGAGTTCCAGTTCCAGCGCTGAAGTGGTGTTCATCGTATCAACGCCTCCTCGCAAGCAACGCGCCGATGAAACGAAGGATGGGCTTCGGCACGCGTCGGCGAATCGCGAACCAGATCCGGACGATGCGCCAGGGGACCGCGGCCAGTCGCTGATTGGCTTCGTTCAGCGCATCCTGCAGGATGCGGTTCTGGTCTTCGTGGCGTGCGATCGCCTCCCAGACGAGCTGGTTCTCGGCCTTCGCCGCACGCACCCCGACCAGTAGCGCTTCGTTCTCGTGTTCGCAGAAGTGCAGTTGCGCCTCGATCGCGCTTCTCGACTGCTCGGCGGTTTCAAGCAGCGTCTGAAGTTGCGCACGATTGTTCTCGGCTACTTCCAGGCTTTTCTGGACTTCTTCCAGGCTCTTCTGAAAGTTGGCGGCGACGGCCGCGCGCGTGCGCTCCGCGCTGATCCGCGTGCCCCACAATGCGTCGCCTGGAAAGAGCTCCTGCCTGCCGATATCCATCGATACCGGATAGCCCGCGAACAGCGCGGGTCCAATCTTCGCCGGCCCCCACACGCCGACGTAGTAGGACGTCTCTTCTGGCACGGGAGCGACATCGTCCTGCATCGGTACGAAAATGCCGGGCGCGAGATCGACGTACTCGAGCATGCGATCCTGGGTGTCGTTGCTGCGTGCGCGCTTCGCTTCGCCGGCTTCATCGAACATGCCGAAACCGACGGCAAGCGTCCCCAAATGCCACGAAGTGGCCGGTCCGAGCACGTCTTCGGTGAGTTGCTGGAATTCCGCGCGCGTGAACCGGTGCAGGTGATACGGATTCGTGCCGCCGTCCTTGAAGTACCAGTGATCGTTGGGCGCCGAGACGATGATCGTCGCGCCGGGCGCCGCAACCGCCTTGAGATTTTGCAGGAACGCCCTCGGATCGTTCAGATGCTCGATGGTTTCCAGTGAGACGATCAATCCGAACCGCTTGTCGCCCACGATTTCCTGAAGGTTTTCCGCGGGCGCCGCGCGATAAGTGACTGCGGGATCCTTGAAACGCACCTGCGCACGCCGCACCGCATCTTCGGAAACATCGATACCCAGCACGGAGGTAGCGCCCCACTGGCGCATGAGCCACGAGCCGTACCCTTCCCCGCAAGCGATGTCGAGCACATCCTGACCCTTGCACGCATCTCTGGCCGAGAGATAGCGCGCCATGTGAATGGATGCTTCGATTGCGCTATAAGGAGCGCTTTCCTCAAACAATGCGAGTCGTTCCATCGGGTGTCTCAGTTATCTCAAAATATAAGGAGCACTTTCCTCAAACAATGCGAATCGTTCCATCAGGCGCCTCGGCCAAATATAGAGGCGCGTTTGCTCAAACATTGCGAGTCGTTTCATTGGGCGCCCCGGCTATCTCAAAATATAGGGGCGCTTTGCTCAAGCAACGGGGGTCGTTCGATCGGGCGCGTCGATTATCTCAAAATATAGAGGGCGCTTTGCTCAAACAACGCGAGTCGTTCGATCGGGGCCGGTCTATCTCTAAAGGTGCGGGTTCAGTCGTGCGTGTCTAGCGCAGCCTCAGCCGGCCAGTCGTAATGAACGACATGAATTGAAAGTTGCAGTAGAAGGTCAGGGGCGTGACGATGATCTTGGAGACGATCGGTGCCAGGCCCAGATGATGAGTCAGCAAGTCGATGATGACGGAAGCAGTCAGAATCGCGATCGCCTGATACACGATGTAGCGCACCAGTTTCCCGAGCAGATAGTGACCCTGGTATTCGAAGATCCGCCGCACCGACACAAAAAATACGAACAGAACCGCGGCGGTCGCGCTCGCCGTATTGGCGAGCCAGACCGGCGACTTGAAAGCGGTCAGCGTGACGAACAGGCAGAAGTCGATGAGCCATCCGAGACCGGATACGACTCCGAAACGCATGAGCATGCTAGGCGTCTCCACAATGGCGGGTAGCAGGAGATTCCGGCTGAGGTGTCCAGCCCGCCATCAGAAATGGCAGGCAGAAACCAATCAGTTGCAGATCGTAGAGGTAAAGGAACACGGAAGCGGGCGCGAACAGGAAGAACACGCACACGCGCGCGACAGTTCCCGCCGCGAGCAGCGCGCAGGGCGGATAGCGCCGGAACCATGCGAGCGCGACGAGACAGACGATCAATTGCGGAATGTGAGTCGCGACCATCGCCGTCCAGTGACGCAGGGACCGGAGACTGTCGATCCAGTGATGGCCTTCGGGAGCGAAGCTGTAAAGCCACTGGAATTTCTCCATCGAGCCGCCCGGATCGGCCAGCTGATCATAGAAAGACTGAAATTCGAACGAGTTGGACGGCATCCGCAGACCGTCAACCGACCCGCTGAAGCCGAGATTGGAGGCGAACGTCGCCAGCCGGATCTTGATGAACAGGACGGGACTCTCCAGCGCCAGCCGCACGTACGTCTTCTGCAGATCCCGTACGTCCGCGTCTGTCGGTGGCGCTCGTTCCGTATGGGTTTGATGCCAGTAGACGATTTCGTAGGGCGACCAGTGCGCCAGAGAAAAATCCACGTCGATCAGCCGATCCAGTACCTCGCGCGTTTGCGCTGAAGTGCTTGCCGACAACTGGTTCTGCCCAATCTTCAGCATGCCGGTCACCGGATTCACGAGCGCCGTGATGCCGTACATGCGCTTTGCCTCGCTCAGTGCCGTCCGATCAGGAAACAGCGCGCGTTCGGCCAATGGGGTGATCGACAGCCACGCCACTGCGGCGATCGCGACCATGGCGAGGCGACGCGCACGGCTGCCGCTCAGAAGCAGGCATGCACCGGCGAACCAGATGCCGAGCGTAGGAATATTGTCGACCCGAAGCAGTGCTGCAACCAGGCCATTGCAAACGAGCGCCGTAACGATGACGCAACGCTGGCTCGCGGACCAGCCGCTCCACTTCATCAGCATCACGAACACGCACACGGCGAAGCTCGCCATGACCAGACCGTTCATCGCGTCACGCAAATGCACGGCGCTGGCAAACGGGATGATCGTCAGCGGCAGCCACGCGACGCAAAGCGTGACGATCAGCGCGCGAATTCCCCGGCGCGTGGCGCCGAGCCCGATCGTGAGAGTGACCAGCAGCAGAAGCATCGTTCCTGCGACACCCGTTGCCGTGACGAGCCTCGGCCCTTCCAGCAACAGAAGTCCGCCGACCAGCAGCGGATACCCGATGCCATACCATGTGTCGTAGGCTCCCGCGTCGAAGACGACGTAGGGCATCGTGCCGTCCCATCCGACTACGCCTGGCCAGGTGATGAGCGCCGCAACCCCCATCCAGCCGACGATGCCAACGGTTCCGATGATGACGCTGACCGGTCTTCCGCTTTTCGCCAGTTGCGCCAGCGACCTGCAGGTCCAGGCCGCAACCGGAATCAGCATGACGAGGAGGAAGGTCTCCGCGGCGGCCAGCAGTTTGATCGCCACGAACATGCGGCTATCGGGACGACGGATGGACGTGATCGCATAGGCATCGTTGCCGGCGGGCTGAAGCTCGAACGCCTGAAATGGCGCGTCGAAGGAAATGCGGAAGAGCTTGCTGGCGGCGCGGCCGTTGTCGGCCAGAATACGTGCTTTCGTCACATCGCCGGAGAAGTCCGAGCCGATGGCCAGCGAACCGAACGAACGACTCACGGCGACACGCAAGCTCGTTGCATCGCGCTCGACGAGCACGAAAATCTTGTCCGATCCCGACTGCGGTATTGCGATGGCATGCTTCTGCGAGTCCGGTCCGACTACCGCGAGAGTCGGATTTTTGCTGCCGTCGAGCGTGTAGATCGACGTGCGGTCGACCGAAACGGGCTGCACACGGTCGTTGCCGATCTCTGGCCCGTTCGGCTGGCTCGAGGCCAACGGAATGCCGATCAGCGCGCTGTCCGTCGCCTCGATCCGCCACGCGGCATCAGGCGACGCTGCGGTCTCGAAGCGGCTCGGCGTGCTGGGTTTCAACGGGTAATTCAACTCGGGAGCGAAACCTTGCCCCGCGTCCAGTTCTACTGTCGTCACCGGTGCGTTCGAATCGAATGCCACGACGTCGAAATCGCCCGCGTAGGACCGCTCGTGCACCGCAAAGAGCGTGATGCAGGACATCAGAAATGCGATGGCGAGACTACCCGACCAAACGACCGGCAACGCCCTGAGGAAGTGGCCGAACACCGAGACAGCCAACATGACGGCCGCCGCGAACCCGACCCACAGGGCCTTGTCCTTCCACGAGAGCGAAGGTCTGGGCAGCGGGATGGTCAATGTGCTCGCGACTGGCGCATAGAGATCGAGCGTCTGCTCTTTCCCGCCGATGTCCACCCGCGCGATGCCGGACCACGAGTGACGTCCCAGCTCGAGTCTTGCACCTTCGCCCCAGGCGCCATCCCACGTGAGTGTCGCCGGCTGGTTGCGATAGGAAACATAGCGCTGACCGCGCGGCTCCCAGGCATCGCCCGCGCCCGACCAGTGACCGTCGAACGACTGCGCACCGGACTCGAGTCCGACCCAGACTTCCGACGAAGCCGATGCCGGATTCTTCTGTCCCGCCGCCGTGACACTGACTTTCGGATAGTGCTGCGCGACCGGCGGAACGAGCGCCGCGACGCATGCGGCACCGACGACGAGTGGCGCCAGATCCACTATGCGTACCGATCGCCACCCACGGCGCACGAACAGCGCCACCGACGCGCCCGCCGCGAGCGCGACCGGCGTCGTGAGCCAGGCCACACGAGGCAGGGCATGCGCGCGCAGAAACAACGCGACGACGAGAGCCGTCAGAAGCGCGGCGCACAAGCCTGCAAGCACGGAAGCCAGAATCGGGCGGGCAGCGCGCAGAGGGACGGAGTCAGATGTCACGTAACGAACTCGAGCGAGAAGGCTTGAGGCGGATACGACGCATCAGAGCGAGGGCGGCGCGTTTTGCAGGAATCGTTCGACTTCCGCAGGCGTGCCCAGCGGATAGACGGCGCCTTCCGGCACTTCATGCAGATAGACGGGGCGGCCGGAGGAGATGAGCTCCTTATAGAGCGGGGCGATGTATTTCTCGCCCTTTTCCATGCGACTGCTGTCACGGTAGTAGCGCTCGTACGCATCGTTATAAAGCGAAAACGACGAGAACCAGTACAGGCCGATCGTTGCATGAGGCGAGATGCGTACTTTCTCTCGCAGTTCCGTGATGCGCCCGTCTGGCTCCGCCGCGGCGAAACTCCAGCCGTCACCTTTGCCGGGGAAGCACGGCACCCAACCGTCGCCGCGCGTGGCATCTGCCGGCAGCGCCGACGGATGCACGAACGTGTCGATGTTGTACACGAGCATCGGTTGCGACGGATCGGCGATTAGATCGCGAGCGAGCGTCGCGGTCGTTGCCTGTCCGTCGGTGAGATAGCCGATCTCGAGCACCTGACGGTCGGCAATGCCGAGCCGTGCCGCTTCGCTTTCGATGAACGCTCGCGCGCCGTCTTCCTCACGAACGATGAAAATGAACCGCCCCCTTTGCTCGATGAAACTCGAGAGACTCAGCATCGACCATGTGAAGAGCGTCTTGCCATGCGCCTCGATCTGATACTTCGGCACGGTGTAGCCGGCATCCCGAAAACGCTTGCCGAGGCCACCCATCGTGATGATCACGTTCACCATCGTCATTCTCCGCCCGGCTCTTCGCCGACAAGTTTGAGAATCTCGTTGTAGGAGAGCTTGAGGAATTCGTCGGGACGAATGGCCTTGTCGTCGACATAGAAACCGCCGCGTCCTGGCCAGGGCTTGCCGAGATGCAGTTCGTCATAGGGGACCTGATGCCTGTCGAGCCATTCCATCAACAGCTTGCCCGTGTTCGCGACGATGCGGCCGATGTTGCCGTCGTAGGTATTCATGTTGCGCGCCGTGAACAGGATCACGTAGAAGCCCTGTTCGCGATAGCGTGCGAGCTGCTCCATCATTTCCGGTATCGGCAGCAGATCGGCATACGATTCGTCCGGAAGTTTCTTGGGACACAACGTGCCGTCGATGTCCATCACAATGCATTTTTGCTTGACCAGCACCTGAGCCTCCTCAGAAATTGCGTTCGAGTTCGTCGAGTATGTCTGCCGCGTTCACGAGAAAAGCGATCACCTTCTTCGGAACGTCGATGTGCAGCGGAGCCATGCTGATGAACAACGACGCCTCGTAGAGTCGCGTCAGCTCCGGATCGAAGCCGCTCTCGGTGAGCTTCTGCCGGAACATCCCGGTGGCCCACGGCTGAGGCTTCGCATCGATGTGCAGGCGCACCTTCAGATCGCTGTCGATGTCCAGGCGGAAGAGCCCATAGTTGATGAAGTCGTAGTTGCCGACCACCGAATGCGACAGCTTGGCGATGTCATAGTAAGGATTGACATACAGCTCATCTTCGGTTTCCGCGCCTCGCGCGTCGATGAAACGCATGAGGCCGGTCGTCTTGCTGTACAGAATGTTCGAGAAGCACAGATCGCCGTGCCCGATGCACAGGCTTTTCTCGATTTCCGCAGGTTGCGACTTGTCGAGCAACTTCAGATACCGGTCCAGCAGGGAGCGAACCCCGCCGAACGTCGCACGTGCATAAGGCTCGATCGATGCATAGGCAGGCAGCGCTTCGAGTTGCTCCAGACGCGCTAGCAGCTTCGACCGGTACGCTTCGTCGCGCGTACGTTCGGCGATGTCGCGCGGCACCGGCCTGGCCGGTCGCGATCGCACGAAGAAGAGCACTTTATCGAGGAAGCGTTCGAGATGGATCCTGTTGAGCGAGCCGTGGATCCATTGCAGCGCCATGTCAGGAACGAACAGGCGCTCCATCTTGTAGCTCGCGCCTTGCGCTTCCCGCGTGAAATCGTAGGGCTGCACGAAGAACATCTGCATCGACGCGGGCAGAAGATGATAGAAGTCGTGTTCGCGCTTCAACTTGGCGGCGTCGGTCGACCGCTTCAGCAGGACGAATTCGTTGACTGTCTGAACGGAATTGAAAAAGCGCGCGTCGAAATTGCTGGTCAGGTAATCCGTGAAGCGAAGCGGGTCGCGCAAGTCGATCATGTTGGCGTGATCGGGCACGGGCTGCAACTGCTCGCCAGCTTCCCGGAAGAACGACTCGGCCGACTCCCCCGATGCGACGGCCCGCAGGAACGACTGAGCCAGGTCGTCCACGAGCACCATCATATGGGGTGCATAAGGATCGAACTGGTTGGTGTCATTCGCCACCCGCAGGTTATTGCGCGTCAGGCTGAGTTTCTGGAGAAAGAGCGCCGCCTCCTTTTCCGCGCAGCCGAATGCGATCCAGGCGGGAATATAGATGATCGTCTGTCTGCCGGGGCCGGAAAGCGGCGGTTTCGCCAGTGAGTCGGCATGCATCAGCGATTCCAGATCGACGAACGTCAGACCCGCCTGCCCGGCGAGGTCGGAGATCCAGCGGTCCAGTGAGCGCTTGCGGTAGTACACATCCGAGAATCGTTCGATACCCAGCAGGTTGCAGACGTCACTCGGCGGCGGCTGAGTGTTGTCGTAGATCAGTATCTTCTTCACCTCGTCAATCCTTCAGGCTGAGATGGGGCGCGTCGCCATTTGCGAAACAGGATCAATGCGATGATTCCGGGAACACACAGAATCTGAATCTTCCACTGATCGAAAACAGAGACCAGCGCGTCGTTCGACGCCGCGTGCGCCGGCCGATGGATGATGATGTCGGCGAACTGGCTGACGAGCCTGACGAGCGGACTCCAGCTATTCAGATCCTGCGTGAGCAGCCCCAGGGCGAGAAGTTCGAAACACCAGATGAACAGCGTGACGAAGGCGAGCGTCAACATGCGGCCGCTAAGGAGAGGCCTTGCCAGTTGGGACAGATCGTTGATCGTCTCGAGAACCCTGAGAATGCGAACGGCCTTTTCGTCGCGATAGGTTCGGATCACGTGCAGATTCAACGTGGCCAGTTGTTCCGGCAACACGAAGAAGAAGCACAGCGTGGCCAGCACGAATGCCGTGCTCAGCCAGAGAACGGGGGCGATCGGTGCCACTTCCACGTCGGTGCGTGTCAGGATGACGAGGATCATGGCGCCGAGCGCGACCATGTCGAATACGCGCTCGACCCAGACGATCACGACACCGCGCGCGATGCTTCCCGACTGCTGCCAGGCAAACTCATTGACGCGCACCAGTTCGCCGAGCTTGAACGGAATCACTGCCGAGCAGGCGGCCGTATAGAGGTAGAGCCCCAGCAGCTTGCGCAGCCGAATGCTGCCAAGAAGCAGGCCGAGTCGCAGCATGCGGGCGCCGTGCGCCACCGCATACAGGACGATCGGCCAGATCAGGGCGCTGGCTGGAGGGAAGCCCGTGCGGGACCAGCCGAGCGGGAGCCAGAGCGCGAGCGAGCCGACGAACAGGACCGCTGATACACCGAAGCCCCAAGACAACAGGCGCTTTCGATTAACGAGGGACATCAGGCTGCCCCGATGGCTGAGTCGAGAGCGTGCTGTCGTACACGGTATCGAACCGGTAGTCGTCGGGAGAGCGGATGGTGTGCTGCCCGTCGAGGAAATCACGACGCCGGAACACGAACGTCGTCAGCAGTTTCAGAACCTGGAGCGACTGGCGTGTCAGTTTGACATTGGACACCTGATCGTCCTCGCGCCAGCTGATTGGAAAGAAGCGGATCTTCCAGCGGCGCCAGACGGTCGCCAGGATCATGAAGTAGTTGAACGTAAGGTTGTCCGCGAAACCCTGATAACGCAGATTCCTGACGGCATCGACGCGATACATGTTGAGACCCGAGCCCAGGTCATAGAGGCGCTTGCCGCTGGCCGCCGAAAACAGCAGATTGAATACCTCGTTGCCGAACGTACGGAACGCGGAATAGCCTTCGAGCCGCGAGCCGGGCATGAAGCGGGCGCCGAGGAGGCAGTCGACCGTGCGATGTTCGCCTCGCTCGATATGAGGCAGCAAATCGCGTATG
This sequence comes from Caballeronia sp. INML1, assembly GCF_023631085.1. Taxonomy (NCBI): domain Bacteria; kingdom Pseudomonadati; phylum Pseudomonadota; class Betaproteobacteria; order Burkholderiales; family Burkholderiaceae; genus Caballeronia; species Caballeronia sp. INML1. The sequence goes on along the minus strand of NZ_JALQDT010000027.1, from coordinate 74,880 downwards.
CTCCCCTGATCGTCACCGTGAAGGACCACTAGATAATCGAATCCCTCACGCGCGGCATAGGCGAACGCGCTCTTGTGCGAGCCGCCCAGACCGAGGTTATCCCAGTTCTGCATGACGCGAACCGGCAAGTCCAGTTGCGCCGCGGCAGAAATCGCGGATTTGACCGTGTCGTCGGTGCTTCGATTATCGACAACGATCACTTCACGGAAAAGCGCCTCGCATCCCTTGAGTTGCAGGAGCGTGCGGCCAATCTGAGGCGCGCAGTTATATGCGGGAATGAAGACGAGAATGCCTTCACGGTTCGGTGTAGTGCCCATCTTGCTGGATTTCTCGGGAAAGGTGCTGAGCACCGCTGCAGGCCATGACGGACAAGCTCTGACGGGCGTCTAGCGGATTATGTGCCGCATTCTAACCCATCGGTCCGACCCGAACCTTCGGGAAACGGATTCAGACAGCGCCTGCGCAACGTGCTGTCACTGACGGGACTTCGACCGCGCGTGACGGAACACCCAGAGGTCCGGCCGAAAATCGTTGCGGCGCACCGTGTGAGCAAGATGTTGCCGAAGCGGTGTCCGAGCCGATATGCAGTTTCTTCGTCACTCAGACGCGAGCCCACGACCATGTCGAGGCGGTTTTCGACGAGCGCTCCGATCAGCTCCGGCGCGGCGGCGGCATCGTAGGTCGCGTCGCCCGTCGACCATCACGTAGACATCGGCTTCCACGTCGGCGAACATGCGTCGCACCACGTTGCCCTTGCCCTGCAAGGGCACGTCTATCACCTGAGCGCCGGCGGCGCGCGCGGCCGCGCCCGTGTCGTCGGTGGAATTATTGTTGAACGCGTAGATTTCGGCCGACGGCAGATGAAACCGGAAATCGCGGACGACGTGCGCGATCGTTGCTGCCTCGTTGTAGCACGGTACGACGACGGCAATGCGTAGCTGCGATATTTCGGCCATGAATGAAGTCACGCACTGAATCCGGGCACGCGCTGGCGTGCGAAGGAAAGTGAATGTTGCGTAATGTTAACGCATACCCCGCGTCGCGCCCTCGCCACTCGCGGCGCGGTTTCCAGAGGATCTCGAACGTCCACGCAGCAAATCACCCGCAAGCACCAGCAAACCGAGGGTGAACGCAAGCCACGCCCAGTTGATGAATGGCGGAGTGAACACGAAACGAACCGTCGATTCGCCCTGCGGCAGTGCGACGCTCTGGAAGATCTCTCCGGTCGACTCGATGCTTCGTGACTCGCCGTTCACGCGGGCGCTCCAGCCTTTCATCGCAAGCTCGAGACGGACGAGCGTCGAGGGCTTGTCGCAGCGTGCGTCGAGCGTGTCGCGATCCTTGATGACAAGGTACAGCCGGCGGCGGAGAAATACGGCGCGGGATCGGCAATCTCGAAGATTCGCATGCGGTCATCGGCAAAGACCTGCGCGAGTTTGGCATTGGGATCACGAGTATGTTGCATGAACCCGGCGGAGCCTGGCGTTCCCTCGAAATCCTTCGGCGCGAGCACATAGCGTGTGCCGATTCGACGGTAGGCTTCGAGGTTCGCTACTAGGCTGTCGGCTGCACTCGGACCGGCCGGATCGTTGCGCGAAACACCGGTAAAGAGAATGGGCGGGGCGTTGCCGTCCAGATGGGCCGCGACATGGTCGGTCCATGCCTTCGGAATCGGCAAATCATTATGGTTGACCGATGCGATGCCGAAGTACGACCCGTAGTTCGGTTGCACCGGCCCGAGCGTGGCGAACCGCTGAAAGCCGAGATTCTGTTGAAGGTAGCGGACGCCGCCGAGTTCGATCGTGCCGCGCGACGGATAACTCAGGACCGGTATCAGAAAGTACAACACGGCTTCAAACGCGAGCAGACCTGCTAGCACGCGTGTGCGCGAAGCCACCGGCCTCCATCGCCATGTGATTGCAAACAGCCGCCGCTGCAAACGCCGCGGTGACGATCCAGGCGATATGGGCGATGCGGCCGGTAGGCCGCAAGCCGGCTTGCGCCATGGTCCAGGCCGCGACGGCGCAGGCCAGCGCGACGAGCACGGTCATTGCTGTGAGCCAGCGCGCATGGGGCGCGGTGGCGAGATCGGTGAGTCCGAGCGCAGCCAGCACGCACAGACTGAATTCCCACGAGGGCGGGAGATATCGATAAAACGCCGCGAGCTTCAGGCCGGGAACGATATGCAGCAGGACACTCGTGCCCGGCATTCCGAAGGTCAGCGCCAAACAAACCGCTGTCCAAATCGCGAGCGCGAGGCGTAACCCGCGAAGCGTCGGTCCTCCTACGCCGAAGAGCGCGAGCGCCGTCAGCACATAGCCTGCATAGCCGCCGACGGAGCCCCAGAAGTCCGCGAACGGAGCATTCTGGAAGATGCTGCCGAACGCATAGGGCGAAAACAGCGCCAGCGCGTAACTAGGGCTGAGATGCGCCGCTGCAAATCCGTCGCCGTGACCGCCAGTGTTCGCGAGCGGAAGGAAGTCGAAGAACGGAATCAGCGTCGGCGCCGCCAGAACGAGCGCCGCGACGCCGCCGACGCAGATGCGCAGCCAGTAGGTGAGGCGCAATGAGCGCGGCAGCGAGGCGGTCCGAACCAGCGTCCAGACGAGGATAAGCAAGCCGCCGAGATATGCGACCTCCGGAATTCCCGCGTAAAGCGACGCCGCCAGCCCGACGATTAGCCATGTCATTCCGCCTTTGCGCCGAATGGCCACACGATCCCTCAGGATCTCGATGCCCAGCAGCGTGAGCGGCAGAAACGCGATCGGGTTGACGACCGCGTTCGCGAGCCAGGCGAACGTGCCGTTGAATTCGAATACGAGCGCGGCTGCCGTGGCGGAGAGCGGCGTGCATCCGATGCGACGTAGCAGCGCCCACGTCGACCAGCCTGCGATGACCTGCAGGGTGATATGCATATAGAGTTGCCCATCGTGAAGGATGAGGAGCCAGGTCAATGGAAACAGCGCGGCAGACTGCATCTCTCCGGCGAGCGGCGCGCCCACGCCTTCGAGATGATTCCACCACGGTGACCGTCCGCCAAAGAGGCTCAGCGCGGCCCGCCGTCCCAGCGCGTGACTGGTGAAGGCGATATTCGGATCGATGGTCGGATAAGGCGGATAGCCCGTCAACGGGCCTGCATGCAAGTGGCTGTGCAGGCCGGCATACAGCACTGCGGGATCGGCGATGAGCGCACCAATGAGCAGCGGCGCTTTGACGAGAATGGGCGCCAGTAGCACAAGCACGAGGCAAGGCCAGGCGCCCGGCGATCGGATTTTCGAAGTAGGATGGACGCGGGCCTCAGTGACGCGGTGCATAGTGGGGATAGCTGGCTCGAAAGAGTCGAGATCATACGGCAACCGGACGCACCGGCTACCCGCCGCTTTCACTGGACCTAAACGGGTGAGCGGCAGACCGGCTTCAGGAGAACTCGCGCGAGCCACTGACTGAATGTAATAGACGCTGTCTCGATGGGAGAGACAATGACGCCCACTGCCACAGCGACGGGGACGCAGATCGCCAGTTCGATTAGCGTAATCCAGTGAAACGAAAGCCCCTTGTCATGGAGCATTAGCGCTGTGCCCGCGCCGAGGGTGCAAATGACCGGAATATGCGTCAGATACAGCGGAAAGGAAATTCGCCCGAGAAAGCGGGATATCGGCAACTCCATCGCACGGGCCCATGCGCTATTGACGACCACCGCGATCACCAACGCTGTCCCGCATTAGGAGCGCACGGTTAGGCTGTCGTACGACTGCCGCTCGAAGCTGACCACACAGAAGACGATGAAAAGAAGTGTCGATGAGATCAGCCATGCGGTTGCTGGCTTACGAAGCACGCGAATCCCGGTTGAACCGTGGCATTCAGCCAGCACTGTCCCCGCAATGAACGAGGAAAGCGGACTATCGAAATGCGCTAGCGCCTTCCAGCCGAGCCCATATGCGGCCCAGCGGATGCGCGACGTGCCTATCACGATCACAAGCGCGAACACCATGACGCTTCCTATCAGTTCATAACTCATGGTCCATAGGACCGGGTTGTAACTGTGGTCCCAGCGGTAGTGGAAGAAGACGTCGAACAGACCGAACTTCAGCGCGTCTATGAAACCCGGCTCAAATCGAAAGGCACTGGCGGGCCAATTCGTTCGACCCAGAAGTGCCGCGGCATCGGGCGCTCGATTGGCGCCCGTGAGCAGCATGAAAAGTGTGATTAGAGTGGCCGCCAAAACCGGGATCGCAAGTCTCGGATAGCGTCGTATGGCGAGCGAAAACAGGCCGGATCGCTCGCGACATCGCACAAAACCTATCGAGAGCGAGAAGCCGGAAACGACAAAGAAAACGTACACCGCGAGAGCGCCGTCCATCGGCAATCAACCAGCCAATGGTTTTCAGATCGTGTGGCCGAATCAGGAAGGTCGGCGCCAGATGGTAGAGGACGACGGCGAGCGCCGCCCAGCCCCTCATGCCGTCCAGAAAATGAACGCGTTCAGGTATCGCTTCCATCGACGGGCTTGTTCGTGCGCCGCAGGCATGCACCTGCCTCATGCACCAAACCCGCCAACGAGGCGCCGAAACCACCCGTTGATCGTTTTTGCTGCGCCTTTTGCCTCCCGCTTCGGCGAAGCAAACAGCGTGCCCAGAGTCTCGTAGGCATCGTCGACACGTCGACCCGCTCGGCCCGCGTAGTTTTCCAAAATCTCGTCCATCCCCGGCCAGAAGGACGGTTCTCGAAATCGATCGAGGATTTGCAGTATCGGTTCAGCCTCCATGGCGTCGGCGACGATTCCAAACGGTTCATATTCCTCGCCGCCCAAATGACGCAATATCGCTGTCGGCCGCTTCATCGCGAGCGATGCGAGTGCAAGCGTGCTTCCGGACGTGATCACGGCAGAGGTACGCGCTAGCGCTCTCGAAAGCGGCTCGGCCGGATCGGAAAACTCGAAGGTCGCGCGAAGCACATCATAGTGCGAGACGTGTTCCGGATGAACGCGAAGCACCATCTTCCTGCCAGACGAAACTTCGATATCCTGAGCAAGTCGTTGGACTTCTCCGGGCGAGATATCCCTTTGCAGCGCAAACAGTATTTTGTCGCCCTCGGGCCGCGCGTTCGACGCGTAAGTGTCGAGGATGGGAAGGGACAGCGCCACCGTTCGGTTCCGAAACTCGGGAACGAGCCGATGCTTGAATGCCTGTCCAAAAACGCCGAGATAGTCGTACGAGCTGAATCGGGCTTCGAAATTCGGCCATAGTTGAACGAATCCATGCTGCAGTCCGACGAACTGCGTCGTTGGCGATACGGCCTGCACCCAATTGCGCAGTTTCAGTTCCGGCCCGAGATGGCAAGTCGTCATCAGCACTCCGTCGTAGCGCTTCCGTTTGACGATGCGCTGGATGGCGGCTTTGCATTCGGCTTCCGTCGTCTCGCAGAGTTCGAATGATGCGTCGATCGGTGCGGTGAGGACGGCATGCGACTGGATCTCGTGGCTGTAAAGGCCTTTATGGTCCGGATCAGGAAGTCGGGGAAACAGAAGGAAATTGCACGTGCCGCCTTCAGCTCGGATCTTCATTGCGATCGGGATCCAGTTCATCAAGCAGCGGTTCGTGAACGCCGACATCAAGATGTTCACAGTAATATTTACCCGTTATTGCCGCGGCATTAGAATGTGGCCACGCAGCGGTCGTGATGCATCTCTCGGATCACGGCAGATCGGGATCGCAATGAGTACACGTGACCGCGAACAGTTACCACGTTGCGCCAGCAGGTGTGAATTTTCATCAGTTAATATTATTATACTTTTAATAGGGCGAATCGTGAGATTGACTACACTCACGGTTGAGCGTCATCGGCCGCCGCGCCAATCCGGCCTGTCTGGTTGTCAGTAACCGCCACTCTGGGACGCGCGTCTGGCGGTCGACCCGTCGCGCAGTTTGTTCTGTGAGAAGTCGAGCGCGGGCCACGTGCTTTTGTCCCATGCTACATGCGCGTCGAGTGATGAAACTCGTGCGAATCGGCATCGACGAAACTCGGATCGTAGAGCTCGAAGAGTTTGAGTCCGCCGATCATCTCATTGCATTCCAACGAGCGCTTGCGCGGCCGATGCATCGTGGCTGGCATGCACCCGTCACCAGCCGTCGAGAGAGCGAGGCGTAAGTGGCTCCCCGTGACCCCCCGTTGTCCGCTCGTTCGAAACGTTTTACACTTAAGATTCAATTCTCGACAGAAATCGCGTGATCGATCGCATCGGCATCGAGCGCGCGTCAACGGCTTACGCGACCAAGCTTTCAGATGAAGACCTCCGAGGCGCTTTTATTGCTAGACTCATTGCGAACGGGCTATCGCGACGTTTCAGCGGCAATGGAGACGGATTTTTCTTCCAGGAAAGTGATGATGTTGGCCCATGTATTGGAACGCAATTTCGACGCCAGTCCAGAGTTGAAGCATGGGCTGACATTTGGAAGGTTATTCGCCGCCGAACGTCGACCGGGCCTCGCACTATCGCGCCTTCATAGCACGCTATTGAGCATCGAAGGCCGCAAGCCGTCGGTGTAGGCCATCACTGCTTCCGAGTGCCGACGTTGCGCGCGAAAACGCTATACGCTCTCGTGCCCCTATCGGAGTTCGCAATGATCAGCCTAGTGAGTAGCAATTTGGCCGGACCGCAAGACCGCACAAGGCCTTAGCATTCAAAAGCTCGCTACGATAACTGCATCGGGGGCGAGACCAGGCACGCTATCTGTTGGACAATCAGGTGCTGATCGGCAACGACAGCTTCGACTCCTCTTCACGATGCTGTTGATGTCGACATTGTGACCGACAGGGAAACCGCTCGGCTAAAACAGTGGAAGCAATATCGTGTGGCCGTCAATCGCGTCGACCTAAGGCAAGAACGCGGCAAGCTGACCTGCAGCGCCGCTGGGTGCAAATTGACGCGGATTTTGTTCCGCCAACACGCGGCGCTGATATATTCGATCTTTCGAGATAACGAACGGGTGAAAGATGAAGATCTTTCAGGCGCTGCGCGGCAATCGTGTTTTAGTCGCCAAGCCGGTCGACAGTCCAAACACGGCTGACCTCGACGCGGCTCTGGCGCGCTGTCAGGCTCTCGAAGAGGAAAATACCAGGCTGATCTCCGAAGCGCAGCAATTCAGCGCTCTCAGAACTCCGATATCTCCTGCTCTATCTAATCTTCCCGCGTTCTCACCCTTGCCAATCCCGGACGACTTTAGGCCGTTCTTCAAGAACGTACTGCTTCGCACGTTCTATAGGGCTGATGTTACGCAAGATGAGTCCTTCGAACGAGATTTGGATGCCCATGTCGTTCATCGTTTCCGCGATTTCGAATACTGGATTTGCACATGGCTTGCACAGATCGTCCCAGACATGAGCAAGTTGAGGGCCATTGAAATCGGATCTGGGACTGGCAGTTCCACGCTCGCCGTCGCAAGTCGAGTCAAGAGCGTCGTCAGCTTCGAGATCGACCGGAAGGCGAGCGCCGCCGCAGCGGAGAGACTGCGTTTCTTCGGATACGACAACGTCCAGCTCGTCAACGAGAAACTGACGGAAGAGAAAGCCCAGGCGCTCGTCGGTCAAATCGATCTCGTTGTGCTGTGCGCTGTGCTCGAACATATGACGTACGTGGAACGCATCGAGGCTTTGCGCGCATCGTGGAAAGCGCTGGCACCCGGCGGCCTGCTCGCCGTGGCGGATACACCCAACAGATTCAATGTGCTCGAAGATCACACGAGCCTCATGCACTTCTATTCGGCGCTTCCATTAGAAATCCAGCGCGACTACGCGCAATTCTCGCCGCGTGCAGACTTCCGTAATTCGATCGGATCGACAGCCCCCGAGAAGATCGGCGAAACACTTGCGCGCTGGGGTTTTGGCATTTCTTATCACGATTTCGAGCTTGCGATAGGTCGGAATTGCCACGACTACATTGTGCTCGACGGGTATGAGGAGGCCATTCTCGCGCGTTTCTATGATCGAACGGACGATGCATTGCTTCGACTTGCTTTCGATCGCTACAACATACCGGCGCACCGCGCTTTCACGCGTCACAATCTTCATTTTGTCATGCGCAAACCTGCCCATTTCCAGTAACTCGGCTTCGCTTGATATCCGCTGAGCCGCTTCCGGCCGGCTTTTTTACGCCCGAATGACTTGCGAAATTGCGAGTAGAAACCAGATGCCGGAGTTCTGGAAATAGGGTGCTAGCCTCGTGAGCCGAGTGTTCGCTCGACCTTTGATATCGTCATCAGCCGACTCTTCGAATCTGGCCGCAGTATGCGGTCGTTCCGGACTGCGAACTTATTGGCCGTAAAGTTCGGCTTCAACTGTCTCTTTCCGGACGATGCGGACGCGCTACATCGGCGGATGCATCGGCCTTGCGATCGGCTACATCGTTAAGTATCGGCTCGACGAGCACTACGTGTTCCGTACGTCGCCGCGCGTCCGCCTAAAGCGTCACCCGCTTGAACACGACCCGCAGCACGCAGCGAATCACGAGCATGATGCCCCACCAGAACCGCGGCGTATAAAGCACGTCCCGCTTCCTTTCGACCGCGCGCACGATGTCCTTCGCGACCTGTTCGGGCGTCGCCACGAGCGGACCAGGAAGGGGCAGGCCCGCCGTCATCGGCGTATCGACGAAGCCTGGCCGCACATCCACGACATGCACGCCAGCCTTGAATAGCCGTGCGCGCATGCCTTCGAAACCCCTGCAGCGCCGCCTTCGCGCTGCCACAAAGATAATTCGATGGCCGTCCGCGATCGCCCGCCACTGACGAAATCAATGCGAGCGCACCGTGCCGCTGCGCTTCAAACCGATTGGCGATCGGCGTGAACAGCGCGATTAGCGCACGCGCGTTGATGTGAAACTCGCGCACCGCGACGGCTGCATCGTTCTGGCAGGCGGCCTGATTCGGCAGCGTGCCCGGCGCGACAAGCACGATATCGATCGAATTCATGTGCGCGGCGCAGTCGGCGAGCATCGCGGCGTGATCGTCGAGCTTGTCGATATCGAGCCGAGACCGTCGCCGACGCCGCGCCGCGCGCGCCCAGATTAGCTGCGACCTGTTCCACGCGTTCCTGATTGCGCGCGACCAGAAAGAACTGCGCGCCTTCTGCGGCCCATTCGCGCGCACAGGCGATGGCGATCGCTGACGTGGTGCCCACGATGACGATGTTTTTCATAGACCGGTCACTCGTTTCCAGAAATGCGACAGCATCGCCGGATCGCGAAGCGATTAGACCTGCTACCATCGCGGATAAGCCGCGCGAAAATCATTGGCGGACATTTGCGCGTCCTTCGCCGGATAGAGGCGTCCGCCGGCCTCGCGCACGATCGCGTCGAGAGCGCCGAAGAGTTGCGAATCCAGTCTCGGATGCTGCGCGAAGTCGAGCGCGAGCGACGTGCCTTCCATCGGAAACCACAGCAGCCCTGGCGATGGCACGTCGCAGCAGCGCTTGAGCACCGCGAGAAACGAACCCGTGCCGCTCAACGAAATGCGATCGAGCATCGCGCGCACGGCATCGCGCGCGTGCGCGGCCGGCGCGACGCATTGATACTGCTGAAACCCCGACGGCCCATAAATGCGGTTCCATTCGAGCAGGCTGTCGAGCGGATAAAAATAGCTGTCGTAGCCGACTCGCGACATCTCGACCGTTTTGCTCTGGCGACGGTAATACAGTTCGTTGAACGCGCGCAGCGTTAACCCATTCATGAGCGAAACGGGCGACGTGAAGGGCACGCGGCGCGTGCGCCGCTTGCCGATATCGAGCGCGCCGTGCGCCGCGTGATCGCCCGTCATGAAGATGCCGCGTCCGAGCGCGGCGCCACGGCTCGCGCAATCGACCCATGCGACGCTGTACTCGTGCCGCGAGTCGTGCTCCTTGGCGAGATCGAAGAACGCGTCGAGCGTGCCGAAGCGGATGCTCTTCATGTCGATCGCGCTCGTGCGCACCGGCGTCAGCGGAACTCCGCCCACAGGATGAGTCCCGTGAGTCCGAGCCCGCCGATCGTCGCGCTGAAGAGTTCGGTGTTCGACACGGGCGAGCATTCGGTGAGCCTGCCGTCGCTGCGCGCGAGGCCGAACGCCCGCACATGACGCCCGAACGTGCCGCGCACGTGATGATTCTTGCCGTGCACGTCGTTGGCGATGGCGCCGCCGAGCGTCACGTGCTTCGTGCCCGGCGTCACCGGCAGCATCCAGCCGCGCGACACGGCGAGGGCGAGAATCTGCTCGAAGGTGATGCCCGGTTCCGCGCGCACGATACCGTGCTCCCAGTCGGTCGCGATGATGCGATCGAGCGCGAGCCTGCGGACGACGTGATTCGAGCTCGCGAGACACACGTCGCCGTAGCTGCGCCCGTTGCCGAACGCGAGCGTCGTGCGCGGCCCGCACATCGCGCCAATGCGCCTGCGCTTCGTCGTGCCAGTGTGCCGTGTGCGCGGTTTGCGGCAGACGCGGATAATGGCCCCAGGAAAGCAGTTCGCGCATCGTTTGGTTAACGCTCGGTCATCGCTCAGATCGCGAACCAGAACGCGCAGGCGCACAGCGCGGCGACCAGCAGACTCGTGCAATCGCGCGCGGCGAACACGATCGGATCGTCGTGCATCATGACGCGATGCGCGATCATCCACGTCCAGCTGAACCAGTAAAGCATCAGCGGACACACGATCCGGATGTACTGCGGATGCCGGTACAGCACCATCGTATGCTCGTCCTGAATGTACAGCGCGAGCACGAGCACCGCGATATAGCCCGACGACGTGCCGAGCGACGACATCATCGGGAGATCGCTCGCCATATAGCCGCGCCCGCGCGTCTCTTCGCGCCCGGCCTTTTGCACGGCATGTAGTTCGGTATAGCGTTTGGCGAGCGCGAGGCTCACGAACGGGAACATCGAGAAGGCAGCAGCCAGAAGGTCAGCGGAACGTCGATCGCCGCCGCGCCCGCGATGATGCGCGCCATATAGAGCGCGGCGACCACGACGACATCGATCATCGCGTGGCGCTTGAGCGCGCGAGTAGGCGAGCGTCAGCACGTAATACGCGCTTGCCGTCGGGGTCATCGAGCATTTTGCCGATCGTCAAATAGAGCCGATACAACTCGGCGCTGGACACCAGCCGAAGGAGCAGGCGGAGCGATATCGTGCGGGGCAGTCGCGTTCCATCGGACAGGAAGGGCGTCCGTGCCACGAGATGGTGGGCGCGCTCGTCGTCATGGTGGGCGCGGTGATGTCGCAGCCCATTCCGATCATCCCGCGCTTGGTACTGATCGTCTCGCCGCTTCTGCTGTTCCTCGCCATGGGCGGCGCGCGCGCTGTAGCGGGGCGGGCAAGGAGTTTTATCTGTGCGGCGGTCTCGTCGGGCAGTGCAAGCCCGTGATCGTGCTCGGCGCGGGCACGGCGGGCGCGATGCTCGCCCGCGAGTTGTCGCGTTCCTCCGAGTGGCGTCTCGTCGGCCTGCTGGATGACGATCCCGCGAAGCAGGGCCGCGAAGTGCTCGGCCACAAGGTGGTCGGCTTGTTCGGCGATCTGCTGCGCTTCGCGGGGGAACTGAAGACGGACTACGTGATCATCGCGATTCCGTCGGCGTCGGTCGATGAACAGCGGCGCGTCGCCACGTTGTGCGTGGCCGGCGTCAAGGTGATGGTGCTGCCCGCGCTCACGCCGCTCACCGAAGGCACGAACTTCTGTCGCGCGTGCGCCAGATCGATCTCGAAGACCTGCTCAGCCGCGAGCCGGTGAAGATCGACATGCCGCACGTCGAGCAGCTGCTGCACGGCCGCGTGGTGATGGTGACAGGCGGCGTCGGCTCGATCGGCTCGGAACTCTGCCGCCAGATCCTGCGCTTCTCGCCGGCGCAACTGATCGCCTACGATCTCTCCGGATACGGGATTACCGGCTCATCGAGGAGCTGCACGAGAAGTTTCCCGAGTGCTCGGTGATTCCCGTCGTCGGCGACGCGAAGGATTCACTGTTGCTCGATCAGACGATGGCGCGCTTCACGCCGCACATCGTCTTCCATGCGGCTGCCTACAAGCACGTGCCGCTGATGGAAGAGCAGAACGCCTGGCAGGCGGTGCGCAATAACGTGCTCGGCACGATGCGCGTCGCGCTCGCGGCGATCCGCCATGACGTGCGCCACTTCGTGCTGATTTCCACCGACAAAGCCATCAACCCGACCAACGTGATCGGCGCGTCCAAGCGTCTTGCCGAGATGGCTTGTAAGGCGCTGCAGCAGTCCGCGCTGCGCACGCAGTTCGAGACCGTGCGCTTTGGCAACGTGCTGGGCAGCGCGGGCAGCGTGATTCCGAAGTTTCAACAGCAGATCGAGAAGGGCGGGCCGGTCACGGTCACGCATCCGGAAAGCACACGCTTCTTCATGACGATTCCCGAAGCCGCTCAACTCGTGCTGCAGGCGTCGAGCATGGGGCGCGGCGGCGAAAGCCGCCAATCGTTGCGATGGCGAGCAACGTTTCGACTCGTTGGCACCGCTGGGCTGGATTTTGCATGGACATTGAGAGCCCCGCGGCGAAAGCTGTATTGAAATCGATAGCTTTCCATCTATCTTTGCGCATCGCAGGACCTAGTATCGTACTTACCTATCCGCGTCATCGACGCATCGACCTGAGTGCATCGCACTCCATTTATATCAAGCCTCGCGCTCGATGGGCGCAATCTTACTGAACGGCAGCGACGCTGCCCGTTGAGCTGGCCGTGTCATGTCGGAAACTGAGTGCAACAAGAACCGCATGAACGCTAGCCTTTCCAGCAAAACGCAGAACCTCATCGACTGAGAACAATCTCGCGCGGACAGTGCGAAAGTCCACTTTCCTACGTCTCCGGCAATTGCGTCAAGCCTGACTCACGCGGTCCCAGATCGAGGCGATCGTGATGAGCAAGCTCTCGAGACGGGAAATCACTTGCACCCATGGGTGCGGATTTCTTCATTCCTTTCTGTCGGCCCGCGCAGCCGAAAACAAAATGCGCAACAAGAATTGCTTGGCTCGACAGGCTATGCCCGCGGTCAAGTAGCCGTGCTTCGGATTCGTCCGGAGTGAGGATCATCAGGTCGCAGTGCTTCCCTGCGCCGGGTGAATCGAAAATCTGATCTCTAAGATCCCGGAAAGCAAAGCGTGTAGTATTTCAACCACCCCGGGACGTTCTTTTGATAGGTGAGAACGTCGCCTTTCGGATCACAGCTGTGAAAATCCAACTCAACTTTTCGGCACTGTTGGACAACGCCGGGCTGCCACAGCGGCTCACGAAAGAACTCACCGAACTTTTTCAACACAACCTAACCAAAGCACACAGCAAGACCCGCGTGACCTCCAACGCGATTTCCATCAAGACCCAGACGTACCGCGTGCGACATCTCATCGCGGGTTTTCGCGAACTACGAAAGGGCGGATTTGCGCTTCAGTCGCCGTGGAACCTCTCTGAAAAACACATCGCCTATCTGGTCAAACTTTGGGTCACCGAGAAGGAACAAGCGCCGGGTACGGTCGAGAACAAGCTCACCTACTGGCGCACGCTTGCAGCGTGGATGAAAAAGCATCAACTCGTGGGGACCGTCGATGACTACATCAAGCGCCCCGACGGATATCGCCGTTACTATGTGGCGCAGGAAGATAAATCGTGGGAAGCGGCCAACGTCGACGTCAATGACGTCATCGCACGACTTTGCGAACGCGATCGCTGGGTCGCGATTCAAGTCGAGTTGCAGGCGACCTTTGGGCTGCGCGCGCAGGAAAGCATGCTCCTGCGTCCTCTGCAGTGTCTGCGCGTTTCAGGCCACCTCCATGTGATTGACGGCACCAAGGGCGGCAGGCCCCGACTTGTGCCCATCGATGCCGAATGGCAGTACGACGTCCTTATCCGTGCAGCCAGGCTCGCCAACCCACGCACCGGGTCGATGATCCCCGAGCCTTGGTCGCTCAAGAAATGGTATCGCCATTTCTATCATGTTTTGCAGAAGGAGGGCATCAGCCGCGCCGGATTAGGTGTCACCGTACATGGCCTGCGCCACGCGTACCTTCAGAGGATGTACGAGCAAATCACCGGCGTACCGGCGCCCATCAAGAAGGCTGACTACCGGCCCGACCCGGAACTTCATCAAAGGGCCATGCAACAGCTAGTCGAAGCCGCAGGACATAGTCTTGCTGGGAAGGCGACGGCGTATATCTCGACGTTTGCCACGGCCGAGCGCCTATCGCGACCCGCGATCACGCCCGAACAGGTGATCGCCGCCCTCACTGCTGCGAACGGCGTGAAATCTGAAGCCGCGAAAAACTTAAAGATATCGAGGCAAGCGCTTTACCGCATCCTTGCCAAGTGCGGACCGTCGCAAGATTCTTCATCTGGGGATTCCGCTGCCGCAAATCTGCGGCCAATCGGAGCGTTTCTTGACGACCGGTCTATGAACGAACCTGCTAACGCGTGCTGTGACAATCCGGTGCCTGGGCAGTTGTCGCTGCTTGACGATCGGTCGAGCTAACATGAATTTAGCGACAATGATCTCGGCCGCATGATTACTGAGAAGGGCGTCGACCGAGATTGATCGGCGCCCGGCCGTATGCACGGTCATCGTCTGTAGGCGATCCCTTCCTCATGCGAGCGCTCACGTGGGCGAGACGCTCATTCCGTCCGCAGAAGTCCAAGCGGTCACGATGGACTGCACCGCTTCCCAAAGCCCGCCAAGGCACACTTCTTTCTCTCGATCTGCTGTGCCCTGCGTGAGTCAGCGCGCAGAACGATCCCGTAACCGAATGACGGTGCCGTTTCCTTGTTGGTTTCGTTCCAGCCTGTCTGCAGTATTGTCGCGCTCGCTCTCACATGGGAGAACCGTCGCGCGGAGATCCCTTGTCGGGATCGGCTACACCGAACAACGAATGTTGCATGTGGCTGAACAGCAGCGACTCCATGCTGCGCCTCGCGCGTCGCCTTGACGTCTATCTACTGGATGGACACAACGGTTTTCGATGTTGAGCTTGCGAATCGTGGACACCCTCGGCCTGCTCATCTCGGCGACCAACGCTATCCGGATAGCGCTCATATCGCAGAATGACGGCGTTTTTCTGCCAGCTTTTCCTCATACGTCTTTCATAATCCTTTCGTCAAGGGGCGCTGCACGGCCTGGTTGCTATCGGGGCAACCTCCACCCCGTGCTGTAACTTGCTTCCTCGCCGAGCCGGTACCTCGTACTGAGCGTCAAACACATGGCCCTCGCGTCTAAGTTGAATCATCTCGCTAATCCCTCGGTTCCTGAGCCGAGGCGGCGGACAGCGGCTCGACCTTCGCTCTTGAAAGTGCGTTGTACGCTGTTTGCCGTAAAGGCAGCGTAGGCACTTTTCAGAGACATGATTGAGTGCGTCGGTTCACCGCCGCTCGCTAGGAAATATCATGATATTTGCGGATCGGCGAAAAGAGGTACGAAAACGCATCGCTTTTCAACATGTGGCTTCTTCTCTAGCGGTTAAAGCCATCCGACGGCAGCGCTTCAAATGGGCGATCTGCCGACATGGTTGTCCGTGCCGCTCTGCGCGCCGATATAGGCCGCGTTTGTCTTGCCTGGCAACGCAGTTATGAGCAGCCGCTCGCTGGAACCAGAGTCAGCATCACAATTCCACGCGGAAGTTCGATCGAAACTATCCTTGACACACGCGGGTGCTGCACGCAGACGCCGGTGGCGTTGGCGCATGGCTAGTGGAACTCGCTCGCAATATCGAAGCAGTCGCGCGAAACGACGCCGGCCGCATTAGCACATTAAAAAGTTTGGGGCAGCGGCTTGGGCTCATCGAGCGCCGCGCGCGGCACCGTTCGCTGTCTGCGACGAAAGAGCTATCGAATTCGGCGTCATTCCATGCTCTCAATGCTCGCAATCGACCCTACGATTGTTTTTGTGCACCTCAACGACCAAGAGCTGGCTGAACGATTCGCTAAATACAACGGAGCTTCAATCAATGGTAAATCAAACCCGCGCACGGGCTAAAGAGCAGATCACCCCGTTCTTCCCGACCCAGGCTTACCTCGGGTACCCCAAAGATTATGAGAAGGAGCCCGCGCTCAAGAAGCGCCGGCGTGATTACGCCGAGTTTTCGCGGAAGTTGCGAGCGATTCTCGCCCCGTTGCTGGTCAACCGTTACGCTTTGCATGAAGACATGCTCGTGCTCACGAGCAAAGGATTTTCGGGGCAGGGCGTCGACGTGGACTGTGTAGCCGTCACTCGCTTCGGTGTCTTTGTGATCACGCACATCCCGGTGGTTGGCATCATTTCCTCTTCGCAGAAGGCTAACGAAATGATCGTCCTGAGCGAGTCGGGCGCAGCACATACCTTTCCATGTCCTCTTTGGCGTGCGGCACCCGCCGTTCACTTTCTTTCCGCCCTACTGTCGGATTTGCAATGCCCAGTGCAGGCGATCGCCATCGCCACGCATGATGCTTGCGCGATCGAACTTGGGGTTCCCACCGCGATCTTCAAACTGCACGAACTGAGTCAGTTCTTGCGGCAAAGTTACGATCGCTACAGTGCCGTCAACTGGTCCTTCTTTGACGTCAACGAGATAAATGCACGTCTACGGAAAGGATGCGAAAGTTGGGATCACGCCGTCGAACAAGCCGAGCGTGACGCGCACCGGTCGTGATAAATAGGCGAGCGTCGCTCTCGCACTTCGGCACAGACGCGCATTTTTTCATCGCCTTCGTTCCGACGCTTGCGCCGACTACTCGGCGTAAGCGAAAAACGAGCTGTTGGCTGCACGAAGTCGATTTCGCAATATTTCGCAGTTTTCACATGTGAATCAATGTTTTAGCTCCGTGTCGCCAGAGAAAAAAGCAATGCTATCCGGACGAACTTCTGCCGGGCTGACTAACGGTGAAATCGAGAAGGGGGTTACAGCGAAGACAGCGGAGGGGTTTTGGCAGGGAAAGCAGCGAATGTTTTGGCAGGGAAAGCAGCGAATTGCTGACCTGCGTTTGAAAGTCCAGTCGTCGAAGTCGCAGTGCCTGGATGAATGTCGGATTCTACGGCAACTTTCATTGACGCACAAGCTGCTTCGAATTTCGCAGCGTCTGGTAGCGGACGCGGTATCCGTCGCCGCTTCCATCATCTTACTGCGATGCACTCGAGTCACTTGTTCGATGATCTCTGTAAATATTTTGAAAAGAGAAAAGTTAAAAGAGGGTGTTTTTTATACGGCTTTCGCTCAGATTAAAAAAAGTTTGTGGCGTCATCTTCACAACTCTCTCACTTTAGTAGCAAGTATGCGATCATCAGGCGCTGAACGAAAGGAGACCAGATGAAAACATCAAAAAGACCTTATCGCTTGATAAGCCGTCGCAGTTGCTTACTGCTTGCGCAGAATTTTCAAGAAGGACTCAACGAAGGGAAGTGGAAGACGCAACTCGGCGCGTTAAGCACATTGCGCGTGAGCCAGGGAGATTTGTCGTTGGCGTTGCAGCTTCACGAGTTGCCCAATGAGGTGCTCGACCTATTTGATGACCGCGTTGGAATCAGCAGTCACACCGTTCGAGTCATTCGCCATACAATCATTCATGATGGGATCAAAACGGTGCTCGGCCGTATCCGGCAAAGCGGGGCGACCAATGCAAAGCATTCGAATAAAACGGTATTGAAGATTGTTAAAGGCCAAGCACTGAATTCCAAGACAATGCTGCGCTGGTCGGGGCAAGACCCCGTAAAGATCATGGCCCGCGTGCTTGATCTGCCTAAAAACATCTCCGACCGATATCACCTCGGGGTGACGAATGGAGAGTGGGCGAGTTTCAGTGCCTGTGCGAAGGCGCTGGGGGTATCACGACGGAACGTTAGCGTTGCCGTTTCGATTCGGGAGCTTCCCGACGCAGTTCGTCATCTGTTCTATGAGAAGGATCTAACGTTCGCGGTTGGGAAACGACTTCTCACGCTCAAGGACGAACTGGGGCTCGATGAGATGCTTGTACGGGCACGCCGCGTGGAGTCAATGTTCGACGCGAGCGGCCGGACGGCAGCGAACATTCTCTCTGAGCTCAACGCGGAAAATATCCGCCCGTCGACTTTCACTCGTGTACGCATTAGGAAAGGAAGAGGACGAAATCGGCTGGTGATCGAATGTAAAGATTCGGAGCTTCTCTGGAAGTACCGCGCTGAGATCGAGAAGTCGATCAGCAAAGTTCTGAAAAAGCGGATTACTGATGCCGAATTTGTTGAGTTTATGCGCGAATTTGGTGGCATCTTCAATAAAGCTCAGCTCGCCCGCTTGCCCAGCACATTTGCGCCCCGTCCCTCCTGAAGATCACATTAAACGATGGGCTGGACGACGGGTCTCGCATGCGTGGATCGACAGTCGTCAATGTTGGATGTGCCGAGCGCCGCAGCGACAATGTCCCCTAGCGTTGGGCCAATCAGCGCCAAGCTATCGCCAATCGACGCTCTGCTCCACTTATGGCCTTGAGGAAAACCGGAAAACCTTCAAATGCTGAAACATGGCCAAAGGCGAACCGGCGGAGAACACGCAAGACGCTTGTCGACTGAGTTCGGTGAATCGCTAAACAACGTTTGTAGCCGATGCACTCGGTATGGCAACGCTATGCGGATAGCGTTGCTTCGGGGACGGTCGTTTTCCACGGCGTTGATTTCTCACAGTAAGTGTTCTGTTAAGAAGTGTGCCGGATCGTTACCCCCTTTTTTGGGCACACTTTCGCTGGAAAATCGATCACGGCCGGAGATGCAACAAGCGGGCGCGGCTAGACCGGCGAAAGCTATACGTTTCTGTGCGTCCTTTCTCGAAAGTGCCGCTATCCGGATAGCGTTGCCGCAGATGACGTCGCCGCAAGTCGTCTCGCGGGAAGTGGTTCGATCGACAGCCGTCAATCTTGGATGTCAGCCGAGCGTCGCAACGCCGATGGCCCCCAGCGTCGCGCCAATCATAGCTCAGCGATCGGCAACCCAACGCTCATGACTCGCTGTCCGCCGCAGGTATTAACGCATTGGTGGAGGGCGCATCGGCGCAGTTTCGTCCTCTCTATGGTCGCGCGTTTACTCACAAAATCCTGACGTGCGAGGACGCTGAAAGCGCAATGTCACTCCACCGATGTGCCGTCAGCGAGGACGCCGCGCGGACACGGAAATGAGGGCTTATTCTCTTCCGCGGCGTTGGCCCACGCAGCGGCCCTGGGTGATTGGGGGAGTGGCTAATGGCGCCATTCCGGTACCATACGCATGAGACGCGCTGTGCGACATCGGCTGGAGACTACAAGCCTACCGTCGAGCCACTGGTACTCTGAACCGGAAAACAAACCCCAATAGCATGCGAGCATTGCATTAATCTGCTCGTCCCGGTCAAAACAATCAGTTATGCGAAGCGCGTGCGGAACGTTATGGAGGCCGCGCCTTGACTTCTCTTTGTCGCAGGCATGCTGGTTTTGTCAAACCAGTTCTCCGCCGCTATGCCAACAACGAAGCGTCTGTGTCATCCGCTACCCGCACAACGAGCGCAAAGCGTCGTTCCTAAGCAGCGTATCTCGCACCTTATGTGGTCTCGAGCGCGCACGCGTGACCCGATGCGCGCGCAACGCCCTCGCGCTGGCGGAGCCAAAGCATGCGTGCGATAAAACGGCAACCCACCGCAACGTCTGGAGCGTCGGAGCTGAAGCGACCTTCACGGTTCGCGGACGCCGAATTGACGCACCTCGAAAGCGTGATACGCCACCTGCTAAGCGCGAATGCAGCGCCCATGCCGCTTTACCTTGACCGGTCTTACTGGCTCAGGCGGCTCGAGCGTTTAGAGAAAGAAACCCGCCTCGTCCCCGCGCAGATGAAGCGTCTAGGCGCCCTTCAAAACCTTCTGATTGCAGACGCATCATGTCGTCGCGAATGTGCGTAGGCGTTCACTCATTGGAGCGCGCTCAACACAACTTATCACGCAGCAATCGGACTCACGCGCCGCTATTGATTGCGCGCAATTGCCGGTTCCATAACCAGGACGGCATGCAATCTTGGACGTCACGGCCTCTCGCCCAATGTTCTTTGCTGGGTGCGAGCGAGCCAGGCGGACTTAGGAACGCGTCGTCCATCAACCTGCAGCGCCCTTCGAAGACTGAATGATTACCGCAATGAACCAACCGCGAGAAAATGAAATGAGAGATCCAGTTCAGAAACGAGAATCCGCATTCCATCCGTTGAACGATCGAATGCAAAGCGGCGCCGATCACCTCACTCATCTGCAAGAGCACGATTCCGTCGTGGGCGCGCGCCGTCGGCGCGTCTGCCGCTGGTTGCGCCGCAGAATCGCGCCCGTATTCGGCCGCGTGTGTGAGAGCCAAGTGCGCTTTCGTGAAGACGTAACCCTTGAACATGCACCGGGCACCGCAAACGCGACGACATTGGTCCATTGCCTTGCCGTTACACATTTCGGTGTTTTCGTCGTCAACTACTACGATTGGAGGGGCGAGGTCAGGCCCGGGACCAATGAAGATGAACTGCTCGTGATTGATGACTTGGGCGGGGTCACGGTGCACACGTCGCCTCTACGGCGCGCAAAACCGGCTGTGCGCTATCTCCGATCAGTGCTCTCTCAACACGATTGTCCAGTCGAGAGCATCGCCATATTTGCTGAGGCGGACTGTCGCCTTCATTCGACGGCACCCGACGGCGTTCTAGCGTTGTCCGATTTACATTATTTTTTGCGCACGAGATTGCTCAGCTTTGGCGCAACGCATGCACGGTATCTCGACGCAGCGCGACTTGATAGCCATATAGATCGGACATGCGACAGTCACGCCGTCGATCACCGGGCGGTGCTAACCCATCGTTTAAGAACAAGTCGGTAACGCGACGAAAAATCGGAGCGGAAATACAACGAAAGTGATATAGCGAAACAAGGCCAAAGGTAGGGCAGGCGCAGCGTCGATTCAACACGGGCAACCCGGCGACACAAGAGCGATCCATACCCCCCGTTCCGGATAGAACTCGGCGCGGGGCCAAGCAAAACCGGAAAGACTGCGTTTTTTCGAAGCTTTCCGCCTCGCGGAGAATGGCTGTCGGCCTATATTGAATCCACCCACCGCGTTTTAACGCATCGACATGTCAGGCGAGCGGCTTCTGCTCGCCCGTCACCAGATCTTCATCTCCCGATCCCGGCAGAACTCAGGACACGCTTGCCCTCGCGAGCGCGTCCGACGTATCGCCACCTTTGTCGGTCGCGTTCTTGATGCCGATCAGTCAGACCGGACGTTTATCGACAACCACGACTCACGTGCCGCTCCACCTCTACTTTATTTCCATCGTGTCTGCGCTTGAGGGCCGATGGGCTGAACTGATAGCGACGCGCATTCCGGCGCCATCGTTGTTTTAACCGTTGTCGTCCGCTTTCGGCATAACGCTGAAGAGATGGACATTTCCACCTAAGGAGGTTTTATGAAAGTCGCTGTATTGGAAGTCCGTTATGCAGGCGGTCTGGATCTGACGGATTACGTCGTGGTGCAGACGTCATCTCGTCTCACCCTCTCGCCGCGTCTGAGTGCGTTGCTCGGCATTTTAGAGAAGTCGGAGCGACAGATTAGTATGAGCGTCAAGGTAGATGGAGTCAGCTATCGAGTCGAACGCAAGCAGGACGGTGAATTTGTCGTAGGCGCGAGACTTAGCTTTGGCGAGCGCCGGTTGTCCAGGCTGCGACTCTTTGAAGCGCCGACTGAGTCTCAGCGGCGGCTTAATGGACAGTTTGCCCACTTGCTGAGCGCCTGGGCGCTTATCGGTGCAGGCTACTTGGTCTATGCGACGAAGGCCTGGGACTTGCGCGTAATCATTGAAACAGTTTTCCTTTGCTTCACATCGCTGACGCTATTCGTGGTCGGACACATTTGCTTTTCGGATGTTCATAGGCCGGATCGCTAACCGTGTAGTTCGCCATTGAGCTCTTTAGGTTCGCGGATCATCGAAATATGCCGATTGATAGCCAGGCGCGCCGTCAGCGCGTCTGCTATTTCTCGTTGAATGCAAGCCGCGCCGTACGGCGCGGCTTGCCCCAATCGTGCAACGCAATATCCACCCTTAGGACGCACTGCCTGCAAAAGCAACGTTCGAAGTTGCGTAACGCCCAGGCAAACTAAACGCTCGTTCCGAGAGAGCAAGTCAGTGGCCCACCACAGGTCGCTTCTAGCATGGGTTGCCAATCACATTAATCGGGGAACAGAAGAGCGGATGTATCTGACACATTTCAGTACGCAAGTTCGCGTCTCATAGTCTGACAGGCAGTTTTCCGTTGGCAGTACAAATGAAAAGGCGCGAAAAGAGGATATTACGAACGACCACTCATAGCACACGGCATTGACCGAGCGCGCAGGAAGAAAGTAATGGCCGCAAAGACGGGATCCGCAGTAACAATGGAGGGGCGAGAAATCGTCGCGGACGAGATCGCCTCTCTCGCTGAAAGAAAAGCGTCGAGATGTAAGCATTGCGGCGCTGCCGTTTCCTACCTGCCGACGCACGCGCGCGAGAACAGAGTAAGGTGAACCGGGAAAATCTCCGCCTACTTCCAGATTGCACACACGAGGAAACGGGCGTCTTCGACGTCTGCGATGAGGTCGAAGTGATTACGCGTCGGTCGCTCGGTCTCCTGCAGGCGCTCGAGCAGGAACGCTATTGCTTCCGTCTCCTTGCGTTCAAGGGTATGCGCGATTTGACTGCTCTCCGCGCGCATGCAACGCTCCGGCAAGCGAACTAACCCAAGTCGAAGTTTGGACGAGCCGAGTCGACTGGCTACAAACGCTTGGCGAAGGGGACAAGGTGTTAGTGTTCGGACGTTGGCGACATACCATAGCGCCTACTCATACTCGTCTGCATCGGAGCGGCGACACGGCGTTTCGGAAGATCTTTGAGCGGCGCATGTCAATCTGGTTGTATTCAAAATCGCGGATTTCAACGATATGCGGATGAACAGCAGAAGCGTAACAGCGAGCTGCGTCGCCAAAGCGCAAGCCCTATGACGACCTTATCGGTGTCAGCCTGCGATAGCGGATTCGGGTCGGTAACGGCGAAGGCCAAAACTGTCTACGCCGTCGCGTGATGTATCGACGCTTCGGACGTGGCTGCGCCAAGTCGATGGGCAGCCTCCCGTGATATTGCTTTCTGCCAAGCGGAGACACCGAGGACCCTGAAGACCCCTGCGGTGTCGCAACAAATCCAGCTTAACGCCTTGACCCTGTGACGCGGGGCGCGCGGCTCACTTCCAAGCGCGTCGATATATGACGCGGAACGCAGCCTCTCGCCTACACCGCGCGCTATTGAGAAGTGACCGTCGTGATTCACGAAGCCGACGCATTGGCAGGTGTGCCAGGCGCTTTGAAACTTCGATAAAAGGGGACAAGAGTATCAAGCGCTCGAACCGGTCTGTGCCTGGCGCCAACCACCGTCCTTAGACCAACTCGTTCTCAACCAGAAGAACGGAATCAAGCAGGAGCGGAATCGGTCACACGCAGGAGCAACAGGCGGTGCAAAGCTTTTCCATCACTTACCGATCATGTTCTTTGCCCTTCTTTCCCGACCGATGATGGTGCGACGGAGCCGGTATCCGCTTCTCTCCATAGCAAGCGCCGCTGTTACCAACGCCCGAGTTAGAAAACCACGCCTGCGGTTCGAGTGGGTGATAGTGTCGGTATAGGGCGTCTCACCATATTCGACAGGTCGCGCAGGCATCGTTGGTTCTTTTGTCGAATTCGTCGCGCTCTCCTTGCAGTCAGAGACGATCGATGCGAAAGACGCGACGGTCTCACGCTGCGAGGGGGTTCCTGTCACGAGATCGTGTCGGGATCCTGCGATCGGCTGAAGCGTTTGCGGGGCGCCCGCAGCCGACGAAACGTCGGATGTGCATCCGAACTGCCTCTGGTTTTCGTCGAAAACGCCTGTCTCGGAGAAGAGGCATGCGGGCTTAATGGAAGAAGGACTTGGCTCTGCTTCTGATTGAAAGGCACCCGGCATGACACGGGCGCCTGCCGTGACAGAGGTCGCAGCCGGCGCTATCTGGGCGGTCGGAACGCTGTTGCGCAGCGTGTCCTCGGCGAGGCGCTTTAGTAACGACGCTCGTTGCCTTGGATTCGCGACGGCAGACACAGCGCGAAACAAACCCGGCGTGGCAAACTCGTCAATGGTTACCTTTACTATCAATGAAGTCGTCATTTGTTCATTCCATTGTTGGGCTTCTTCTCTTGCATCGAAGTTGCCTTGCCGGCCGCAGCGAAGAAAACGCTCGAATTGAAGAAGCAGGGATTTGCCATAGCATTGATTTGTGGTTCACGAGGCTGAAGGCTGATGTTGCACGCCGAGGGCGGGCTTGGCGCCTGCGAGCACAAGGCTCCTCGGCTTCCCGTGGCTGATAGGCAGTCCAGGCTCGACAGGTCGGATCCACTGTACCGAGGCACAGGCACATGCGAGCAAGCGAAAGCTCGCAAAAATAGGGTAGCTTTCGAGTTTCGTCCCTTCTCGCTGACTTACTGTGATCGCACAACAACTCTGCCGGTTATTACGCGCATCCGTCGATGAGCCGGTGCCACGTGTTCACAAAACCTGCCTGGCTTGTGTGAGCCGCTCTCCGAAGCTATTTAAGCGGCAAGCCGCGACGTGGCGCCCAAACGCGCGTGTTCGTGCCCACAGCAACTGCACGCAAAATTGCGTCGCGACAACATGTACTAGCTGCGATCCGCGGGAGAGCGCTACGTAGCAGCGACACAATGCGAAAGAGAACCTGGGGAAGCGAGTCATTCTCAGCGCAGTGCTGGCTGAGAAGCGCGGTGTCCCATGGCGCGAGGAACCGGCAAGCGCTATGGGGTCGCGGCTAATTAGTCAGTATGACTCCCCGTGCGGTGCAAAGGCTGGCCTGCCGTGAGGAATCAAACGCGGGTTAGCATCGCTGCCAGAGCCGCACGGTGTGGACAGGGCCACACCCGGCGATTTCCACCGCGGAGGCCAGCATGGAAGACGATAGCACGCTGTACGTCGGTCTTGATGTTCACAAGGATTCGATCACGGTTGCCTATGCGCTCGACGCAGGCGAGGTCGAACTGCTCGGCAAGATCGGCACGACGAAGACGGATATCGATCGCCTGTGCAAGCGCCTGCAGTCGAAGGCGCGACGCATCGACATCGTCTACGAGGCCGGCCCATGCGGCTACGTGCTTTACCGTCAGCTAGTACAGAAGGGATTCGACTGCATGGTGTGCGCACCGTCGTTGATTCCCAGGAAGCCCGGTGAGCGCGTCAAGACCGACCGACGCGATGCGATCAAACTGGTGCGGTCGCTGCGTGCCGGCGACCTGTCAGCGGTCTACGTGCCCAGCGTCGAAGACGAAGCATTTCGCGATCTGGCCCGCACCTGGGTCAGCGCCAAGGACGATCTGAAGCGTGCGCGGCAACGGCTGAAGGCCTTCTTGCTCTCGCATGGAGTGCGCTATACCGGGCGCGCCGACTGGAGCCCGGCGCACCGGCGCTGGCTGAGCACGTATGCGTTCGACAGCGCATGGCAGCAAATGGCGTTTGAGGAACATCGGCGCACGATCGACGACCGCCTCGCGCAATGCGAACGGCTCGATGCTGCGTTACGCGAGGCCGTTGCCAACTGGCGCTTTTATCCGGCGGTTCTTGGCCTGCAGACCATGCGCGGCGTGCAGTTCACCACCGCGGTGGGCATGCTCGCTGAGCTGGGCGATCTGTCACGCTTCGCACACCCTCGCCAGTTGATGGCCTGGCTAGGCGTCACGCCGTCTGAACACTCCTCAGGCAAGAAGCGCCGCCAGGGCAGCATCACCAAGAACGGCAACAGCTATGCCAGAAAGCTGCTGGTCGAAGCAGCCTGGAGCTACCAGCACCCAGCCCGCGTAAGTCCTGACATCCAGCGCCGTCACGAAGGCATCCCCAAGCCCATTGTTGAGCGCGCCTGGGATGCGCAGATGCGCCTATGCCTACGCTATCGCAAGCTCGTCGCACGCGGCAAGCAGAAGAACATCGCGGTGGTCGCGGTCGCCCGCGAACTCGCCGGGTTCATCTGGGACATCAGCCAACTCGCGATGTCGCTCGCCTTACGGCCCGAGGTGCGCATGGCGTGACGCGAAACTTGAGCACTGCTTCAGTTACGCGAACCACTCGAGAAGGAGGAGTTTCTTGAAGGCGGCGTAGCCCGGCACACGAGCAACCCGCGACAGAGCTACGCAACGGATCTAATCCGACTTGCGACTTTAGATGGCGGCAGGCTCATCAGGCGGACCTCTGTAATGCGGTAGCCAACCCGCGGATATCAGATCCTATGAAGCGAGGGCGTCGACGTGCTGACGCCTAAAATCAGCTTGCTGAGGTTGGCTCACAGGAGAACATCATGCGTACCGATCAGGCAGACACGGGTCATAGTGACGTACTCGTGCTGGCAGTGTCGCTGGAACTGGCGGCGGCCAAATGGAAAGTCGCGCTTCACGACGGCCGGCGCGAGAAGCCGGCCGTGCACACCCTCGCACAACCACAGGCCGCGGCGCGTCTGCATGCGGTCCTGGACCTGATCGAGGCGCACAAGGAGAAGTGGTCGCTGCCGGCCGGCGTACGCACGGTCGTGAACTACGAGGCCGGACAGGACGCGTTTTGGATCTGTCGCGCGCTGCAGGTGCACGGCATCGAGTGCTACGTCATCGATCCGGCCAGCACCCCGGTTGAACGTCACAGGCGGCGCGCGAAGACCGATCGGCTCGATGTAATCAAGCTCGTGATCAATCTGCGCGCATGGCTGCGCGGCGAGCGCGACCGCATGCACGTCGTGCACGTGCCGTCACCGCAGGATGAGGCATCACGCCAGTTGATGCGCAAGCGCGGACAACTGCAGAAGGAAGTGCTGCAGCACCGCGACCGGATGCGTAAGCTCCTGGTCACGCTCGGTTGCTGGGATGCGGTCGATCACCGTACCTTCGCCAAGCGGCTCGAACGCGAGGAAGTGCGCTGCCATGACGGAGCGCCGTTGCCGCACGAGCTGCGTGAGCGGTTAATGCGCGAGTGCGAACGGCTCGCACTCGTCGAACAACAACTTGCGGCGCTGGAGAAGACGCGACAGGAAAACGTACCAGCACCCGCGCGCCAGCGGTGCAATGCGCTGGCGCGCCTGCAGGGGATTGGCGAAGTGGGCGCCTCGCGCCTTGCCCTCGAGCTATTCTGGCGAGAGTTCGACAACCGCCGCGAAGTCGGTGCGTGCATCGGGCTCGTACCACAGCCCTACGACAGTGGCGAAAGCCAGGTCGACCAGGGGATCAGCAAACAGGGAAACCGGCGGGTGCGCGCCCTGCTGATCGAGATGGCGTGGACCTGGCTTCGCTACCAGCCCGGCAGCGCATTGACGAAATGGTTTAACCACCGCACACAAGGTACGGGACCGAACCGACGCGCGCGACGCATCGCCATCGTCGCGGTCGCGCGACGTCTTGCCATTGCGCTGTGGCGCTATCTGAAAGACGGCGTCATCCCTGACGGAGCACAGCTGAAGTCCACATAAGCCCCTAAAGTTTGGCAGGAAGGAGATCGAAGTTGGCCAAGCAGTGACGTAGCAAACATGGTTGAAGTGAGCATGCCCGTGGTCACACTGGGTTGCTGAAGCAACCGAATACTTTCAGATGGGGCATGTTCCCGGAGCGAATGTTTCCGACGTAACGCGCATGCAGGATAAGGCTGGTGATACGCCAGCGGATAGAAGGCGGTGAGGATGCTGGTTCTTCTCACGAGCGCAACGGCGGCTTCAGACCAAAGACAGGTCAGACAGGTTATGGAAATTTCGGGAAAAGCGAAGCTTGACAGAAATCCGCTCATAGAAGCGTGATCCACCGTCGAGATTTACTGCTACGTCGCCCTCAGGAAACTCCCAAAAACATGTCTTTAGAGAAAACTAAAAACCGATCCCCGATTGACACGGAGAGTCATATCAGCTCTGGTAACGCGAGTCGTCGGGCTTGAAGCGGCATCCCAGCCGATAACGCGAACCGGGATGGACGAAGCGTACGAACGTGACCGCGGCATCGCCCGACCATGTGCGGCGCACGAGCGTGAGACACGGCTCGTCGGGTGCCATTTCAAGCAATTCGGCTTCGGAACGCGTGGGCAGGCATGCATCGACGACGTGTTCTATCTCATGGGCCGGCACCGTCGCCGCGAGGTATTCGGAAGGGCGCAGGATCGTGAAGTCCTGTTCGAGAAACTCAGGCGCGACGGCAGGATTCACATAGCGGTCTTCAAGACGCACCGGCACGCCGTTCTCGCGATGCACGCAGATCAGGTGAAACACCGACGAACTCGGCGGCAGGCTCAGCGCGTTCGCCACGGCGGCGGGCGCGCTCTCGCGCTGCACGAGAATCGTCTCGGAAGTGTACTCGTGGCCCCGCGCACGGATTTCGTCGCCGATGTGGGCGATCATCAGCAGCGTGGACTGCGGCTTGGCCTCGGCGACGAACGTGCCGACGCCCGACAGCCGTGTGATCCAGCCCTCGGCCGTCAGTTCGCGCAGCGCGCGGTTGATGGTCATGCGCGACACGCCGAGCGAGTCGACAAGGCTCAGTTCCGAAGGGACGCGATCGCCCGGCCGCCACGTGCCCGCCTCGATCTTGCCGCGGATGTAAGTCTTCACCTGCGCGTAGCGGGCGAGCGGAGCGTCCGCCTCAGCACCGATATCGGCGGTTTCGAGGGTCTGGTGCGCCCGCTCGGCCGGCTTCGCATTCGGGGTCCCCGACATTGCGCCGCCTCCTCCTCAGTGCCGCGCCGAGCGCACGCGCCCGAGCGTTTCGATGAAGAAATCGTTGTCGTCGCGGCTGCCTGTCGAGACACGCACGCATCGCGTGAAGTTCGGCTCGCGCCACGGTTTCACAATCACGCCCGCGCGCATCAGGCGTTGCGCAAGCGCGTCCGCGTCTTCGCGCGCGTCAAAGAACAGGAAGTTGGCGAGCGACGGCGCGCAGGCGTAGCCCATCGCCGTGAGCGCGTCGCGCATGCGTTCGCGCTCGCGGATCGTGTGCTGCACGACGTCGGCGACATACGCCGTGTCCGACCATGCCGCGAGCGCCGCGCACTGCGCCAGACGGTTGATGTTGAACGGCGTGCGCACGCGGTTCATGAGATCGGCGAGACGCGCATCTGACGCGACGCCGTAACCGATGCGCAAACCCGCCAGCCCGTAGGCCTTCGAGAACGTGCGCAGCATGAGCCACGGCGAATGCGAGTGCTCAAGGGCCGGCAAGCTTGCCGCGTAGGACGGATCGACGCGCGCGTACTCGAAATACGCCTCGTCCCAGACGATCAGCGTGCCCGGGGCGACCGCCGAGAGCAGTCGCCCGAATTCGTCGCCCGAAAGCGCCGCGCCCACAGGGTTCGACGGATTGCTCACGAGCAGCATGCGCGTGCGCGGCGTGAGCGCTTCGCAAAGCGCATCGACATCGAAGCGCAGCTTGCGCATCGGCACGGCGCGCACGCGCGCGCCCGCGAGTTGCGGATAGATCACATGCAAGCCAAACGAGGGCGTGACAGTGACGACTTCATCGCCGGGCGAGAGAAACGTCTGCGCCGCCACCGCCAGCAGATCCTCTGATCCATTGCCGAACAGTATGCGCGCGGGCTCGACGTCGAGCGTGGCGCCGATCGCGTTGCGCAATGCACTGCACGACGAGTCCGGATAGCGCGCGACGCTTTCCTCGACCGCACGCTGCAACGCCTCTCGCACGAGCGGGCTCGCGCCGCAGGGATTCTCGTTGCTCGCGAGCTTGGCGACGCGCGACACGCCGAACTGTTCGCGCACGCGCTCCGCCGATGCGCCGGCATTGTAGGCGGGCAGATCGCGCACATCGGGACGCAGCGCCGCGATGAACGCATCAGTGGCGCTCATGCCGTTTCTCCTTCGCCGCCGCGCGACCAGAACGCGTTGCGGTCGAAATAGTTTTGTAGGAACTGGCGCAGACGCGGATCTCGGGCGTCGTGAAAGACTTCGCGGGGCTTGCCTTGCACGGCGATGCGTCCCTGATCGATGAACATCACCTTGTCCGCAACTTGCGCGGCGAAACCCATCTCGTGCGTGACGACGGCCATCGTCATGCCGTCGCGCGCGAGCTGCTTCATCACCTGCAGCACTTCGCCGACGAGTTCAGGATCGAGCGCGGACGTCGGTTCGTCGAAGAGCATGATGTGCGGTTCCATCGCGAGCGCGCGCGCGATCGCCACGCGCTGCTGCTGCCCGCCCGAGAGCTTCGCCGGATAGGCGTCACCCTTGTTCGCAAGGCCCACCGTCTCGAGCATCGCGTTGGCGCGCCGCTGTGCGTGTGCGCGCGGCAGGCGCTGCACGCGCAAGAGCGCCTCCATTACGTTTTCGAGCGCGGTCATGTGCGGCCACAGGTTGAACTGCTGGAACACCATGCCGATGTTGCGCCGCACGCGATTGATCTCGCCCTGTGACGCGCGCACGCGCCGGCCGTTCTTCTCGCCGTAGCCGAGCAGTTCGCCTTCGATGCGCACTTCGCCCGTGTCATACGTTTCGAGCGCGGCGAGGCAGCGCAAGAGCGTGCTCTTGCCCGAGCCAGACGGCCCTATGATGCAGACCACCTCCGAGCGTTCAATGTCGAGATCGACGCCGCGCAGGACTTCGACGTCGCCAAAGCGCTTGCCGAGATTGCGCACTTCGATCAGCGGCGAGGACGGCGCGCGCGGCTCGACGACGGAGGACGCGGAAGCGGGAAGGTCGATCATGGCATTCATCGGTTCACCTGGTGACGAGGGATAACAATCCACATGGTCCACATGTCAGACGAGAAAGCGCGTGAGCCGTGCCTCCGCCCAGAGTCCCGCGCGCGATGCGAGTTCGACGAGCAGCAGATAGCACACGCATAGCGCAAGCAGGGTCTCGACGAAGGCGAAGGTCGCCGAGCCGATGCCGGTCAAGACGAACGTGAGTTCGGGAACGGTCACGATCGACAGCACCGCGGTTTCCTTACTAAGCACGATGATCAAGTTGACGATGGCGGGCACGATCAGTACGAACATCTGAGGAATCTGGATGCGCAGGACGATCTGCCAGCGCGACATGCCAAGACACGACGCCGCTTCGAGATGTCCCGGCGGCACCGCGCGAAAGCCCGAGCGGAACGCTTCGGCGAAGTACGCGCTGCCGTAGAGTCCGAGCCCGAGGATGCCCGCAGTTAGCGGTTCGAGCGTCAGCCCGAACGACGGGCCGCCGTAGTACAGCAAAAAGAGCTGCACGAGAAACGGCGTGCCGCGAAAGAGTTCGATGTAGGCGCGCAGCACGGCACGCACCCAGCGTCCGCAAAAGAGTTGCAGCAGCGCGATGGCGAAGCCGATTGCGAGGCCGAGCACGACACCGGCGATCCACGTGCCGAGCGTCGTCGCAAGTCCCGCGCCGATGGCGGACAGGTTGTGCGTGATGACGGCGGGGTCGAACTGCTGCATGGCGTCGTCCTTAGGCGTGTTGCAGCCGCGCTTCGGCGGCGTGCGCGAGGAGCGACAGCGCGCCGCAGATCACGAAATAGATGAGCCCCGCCGCGACATACGCCTCCAGCGGCCGGTACGTGCTGGCTGCGATGTTCTGCGCGGTGCGCGTGACTTCGGCGATGCCGACCACCGAGATCAGTGACGACGCCTTGATGAGCAGCACCATCTCGTTCACGAGCGACGGCAGCGTCAGCCGGAACGCCTGCGGCACGAGGATGCGGCGCAGCGTGTCAAGCGGCGGCAGGCCAAGCATGCGCGCGGCTTCGATCTGGCCCGGCGGAATGCTGAGAAAGCCGCCGCGTAAAATCTCCGCAATGTACGACGCCGAACACAGCGACACCGTGCTGATTGCGGCGACGAGCGGCGGCACGTTGATGCCGGCGAACGGCAGCAGGTAGTAGACGAGCAGCAACTGCACGAGCATCGGCACGCCGCGAAAGAAGAATACGTACGCGCCGCCCGCCGCGCGCCAGGCCCGGCTCGGCGAGAGCCGCGCCGAGCACACGCCGATCGCCACGAAAAATCCGATCACGAGTCCGGCGAGCGAAATGCCGATAGTCGCGACCGCCGCCTGCAACAGCAGCGGGATGCCTTGCACGAAAACAGTCATGCTGAACATGGGGCCTCCGTGTTCGGACGCGTGATGCGCTGACTCAGTAGTTCGGCGTGGGCAGCGTCGGCGGGACCTGCATCGCGACGCCGAACCACTTCTTCTGCAGCGTGGCGAGGCGTCCGTCCTTGTCGAGCTTAAGGAGCGCGTTGTTGAACGCGTCGGCCAGCGGCTTGCTGTCCGCGTCCTTGCGCAGGCAATACGCGAAGTACACCTTCGCGCCGAACGGCGGCTGGACGACCGCGAACGTCTCCGGTCGCTGCTTTGCGACGTACGCGATGTTGGTCATCGAATTTGCCACTGCGACAATCCGGCCCGCCGCGAGGTCCGCGTAGGCCTGATTGTTATCAACGTATTCGCGGATTTCCGGCGGCTTCGGCAGCGTGGCCGCGTAGACCTTCAACTGATCGAGCTGCGCCGAACCCTTACCCGCGCCGACGGTCTTGCCCGCGACATCGGACGATTGCTTGAGGTTCGAATCGTTGGCACGCTTGAGGAAGGCGTCGGTGGCATCGGCGACGGGCAGCGTGTACGTATAGCGTTCCATACGCGCTTTCGTCACCGTGATCGGGCCGCCGACCATGTCGAACTTGCCCGCTTCAAGACCAGGCAGCACGCTCGGCCAGGGCAAGTCGATGAAGCGCACCTTCACGCCGATCTCCTTGCCGATCTCCGCGAAAAGATCCTTGTTGAAACCTGCTTGCTGGCCGTTTTCGAGAAAGTCGAACGGCGCGAACTGCATCTCCGTGCCGACCACGAGTTCGCCCGCCTTCTTCACCTTCGCAAGCTGATCTTCGGCATGCGCGCACACGCTCGCGGCGCACAGGGTCAACATCAGCACACGACTTCTCCAGCCTGCAAGGATATTCATTAGAGTCTCCAGGTAGCAAAGCGGTCGTCGCGCGTGCGGCAGCCATTGGTCAGCGCGGTATGCGGGGCAGTATATACCGCGAAATTTCGATGACCAAAAAGAAATTCTTTGCAGATTCCTAGGCGCATGAGCATGCCGGCAAGTCGCGGTCCGATTCGCTGCGTTGCAACTTGCGGCGTTGGAATTGGCGGTATATACAACCGGAGATGCGTGATGCCGTGCGCGAGTTTTTTCGCGTGCCGGCGAGCCGAACACCCCCTCGCCACGCCGCTCCAGGAGCCAGCCGATGCCGTCAGTCACCCGAATTCCCCTCATCGATTTCAGCGGCGTGCGCGAAGGCGACGCTGCCGCTCTCGTGCGCGTGGGCCACGAAATTCGCGAAGCCTGCACGACCATCGGCTTCTTCTACATCGTTAATCATGGTGTGCCGCAGGATGTGATCGACGCAGCCGAAGCCGCCGCGCGCAAGTTCTTTGCGTTTCCCGTCGGAACGAAGCGGCGCGCAGCGGTGAATCAACGGCATCGCGGCTTCAATTCGCTCGGTGACGCAACCATGTATCAGGCAAAGCGCCCTGACTATAAGGAGTTCTACAGCATCGGCCTCGAACTGCCCGAGGACGATCCCGACGTGCTCGCGGGCCAGGCGCTGCGCGGCCCGAACAACTGGCCTGACTTCATGCCCGAGCTGAGGCCGGCGCTCTATGGGTATTACGAGGCGATCGGCGAGTGCGCCAGTCATCTGCTGCGGGCCGTGGCGTCAAGTCTCGACATCGACGAGCATTTTTTCGCCTCGCGCTACACGAAGCGCATGCAGCGCACGCAAATGGTCTATTACCCACCGCAGCCGCGCCAATCCGACGAGGATCAATTCGGCGTTGCGCCTCATACGGACTACGGCTGCATCACGCTGCTTTGGCAGGACCAGGTGGGCGGTCTGCAAGTGCGTGAAATCGCGAACGACACCTGGATCGACGCGCCGCCAATTCCGGGCAGCTTCGTCGTCAATGTCGGGGATCTGCTCGCGCGCTGGACCAACGACCGGTTCCGCTCGACGTTGCATCGCGTGATCAATGCGTCGGGCCAGCAGCGCTACTCGATCGCGACTTTCTACGATCCGACCTACGGCGCCATCGTCGATCCGGCCGAGCTTGGCACACCGGCGAGCGAGGTGCGTCATGCGCCGGTAGCGGCAGGCGATTACATCCTCGGGCGCATCAACGATTCAATGGGCTATCGCAAGAAACGCGCAGCTGAGCAGCAGGGCACAGCCGCATGAGCGCGCCGCTCGACGCCACCATCGCCGCGTTGCGCGAGGCCCTGGGCAACGACCGCGTGCGCGTGGGCGAAGCCATCGGGCAACGCTCGATGACCGACTGGACCGGCCACGCGCCCGCGCGACCCGCGGCGCTCGTGCTGCCGCGCTCGACCGAAGAGGTGTCGCGCGCGCTCGCGATCTGCAACGAAGCGCGCCAGAGCGTCGTGCCGCAAGGCGGCATGACGGGGCTCGCGGGCGGCGCAATCGCGCGTGCGGCTGACATCGCGATTTCGCTCGAACGGCTCGTTGGAATCGAGGAAATCGACGCGGCATCGGCGACGATGACCGTGCTCGCCGGCACCACCTTGCAGAGCGCGCAGGAAGCCGCGGCGGCGGAGGGCTTCGAACTCGGACTCGACCTCGGCGCGCGCGGCTCGTGTCAGATCGGCGGCAACCTCGCGACAAACGCGGGCGGCAATCGTGTCATCCAGTCGGGCACCGCGCGCGAACAGGTGCTCGGCCTCGAAGCCGTGCTCGCGAACGGCGCCGTGCTCAGTTCGATGAACAAGATGATCAAGAACAACACGGGCTATGACCTGAAACAGCTTTTCGTCGGCTCGGAGGGCACGCTCGGCGTTATCACGCGCGCAGTGTTGCGGCTGCATCCGCCGCGCGCGGGGCGTCACACGGCACTCGTCGCGCTCGATGGCTACGATCAGGTCGTCGCGCTGTTGCGTGCGCTCTCGGCACGCTTCGGCAACGATATCGGCGCGTTCGAAATCATGTGGCCGGACTTCTTCGACTTCGGCGTTTCGCTCTCACCCTCGGCGCGCTCGCCGTTTGCCGCGGCGCATTCGCTTTACGCGCTGATCGAACACGCGGGCTTCGATGCCGACCACGACGGCGAGCGCTTCGCTGCCGCGCTCGCCGAGGCCTTCGGCGCCGGCGCGGTGCGCGATGCGATCGTCGCGCAATCGGTGGCGGATGCGCGTGCGCTGTGGCAAGTTCGCGAGTGCACTGCGGAATTTCCGGCACGGCTCGATCCGATCAATTTCGACGTCAGCTTGCCGGTCGGCTCAATCGGCCAATTCGTCGACGAATGCCGCGCCGCGCTCGATGCGCGCTGGCCGTCGAACCGCTCGTACTACTTCGGCCATATCGGTGATTCGAACCTGCACGTGACCGTGGACGGTCATTCGGTGCCGGGCGTGCTGCATCATGAGGTCTACGCGTTCGTCTACGACATGGTCGTGCCGTATCGCGGATCGGTCTCGGCGGAGCATGGCATCGGGTTGCTCAAGCGCGAGTTCCTGCCGCTCTCGCGTTCGCCCGAGGAGATCGCGGCCATGACCGCGATCAAACGCGCGCTCGACCCGAACGGCATCTTGAACCCCGGCAAGTTGATCTAGCGTGTCAGCGCTTCAACCAGAACTCGCGCTACACCTGCAGCACTTTCTCTTCGACGTCCGCGGCGGGGC
The DNA here is from genome assembly GCF_023631085.1 of Caballeronia sp. INML1. Classification (NCBI taxonomy): domain Bacteria; kingdom Pseudomonadati; phylum Pseudomonadota; class Betaproteobacteria; order Burkholderiales; family Burkholderiaceae; genus Caballeronia; species Caballeronia sp. INML1. The sequence goes on along the minus strand of NZ_JALQDT010000027.1, from coordinate 39,162 downwards.
GGGCTCGAATCCATCGTGCGGCAATTTCGCGATCTCGCCACGCCGTTGAGCGGTATCCATGAGCACGTAAAGAACATTAGACGAAATGGACTACGCGAACGTGGGATCGTCGAGCTCGCCTGAACACTCTTTAGCCTTGATGTCGAAAAGCGAGCACGGCAAGGTCGTTCTGGTGAGCAGCCGCAAAGCATCGCGTAGGGCCCCCGAGTTGGACAAGACCCGCAGGCCGCACTTGAAGCCCGGGCGCGAAGACGAGTTTGACTTAAAGGAAACTGGCGTATTACCGTAGGGCTGCTATCGGATGATTGCCGCGGGAACGAAATTCCGACAAGCGAGGCACCGCATGATGCATGCCGAAGAAGCCGTTAGAGGCTCGTCGTCCGGACTGCTCCGCGGATACGCTCGTGGCGGATGCTGTGTGCAAGGCGCAGCAGGAAGCGCTGATCAGGCGTGTTCGAAACCTGGCTACAGTAACGGAAAACACGAGCTAAGGGGTAAAACGATCAACAGGTAATTCCAAGAGTGGAAGTCAATCGCCTTGTAACGGAGCGACGTACGGCTGTGGTGTGTCGAGAAGCATGGGACAGTCGCCAGTGCTCCGGGTCCAGAACCGTGACTTGTTCCCCACAGCTGGCAGTCTTTTTCACCGCTGCGCATTGAGGGTACGCTCCGGCACCTTCGCAAGCAGGATATTCAGCCCTTCGGAGATCAACGGATGCGCAATGATCGCATCGCGCACCGCTGTATAAGGCAATCCCCCAAGCATCGCCATATGCACCGCGGCGACTACGTCGCCGGAATTGGCGCCCAGCATGGCGAAGCCAAGGATAGCGTTTGACTGCGCGTCGATCAGGATCTTCATAAAGCCCTTGGTCGCGCCGTTCGTCCGCGCCCGTGGCTCCGCCGCCATCGGCAGCTTCGCAATACGCACCGGGATGCCGCGCGCCTTCGCGTCGACTTCGCTCAAACCGATACGACCGAGTTCCGGCTCGATAAATAGCGCATACGGGATGATTCTGCCGCGCGTGGTTTTCGCAATTCCCCCAACGAGTTGCGAGCGCAGAACGCCGTAGTCGTCAAACGATGCATGCGTGAACATCGGTGTCCCTGCCACCTCGCCGATCGCCCATGTGCGCTCTGCTGTCGTCCGCAGACGTTCATCCGTTTTGATGCAGCCGCGCGCGTCCACTTCCACGCCGGCGGCCTCGAGGCCGATACCGGATGTGACAGGGGGTGCGGCCTGCCGCGACCAGAAGGTGACTACCGCTCACCATGCTGCCGTTCTGCAATACAAGTGTCACTGACTCACCCGACGTGCCCGTCACGCGGGCGGGACTCACGCCGGTTTTGACATCGATGCCTTCCTCTTTCAGCGCTGTTTCTATTGCCTCGGTGACGTCCTCGTCTTCACGCATCGCCACGCGTGGCGCGTCCTGTATCACTGTGACCTTGCTGCCGAGCTTACCGAATGCCTGCGCCATTTCCAGCCCGATATATCCACCACCGAGAACGATCAGGCTCTCGGGCAAGGTCGTCAGCACCAGCGCTTCGAAGTGGGTCAGCGGCGCGGCGGCCTTCAACCCGGGCACGTCGGGAATCGCCGCCGTCGTGCCCGTGTTGATGAAAGCATGCTCACCTTCGATGATTCGCAGACTGCCATCATTTGTTTTAACGGCGAGCCGGCGGGGGGCGACGAAGCGGCCCGTGCCCAACACAAATTCCAGGCCGGCGTCACGAAAGGCGTTGCGATTGATTTCCACCATTATGCTTCACGTCGCATGGCGCGCCGCGCACGTCCTATTCGACGTATGGCGGAGCGGGTTTGGATGGCTCCAACCAACTAAACCGACCAAAACTCGGGCGCCGCGTCGTCGGACCGCTAAGCGTCTTCCGTGCGATCCGATGAGCGATACGGGACTAAATCAGCGCGCCGATCAACCTCTAGCTTGGGCAAAGCGCAAAAACGAAGCAGTGCCTCCGTAGTTACCGTCTTGTCGTCGAGTTTGATACCATTGTAAATTGGCTGAACTCGAGCTTCCGTGAACGGCCGCGCGATGGATCCGGTTGCGTTGATCGGGCGCGTATCGAGGTCGTGCGCGACTAAATTTTTGATGACAACCTCCGAAGCGCTGCTACTGATCGACTCGTTGCAAACGAGTTTGCGCGACGATTTAGCGCAGATGGAGACCGATTTTTCGTCGCGGAAAGTGATGGTGCTCATCCACGTGCTGGCACGCAATTTCGATGCCTGTTCTGAATTGACGCATGGACTGACTCATGGCCGGTCATTCGCAGCCAAAGGCCGTCCGGGCCTTGCGCTTTCTCGCCTCCACAGCACGCTAGTGAATATTCAGGGTCCGCGGTACATCAGAGCAGATCATCGTTGCTTATGAGTTGCCGAGGTCGTTAGGCATCTCTTGAACCAGTAAAACGGTTCATCAACGTCTTATTCGGATTCTCCGATCGTTGCCTTTAATCGGTGTCCAAACTCCATGACTCTGTTCTCCTGCAGACGATGTACTCTCGTGGCCATAGGTCGCAAATGACGCTCTTGTGAAAGAATGCTGTTGTTCAATCAAGACTCATAGGAGGATTATGGAACAGGGATGCGGGCAATCTGGCATTTAGCGTGGTGACAGTGGTTCATTTCATCTCCTGCTCGATCCTAGTTTTAGTTTGTATGGATTGCATCGGCCGTCGAAGCGAGGAGTACCGCTTCGGCCTGAATGTCCGCTCGAAGATGTCCTCAATCCACCGTTGTATCGATTTGTGTTCGCGCGGCAAACGACCTAGGAGTCCAGCGACACTCAATTTCCCGAACACACAGTTCACTGGGTCTTGCGACTTGGATTCGGGCAATAAATGAGTTGCCGAACGTGGGGAGGCCGATTTGCCGGTAGCTTCGCAAAGTCCAGGCACTGTTGTTTTCTGAATAAGTAAGAGTTGTCGCATGAGTTGTTTTTGCACTTGGCAGCGGAGCCATGAAGAGGCTGGTGGAATGTGGGCGAAGCATTAGATTTTCTGTCGAGGATACGTGATAGCATTGAAGCGACTTGTATCGGTATTGTCGCAGGGCATGAAAAGAGCGCGAAAGTATTCTGGTTGGCTTAGGAGCGTTCGAATAACGGAAATAATTAGATTGAGTCACTTAGGAGGCTTGTGCTGACCGGTTGGATTATATCTAACTGTACTTAATCGCTTGGCAAGGCTTCTCGAAACGAAAAGTCGAGCGGCTTTTCGCGTCGCTGAACGGCTGCTTCCCCATACAGTAATTGCGCTATTTTTAACCGGCGCCCTAACTTGGTAAATGCGCTCGACTGCCGCACGGGCCGCTAACGCGTATGCGGGCGAACAGTGGCCCAACTTTTAATGATCTCGTCTCTTAGCTGACACGGAAGCGTTTTGGCCATTAATGCAGCGCTTGGACGCGAGACTTCGGCTTCGACATCGAATACCTTTCACTTTGGTTCGAGGCATGCGCGCGACGCGAGGCGCGTTCGATTTCAGAGACGCCGAAGGGGCGCCGGAATGTCAAATAACTATCCCGGCCCCCGATAAAATGAAAATAGCATTGCTCTGCACATTCTTCGTTGCCATCGCCATCGCCATCGCCATCGCCATCGCCATCGCCATCGCCACCGTCGCCAACACCCGCGACTAGGACCTCTCGACGCGCCTCGACATTGGGGTCCATGGCACATCTTGATGGCGGCGCTCATGGACACGGGCGTCGGGCGCGTTGTCGGATCTTCCGCTTCCAAGCGGAAAACGAGCGCCACGACGCCATCATCATGCTCTACGTCACGACGGGCCCCGTGACGACCGCAGTCTCTGGGCGTGGAACTCACCATGGACTACCTTCTCAAGACAACGGAGGCACGTTCCCTCGGCGCATGCATCGGTCATGCGATCGATTACGTCATCAAGTACCGGCTCTACGAGCGCTAGTTGTTCAGCACCTTCTCCCAGAGCGAAGCGTGCTTCAACAAGAATCGCAGTACATCGTGGGGAATCAGCATGATGCCCTTCCAGAAGCACGGCATAAAAAGGACGGTCTTCTTCCTTTCGACGATGCGTACGACGTCCGTCGCGACCTTCTCGTCAAGCTTGTTTGTCCGTGACGTTGTATGCGACTGTCAAGCGCTGCGAATGTGCCTCGATGGCGATCGCTTTCCCATGACAGTAGGGGAATGATCGATCGGAACGGGTGCACTATGCCTGAGAGCAAGGCCAATTTCTTCGATGGAAGCACGAGTGATCGCCGACGCATTCCGAGCCACTTATCGCGAGGCTGCCAGAGCACGCTCGTGAACGACGTTCCCGAGAGCAGGCGCCGCAGTGATATGCGAGCGTTAAAATGTCGGTTTTGCTATCGTGGCAACGCCCGATCGGATTTTTAAATAGGCGTGGCACCGCGAAAGTGCCCCAATACGTTGTAGGCCGGAATCAAAAGAGGTCGCGTTTGCGACCCGGGTCCTGTCGGAGGCGTCGGAATGGATAACGGACGAATCAGAGTGGGCCTGCGCCTGGAACGCGTACTTTGGATTGCGTGTCCTTTACTCACGTTTGTAGTGATGTACGCCCACATGACGGCCATTGAAAATATCCACTATAAAAGCGATATTCCGACGCAGTTCCTGTCTAGTGAACCGCAAGCCTTAACGCATGCCCATAACCTGTTCCTGAGCACATGGCTTGAATCCGGACTGATCGGCGTCGTGCTGGAAAAGTCGCTCCTGATCGCGCTGGTCGTGCGATTCTGCCGGCTGCGTCATGCCACGCCCTGGATTTGCGCGGCAGGCGTGGCGCTGGTCGTCGGCATGCTTGCGAAGAACAGCACCGACGACTTCATGTGGCGGACCACCGCGCTGGCGTTCGGGAGTTTCACGGGGCTCCTGCTGGGACGAGGCGAACGGCTCTTTGCCCCCCGACGCGAAGACGTCGAATCATCGTCGGGGGCGTAGACCCGTGCACCTCGCACTGCTTTACACCTTCTTCGCTGCGATCGCCACCGCCGCCAACATCGGCGCGCAGGACCTCACTACGCGTCTCTACACCGGCCCCTGGCACATCCTGTTAGCGGTGTTCATCGGCACGGGCGTGGGCCTTGTCGTGAAATACGTGCTCGACAAGAAATGGATCTTCCGCTTCAAGGCGGAGAACGCGCGCCATGACGCGACCATGTTCACGCTCTACGTGACGATGGGCCTCGTTACCACGGCAATCTTCTGGGGCGTGGAATTCGGCTTCAATCACATCTTCGGAACGGCCGAAGCACGCTACATCGGCGCGTGCATCGGTCTCGCGATCGGCTACGTGATCAAGTACCGGCTCGACAAGCGCTACGTGTTCCGCTCGTTCTCTTAGAGACTCGCGCGCTTGAACACGAACCGCGGCACGTTCCGAATGATGAGCATGATGCCCCACCAGAACCACGGCGTATAAAGCACGTCCTTCTTCCGCTCGACCGCGCGCACGATATCCTTCGCGACCTTCTCCGGCGTCGCGACGAGCGGCCCCGGGAGCGGCAAACCCGCGGTCATCGGCGTGGCGACGAAGCCGGGCTTGACATCGACCACATACACGCCGACTTTGAAAAGCCGCGCCCGCAAGCCTTCGAGAAACGCCTGCAATGCGGCCTTCGCGCTGCCGTACAGATAATTCGACGGCCGCCCGCGATCGCCCGCCACCGATGAAATCACGGCCAGCGATCCATGCCGCTGCGCTTCGAGCCGATTGGCGATCGGCGTGAGCAGCGCGATCAGCGAGAGCGCATTGGTATGAAACTCGCGCACCGCGACGGCCGGATCGCTCTGACAAGCGGCCTGATCCGGCAGCGTCCCCGACGCGACCAGCACGATATCGATCGAATCCATGTGCGCCGCGCAGTCGGCGAGCATCGCGGCGTGATCGTCGAGCCTGTCGATATCGAGCCGATGCGCCGCAACCGACGCGGCCCCGCGCGCGGTCAAATCGGCGGCGACCTGTTCCATGCGCTCCTGATTGCGGGCGACCAGAAAGAAGCGCGCACCTTTGACGGCCCATTCGCGCGCGCAGGCGATGGCAATGGCGGACGTGGCGCCCACGATGACGATGTTCTTCATAGGCCGGTCACTCGTTTCCAGAAATGCGACAGCATGGCCGGATCGCGAAGCGACTCGAGTTGCTGCCATTGAGGATAGGCGGCGCGGAAATCGGCGCCCGACATGTGCGCGTCCTTGGCCGGATAGATGCGTCCGCCGGCTTCGCGCACGATCGTGTCGAGCGCGTCGAAAAGCTGCGCATTGCGCATCTCGTGCTGCGGGAAGTCGAGCGCGAGCGACGTCCCTTCCATCGGAAACGACAACAGTCCGGGCGATGCAATGTCCCCGCAGCGCTTGAGCACCGCGAGAAACGAGCCCGTGCCGCTCGATGAAATGCGATCGAGCATCGCGCGCACCGCATCGCGCGCGCTCGCCGCCGGCACGACGCACTGATATTGCTGAAACCCGGACGGCCCATACACACGGTTCCATTCGAGCAGGCTGTCGAGCGGATAGAAATAGCCGTCATAGCCCACGCGCGAAATCTCGAAGGGCTTGCGCTGCCTGCGGTAATACAGTTCGTTGAACGCGCGCAGCGTGAGGCCGTTGATGAGCGAGACGGGCGGCGTCAACGGCATGCGGCGCTTATGTCGTTCCTCGACATCGAGCGAGCCGTGGATCGCATGATCGCCCGCCATGAAGATGCCGCGCCCGAGCGCGGGCCCGCGGCTCGCGCAATCGACCCACGCGACGCAGTACTCATGCTTCGCGTCATATTCCTCCGACAAGTCGAAGAATTCGTCGAGCTTGCCGAAGCGAATGCTCGTCACGTCGATGAGACTCGTGCGGATGGGCATCAACGAAAATTCGGCCCACAGAATGAGTCCCGTGAGCCCGAGGCCGCCGATCGTCGCGCTGAACATTTCGGTGTTCGTTTCCGGCGAGCATTCGATGAACGTGCCGTCGCTGCGCGCGAGGCCGAATGCGCGCACATGCCGCCCGAATGTGCCACGCACGTGATGATTCTTGCCGTGCACGTCGTTGGCGATGGCACCGCCCAGAGTCACGTACTTCGTGCCCGGCGTGACCGGCAGCATCCTGCCGCGCGGCACCGCGAGCGCGAGAATCTGCTCGAAGGTGATGCCGGGCTCGGCGCGCACGATGCCGCGCGTCCAGTCGGCCGAGATGATGCGATCGAGCGCAAGCGTCTGGAACACATGATTCGAACTCGCGAGACAGACATCGCCGTAGCTGCGGCCGTTGCCGAATGCGAGCGTCGTGCCGTGCGCGCGCTGCACGTCGCGCCATTGCGCCTGCGCTTCGTCGCGCCAGTGCGCGGCGTGCGCCGTCTGCGGCAGATGCGGGTAGCGGCCCCAGGAGAGCAGTTCGCTCATCGGTCAGATCGCGAGCCAGAACGCGAAGCCGCACAGGGCGACGACGAACAAGCTCATGCGATCGCGCGCCGCGAACACGATGGGATCGTCGTTCATTCTGCCGCGATGCGTGATGACCCACGTCCGGCTGAACCAGTAGAGCATCAGCGGACAGACCATCCAGATGAATTGCGGGTGCCGGTAGAGCATCCTGGTGTGCTCGTCCTGGATGTACAGCGCCAGCACGAGCACCGAGATATAGCCCGACGATGTGCCGAGCGACGACACGATGGCGAGATCGCTCGCCAGATAGCCGCGCCCGCGCGCGCTGTCACGTCCGGCTTTCATCATCGCGTGAAGCTCGGTGTATCGCTTCACGAGGGCGAGGCTCAGGAACGCGAACATCGAGAAGGCGAGCAGCCAGAACGTGAGCGGCACGTGGATCGCCGCGGCCCCGGCGACGATGCGCGTCGTGTAGAGCGCCGCGAGCACGACGACGTCGATCATCACCTGGCGCTTGAGTGCGAGCGAATAGGCGAGCGTCAGCACGTAGTAGCCAAGCAGGGCGGCGTTGAACTTCCACGAAAAGAAGGTCAACGCGATCGAGAACGACGCGGCAAGCAGGACAGGGCAGAGCGCCATGCCCCAGGCGAGCGGCATCGTGCCGGCGGCGAGCGGGCGCTTGCGCTTCACCGGATGCTGGCGGTCGTCCTGCAGATCGAGCAGGTCGTTGAGCAGATATACGCTCGATGCGCACAGCCCGAAGGCGAAGAACGCGAGCACGGCGAACCCGATCGCAGCGGGCGATTTCAGCTGGTGCCCGGCGAGCAGCGGCACGAAAACCAGCACGTTCTTCAACCACTGATGCAGGCGCAGCGATTTCGCCCAGACCTTGAGCGTCGGCTGGCGGCTCTCGAAGACCTGTTCGATGTTGTCGTGCTTCGACGCCGCCCGCACGACGCCCGCATGCGGATTGACCACGTATGCGCGATCGGCGGCGGCCCAGACGACGATGTCGTCGTGCGAATTGCCGACGTAGTCGAAACCCTTCTCGCCGTACGCTTCGACGAGCCGGTCGCGCTTGCGATGCGAAGAAAGATTGACGTGCTCGTCGGTGGCGAACACGCGATCGAAGATGCCGAGGTGCTCCGCGATCCGCTGCGCAAATGTCTCATGACTCGCCGTGGCGAGCGCGATCGTCCGGCCCGCGGCGCGCATCTCGCGCAGCCAGTTCACGACTTGCGTGTTGTACGGCAGGGTCGTGACGTCGATGCTCACGTGCTCGGCAAGCCGCGACTTGAGTCCGGGCTTGCCGCCGCTCGAGAGCCATTGCAGCGGCTTGTAGAACTTTTGCGGAAACGATCTCAGAAAGGCGAATCCGCTCTCGACGAGAATGTCGGAGTGGATCAGCGTACCGTCGAGATCCACGACAATGGGCTTGTTCATACAATTCGCGTCGGGTGATCGGTTAAGCCCACAGCGCGTCCGGTCCCAACCAGGGAAGGGCGAATCGGGCGCGACAGAATCCTCCGCTTGCTGGCGCAATCTAGCACAATCTGTAACAAGAACGGTTCGTCGCACCGCGCTGTGCGCCACCTCGCGCGGTTGCCGAAAACATCTACATTGAGGACAATCTGACGTCTTCCACTCGTCGATGCGGTCCGTTTTCCTTTCGTGGCGCGGACACCCCCCTTGTCCGATGAACGCGAACGCCCCGCAGAACCGATCGGCGCCTCAGTCCGATCCCGCCATCACCCTCAGCATTTCCATCGTCGTCTACCGGCCGGATGCCGCGCTGCTCGCGCGCACCGTCGAAACGCTCGAAACCGCGCTCGCGCAGTTGCACGACGTCGCCGGGCGCCCGTGCCTGTATCTGATCGACAACGGTAATCCCGGCGAACTCGCCGACCTGCCGGCGCCCTCGGACGCCGAATTCGACACCGTGGTGCTGAAAGGGCACGGCAACGTCGGCTACGGGCGCGGACACAATCTCGCGATCGCGCGCGCGGACAGCCGCTATCACCTGATCCTGAATCCGGATGTCGAGCTCAACGCGGACGGCCTGCGCCGCGCGCTCGCGTTTTTGCGCGACTCGCCGGAAACGGGGCTGCTCGCGCCGTGGATCGGCGGAGACGACGGCCGTCAGCAGTTTCTCTGCCGCCGCTATCCGACGGTGCTCGATCTCTTCGTGCGCGGCTTTCTGCCCTCCGCGCTGCGCAAACCGTTCGCGCGCCGCCTCGCGCGCTACGAGATGCGCGACGTCATCGGCGAGAACAACATCGTGTGGGACCCGCCGATCGTGAGCGGCTGTTTCATGCTCTTCAGAAGCGACGTGCTCAAGTCGCTCGGCGGCTTCGATCCGCGCTATTTCCTGTATTTCGAAGACTACGATCTGAGCCTGCGCACGCGCCGGGTCGCGCGCATCGCGTATGTGCCGTCGGTGCGCATCCTGCATCACGGCGGCGGCGCGGCGAAGAAGGGCTCGGTGCATATCAAGCTCTTCGTCACGTCGGCGTACCGGTTCTTCAACCGCTTCGGCTGGAGATGGCTATGAGCGAAACCGGCCGACGCATCGCGATCACCGGCGCCAACGGCTTCGTCGGCCGCGCGGTGAGCCGGGCGCTGCTCGCGCGCGGCATCCGCGCGACCGGGCTCGTGCGGCATGACGCGCAGTGCGAACCGGGCGTCGATGTACGGCATATAGACGGCCTCGACTCGATCGCGCCCGACGCCTTTGCAGGCTGCGACGCGGTGATCCATCTCGCCGCGCGCGTCCATGTGATGACCGACGCCGCCGCGCAAAAGACCTCCGAGGCGCTGCTGAACGCGTACCGCGCGATCAACGTCGACGGCACGCTCGCCGCCGCCGAAGCCGCGCGCCGCGCCGGCGTCGCGCGCTTCGTCCTGATGAGCAGCATCAAGGCGCTCGGCGAAAGCGACCCGGGCCGCCCGTTCACCGAAGACGACACGCGCAGTCCGCCCGATGCCTACGGCGTCTCGAAAGCCGAAGCCGAAGTGAAACTGCTCGAATTCGGCAGCCGCACGGGGCTCGAGATCGCGATCGTGCGGCCGCCCCTCGTCTACGGTCCCGGCGTGCGCGCCAATTTTCTGGCGATGATGCGCGCCATCGCGCGCGGCATCCCGTTGCCGCTCGGTGCAATCGATGCGCGTCGCAGTCTCGTCTCCGTCGACAATCTGGCGAGCGCGACGATCGAATGCGCGCTCAATCCCGCCGCCGCGGGACGCCTGTTCCATGTCACCGACGGCTACGATCCGAGCGTCGCCGAACTCGCGCGCAAGCTCGGCGCGCATCTCGGCAGGCCCGCGCGGCTCGTGCCGGTTCCGGCCGGACTGCTGCGCGGCCTCGCTCGCGTTGCCGGAAAGACCGCGCAGATCGACCGGCTGACTGGCAGCCTGCGGGTCGATTCGCACCGTATCCGCGACGCGCTCGGCTGGCAGGCGCCGCAATCTCTCGATGAAGGTCTGGCCGCCACGGCCGCGTGGTTTCGCTCGACGCGCGGGCAATGAACGCTTCGCGCCGGCCGAAACCGCCGGTCGCGAACGTTAAAATACGCGCTGCTTCCACACCGGCATTGCAAGGTTCCTGACAGCTTCAGTCAGCGCAATTTTTCCTTGTTCGTCAGATATTTAAACTAAATGCGGCGAGCGTTCGCGTATGCTTTCGGGTTTTTCCCGAGCGAAGAACTGCCGGGACGACCAGGCCTCGTTTTCGACAACTCATAACATTGCATGCTGCATTCGTATTTTGAAGCTTCGCCGCTGCTGGCCGCGGTGTCCGTTGCGGTACTGGCGCTCGCCGCGTGCGCGCTGATTCTCCGTACGCTCATCCACACCGGCCTCGCGTGGCGTCTCGCCACCGATATTCCCAACGAACGCTCGCTGCACGAACGGCCCACGCCGCGCGTCGGCGGATGGGGCATCGTGCCGGTCGCGGTGATCGCACTTCTGGTCGCGGCACCGTCGATGTGGCTCGTCGCAGCGTGCGCCGTCTTCCTCGCCGCCGTATCGCAAATCGATGATCGCCGCGGCCTGCCCGCGCGCGTGCGCTTCGCGGCGCATATCGTCGCGGTGGCGCTCGTCATCGTCGTGCATCCGGCGGACGTGCCGTGGTGGGCGCTCGCGCTGGTCGGCTTTCTGATGCTGTGGCTCGTCAATCTGTACAACTTCATGGACGGTTCGGACGGGCTCGCCGGCGGCATGGCGCTATTCGGCTTCGGCGGTTACGCGCTCGCGGCACTCGCCGGACCCGCGCCGCAAGCCGATCTCGGCCTCGCGAGCCTGGCCATCGCGGGCGCGGCGGCCGGATTTCTGACCCTCAATTTCCATCCGGCCCGGATTTTTCTCGGCGATGCCGGGTCTATTCCCTTGGGGTTTCTCGCGGGCGCGCTCGGCTATTGGGGCTGGCAACGGGGCGCGTGGCCGGTCTGGTTTCCGGCGCTCGTGTTTTCGCCTTTCATCGCGGATGCCACGGTCACCTTGTTGCGCCGCCTCGCGCGCGGCGAAAAATTCTGGCAGGCCCACCGCGAGCATTACTATCAGCGCATGGTGCGCCTTGGAATGGGGCACGCGCGCACCGCGCTCACGTGGTATCTGTTCATGCTGGCGGGCATAATGCTCGCGAATGGGGCGCTGCGGTTTTCTCTCGCGGGGCAGTGGGCGGCAGTTGCGGGCTGGGCAGTCGTGGTTGTGGCAGCGGGCGCGGTGGTCGACGCGCGTTGGCGGCGTCATGCGACGCGCCATTCCGACCAATCTTGAGGGTCCATGCTGATGAATCGAATAAAAGCTACATGGCTATCGGCGGGCGCGTTCGGCTTCGATCTCGTGGCCGTCGTCGGATCCTGGCTCATCGCTTATCTGCTGCGCTTCAACGGCGCCGTGCCGCATGACTTCCGTCATGGCGCGCTCGCGGCGCTCATCTGGGTCGTACCGGTCTACGCCGTCGTCTTCCGCGTCTTCGGGCTGTATCGCGGCATGTGGGTGTTCGCGAGCCTGCCCGACCTCATGCGCATTTCGAAATCCATCGTCGTGGGCGCGCTCATCGTGATGGTGGGCGCCGTGATGTCGCAGCCGACGCCGATCATTCCCCGCTCGGTGCTCATCGTTTCTCCGCTCCTGCTCTTCCTGGCGATGGGCGGCGCGCGCGCACTCTATCGCGCGAGCAAGGAGTTCTACCTGTACGGCGGCCTCGTCGGACAGGGCAAGCCGGTGATCGTGCTCGGCGCGGGCACGGCGGGCGCGATGCTCGTGCGCGAGCTGGCGCGTTCGAGCGAATGGCGCCTCGTCGGCCTGCTCGACGACGATCCCGGCAAGCAGGGCCGCGAAGTGCTCGGACACAAGGTGCTCGGCTCGTTCGGCGATCTGTCGCGCGTTGCCGAACAGTTGAAGGTCGACTACGTGATCATCGCGATTCCGTCGGCGTCGGTCGAGGAGCAGCGGCGCGTTGCCACGTTGTGCGTGCGCGCCGGCGTGAAGGTAATGGTGCTGCCCGCGCTCACGCCGCTCACGCAAGGCCAGAATTTCCTGTCGCGCGTGCGGCAGATCGACTTGGAAGACCTGCTCGGCCGCGAGCCGGTGAAGATCGACATGCCGCACGTCGAGCAACTGCTGCACGGGCGCGTCGTGATGGTGACGGGCGCGGGCGGCTCGATCGGCTCGGAACTGTGCCGTCAGATTCTGCGTTTCTCGCCGGCGCAACTGGTCGCCTACGACCTTTCCGAGTACGCGATGTATCGCCTGATCGAGGAACTGCACGAGCGGTTTCCGGAGTGCTCGGTGATTCCGGTCGTCGGCGATGCGAAGGACTCGCTGCTGCTCGATCAGACGATGGGACGCTTCACGCCGCACATCGTCTTCCATGCAGCCGCCTACAAGCACGTCCCGCTGATGGAAGAGCAGAACGCATGGCAGGCGGTGCGAAACAACGTGCTCGGCACGCTGCGCGTCGCGCGCGCGGCGATACGCCACGACGTGCGCCATTTCGTCCTGATTTCCACGGACAAGGCGGTCAACCCGACCAACGTGATGGGCGCCTCCAAGCGTCTCGCCGAAATGTCGTGCCAGGCGTTGCAGCAATCCGCGCCGCACACGCAGTTCGAGACGGTGCGCTTTGGCAACGTGCTCGGCAGCGCGGGCAGCGTGATCCCGAAGTTCCAGCAGCAGATTTCGAAAGGCGGGCCGGTGACCGTCACGCATCCGGAAATCACGCGCTTCTTCATGACGATTCCGGAAGCCGCGCAGCTCGTGTTGCAGGCGTCGAGCATGGGGCGCGGCGGCGAAATTTTTATCCTCGACATGGGCCAGCCCGTGAAGATCGTCGATCTCGCGCGCGACCTGATTCGTCTCTACGGCTTTTCGGAAGAGCAGATCCGCATCGTCTTCACGGGCCTGCGCCCCGGCGAGAAGCTCTACGAGGAACTGCTCGCCGACGACGAAACCACCACGCGCACGCCGCATCCGAAACTGCGCATCGCGCAGGCGCGGGGCGTGCCGAACGATTTCATCGACGAGTTGCTGCCCTGGCTCATGCAGCATCGCGTGCTTTCCGACGAAGAGGTGCGCCGCGACCTGCGCCGCTGGGTGCCGGAATATCAGACGGCGACGCTGCCCGTCCTGCAGAGCGTCGCGGCCGTGCAGACGGCGCGCGAGCGCGGCGCGGCGGGCTGACGCGGACGGTCGACGCATGACGACGACGCTCGACGATGTTCATGCGCTGACCCACGCGGGCTCGCTGTTGTCGCCGGGCGGCGAGATCGTCGCACCGTACGATCTCGAAGTTGCGCACGCCGATGCCTCCGGTTTTTCCGCCTTGCCCGCCGATATCCTGAACGCGGGCCGCGCCCCCTTCGACGCTGACTACGCGCAAGCGAGCCGCGTGCATCTCGTCAACGCGTTCGGCGTCACGCTCGGCGATTCGATCATCGGGCTTTCGGCGCTATCCGCGGTGAAACGCCTTCATCCGCATCTTCGGTTCACGATCTATCGACCGGCCCGCGCGCCACGTCACGTGCAGCGTCTCTACGCGCTCGCCGCGCCGCGCCTTGCCGATCTGATCGATTTACCCGTGCCGCTCGCGAGCCTGCCTGCCGATGAACCGAAGATCGACATCGGCAATCAGCTTTTCTGGCCGCGTTTCGCTTCGATGCCGATGATCGACTTCTTCCTCTGGGCGATGGGCATCGCGCCCGACAGCATCGCCGCCGGCGACAAGCGCAATCGATGGCTCGCCGATGTGCCGCTCGCCGCCATCGAGCGCGCGCCCTACGCGCTGTTCTGCCCGGACGCGAGCACGCCGGTGCGCAGCATTCCCGCGTCGATGCGCGCGCGTATCGTCGCGCGCCTCGCGGACGAAACCGGCATGCCGGTGCTCGGCTTCGGCGCGGTGGATCATCCGCGCTATCGCGACATTGCGCCGCTTTGCATCGATACGGACGATTTTCTCGCGTGGATCGGGCATGCGCGCTATCTGGTCACGGCGGACACGGCGGCGCTGCACATCGCGGCCGGCTTCGACGTTCCGACGACCGCCTTCTTCACGACGATTCCCGCCTTCATGCGCGCGCGCGATTACACGAACTGCGTCGCGGTCGAATTCGCGTTGCCGCATCTGCAAGGCATTCATGCGAGCGCGCGGCCCGCGGACCTGGACGCTATCGAACGCGCGTATCGCGACTACGACTGGCGCGCGATGCCTTTTGCGCGCGAGGCATCGCTCAGCCCGGCGAGCCGTTGACCTGAAACGACGGCAGCCGTCCATACAGCTGCGCAACCCAGTCGATGAACACGCGCACGCGGCGCGGCTGATGCCGATTGGCCGCATACAGCACCGACACCACACGCGGATACGACGGATACGCGCTCAGCACTTCCCTGAGCGCGCCGCTTCTGATGAGCGGATCGAGCGTATAGCTCGAACTCTGAATCAGGCCGAGTCCCGTCACGCCCGCTGCGATATACGAATCGCCGTCGTTCACGGCAATCTTGTGCTTCATCGGGACGATGCGCGTTTCGCCATCGACGACGAATTCCCAATTGCGCACGCGCCCCGAGTTGTTGAGCACATAGCCGACGGCGAGGTGCTGGTCGAGGTCGTCGAGCGACGCCGGCTCGCCGTGCTTCTCGATATATCCCGGCGACGCGCACGTGATCTGCTTATAAGCGCCGATGCGTTTCGCGACGAGCCCGACGTCGCCGACCGCGCCCACGCGCACGACGCAATCGACCGCTTCCTCGACGAGATCCACTTGCCGGTCCGTGAGCAGCAGCTCCACGCCGATATCCGGATACGCCGCGAAAAAATCCGGCAGCGCGGGAATGATCGTGTTCTTCGCCATCACCTGCGGCAGGCTCACTTTGACGTTGCCCTTGGGACTGAGCTTCGAATGCGAGAGCGACGCTTCCATGTCGTCCACTTCGCCCAGCACGCGTACGCAGCGCTCGTAATAGGCTTCGCCGTCCTCGGTGATGCTGATGCTGCGCGTCGTGCGATTGATGAGGCGTGCGCCGAGATGCGCTTCG
Organism: Caballeronia sp. INML1; assembly: GCF_023631085.1. NCBI lineage: Bacteria > Pseudomonadati > Pseudomonadota > Betaproteobacteria > Burkholderiales > Burkholderiaceae > Caballeronia > Caballeronia sp. INML1. Next base: position 23,231 of record NZ_JALQDT010000027.1, on the reverse strand, counting down.
AGTGCCTGAAGCGTGCGTGAGACGCTCGCGGGAGGCAGGCGCAGGGCGTCGGCGGCTTTCGAGAAACTGCCCGCCTCGACGACCCGCGCGAAGACTTTCATTGCGAGAAAGCGGTCCATGCTCGGGTTCCGGAAACGTGAACGCGCGCCTCTTGGGGGCGCGCGCGAAAGAAGAGCGTGACTTTTAAAGCGACGATCATACTTGGGATCGCCTCTGCGCGCGCCTTCACCGGGCGGGTGGTGAATCTAAAGCCCGGAGCCCTGACAAAGCCACCACGAGTAGTGTTCGATCATCCGCTGAAACGGCGCGTGATGGCCGTAAGCGATCGACGATACGGCAAGCAGTCCGCAACCCGCGACGAGCGCGCGCGGCATCTTGCGCGGCCGGTCGAAAACGCGCATGAGGAAGAGGGCGGCGATGACCGCGCCGAGCACCCAGCCCGCGACGACTTCCGCGGGCGTATGCGCGTCCTGCATGACGCGGCTCGCGCCGATCGCCGCTGCGAGCGCAAGGCCGCCCGCCGCGCCCAGCCGATGCCAGCCGCCGCCTAGGCCGCTGAACAGCAGTCCGCCCGCGACCGTATAGATCGATGCGGCGAGCATCGTATGACCGCTGATCATGCGCAACTGGATGGCGGCGATTTCGAGGCCGCACCCGGCATACAGCATCTTCGAGAGACCGACGAGCCCCATGCCGATCGCGAGCAGGATCGCCCAGCGCAACGCGAGACGCGCGTCCACGGTGCGCAGCCACAGCGCGCAGACGAGCGCGAGCGGAAGCATGAAGGCTGCATCGCCCAGATTCGAAAGCGTCCAGAGTACCTGTGATTCCATGCGTATCCGTTATGGGCAGGCTCGCGGGCTCGACCGACGCCGTTATGAAGTGTCGCCCAGCTTTCGGCGGCCGGCCATGCGGTATTCGGTCGGCGAAATCGACAGTCGCTTGCGGAAGATCTTGGCGAGGCCATCGCCGCTGCCCGCGCCGCAGCGCCGTGCGATCTTGTCGATCGGCAAGTCGGTCGCGGCGAGCAACATGCAGCTCGCATCGAGCCGGGCACGCAGCAGGTATTCCGATGGCGTGAGCCCGATCTGCGCCTTGAAGCGGCGCAGGAAATTGCGCTCGCTCATCGCGGCGACGCGTGCGGCGTCGGCGATCGAGATCGGCCGCACGTAATTCTCGCGAATCCAGCGCGCGGCCGCGTCGATCTTCTGGCGTACGCCGCCGGCTTCGGTATCGTCGAGCACCGTGGCGAGCTTTTGCCATGCGCCGGGAATCGAGCGCTCCGAGACTTCACGCGCGAGCGCGGCGCCGTGATCGCGCTTGATGATCGACAGCGCCGCTGCGATCGGCCCTTTCGGATCGTCGAGCGTGAGCGTCTGCTCGGCGATGAAAAGCGGGTTCGACAACATGGATGGCCGCGCGCTGCGCTCGGGCCCTCCGGTGAAATCGAGCGAGCGGTTCTGCACGCTGAGATTGGCCGCGGCGAGAATGTGCGCGCCCTCGCCGATCGCCTTGATGAACGGGATCTTCGGCGCCACGCGGCCGAGCCGCTTTCTCAGCACGGCGTCGTTTCGCGCATGGCGCGCACCCACGCCGCCCGCGATGAAAAGCGCGTCGCACTCGTTCATCCAGCGCGTTTCGAGCCCTTCTGTCCAGATGCGCATCGAGCAACTGCTCGCCACGCTGCCGCCTTCGCTCGATACGAAGCGCAGCGAATAGTTCGGCGCTTCGGCGCGCTCGCCGGCTTCGGCGGGCATGCGAACCTGATTCGCGACCGAGAAGACCTCGGAGATCGAACTGACTTCGACGAGCGAAAAATCCTCGAAGATCAGAATGCCGATCCGTTTTGCCGCGCTGGCCATATCGGCGGGCGGCGTGTCGGGCGCGACGGCGCGCACGACCTGAAGCCTGCCCGTACCATTGGCGTACACCATCGACTTCTCCCCTGTGCGGACCGGGCCGGCGTTGTCACGCCTTGTGCGGGTCCGGTCCATGAAGGAACGTAAGTAGCGGGAAAGTGAGCTTACATGGGTCGCACTATACGCGGCGCCCAACAGTCGCCGCGCCCCAAGTCCGAAATTGACGAACTGTTGGCAGATGATCTCGGTACGCGAGGAATAGGCTCACATCCATCCAGTCGTGTGACGGAATCGGGCGATGCGTCTTCGACGAGAAGTGACGCGACCGGATCGAAATTTCTTGGCGGAAAGGGTGGGCGGCGCGCAGCAATGCGCGCCGTTTGTCCTTCGGCGCGTGCTTTGCCGGCTCAGCGGAAATACGCCTTGGTGTACTCGTGCACGTCGTCGCGCGCGAGTATCTCGTCGGGCATGAGCCATCGATAGTCGCTGTGCTGGTCGAAGCGGCCGATCGGTACTTTGCCGCTCAGGGTCATCGAATACGCGAGCACGATGTAATGCGTGCCGATGTCCTCGGCGCCCGCGAAGTTGTCGTCGTACAGATGCTCGTACACGCCGAAGAAACGCGCGGCCGATCGCTGCGCGCTCGCGACGCCGAGCTCGTTGTGGACGATGCGCTTGAACGCGGCGTCGAGCGATTCGTTCTTGGTGATGCGCCCGCCCGGCACGAACCACGTGCCTTGCGCAGGCCGGTTGCGCCGATGTCCGAGGAGAATGCGCCGGTTGCCGTCGGTGACGATCAGATCGATCGCCACGAGCGGCGTGAGCCGCACCACCGTCAGGAAGTCCGCGTTGCTCAGCATCGTTGCTCCGTGTTTGCGATCGTCGTGCGCGAGGCAAGCGCCGGTGAAAGTGCACGCCCGGCACAGCGCAAACGATGATGCCTGCGCCATCGCATGACCGTGCGTACGCGCACGCGCCGACGTGCTTCGTCCGAAAGACGCGACGGGGGCGTCGGCGTGTAGCGACGGTGCACATCTTCGGATCGATTCTCATGAGTGAAACAAGCAAGGCTGACGAATTCGGTCGTCACAGGCCCGTACACGGACGGCAAACTTGACCGATCCGCACGCGTTCGCCGCGCGCAAAAATCCCGCCGCGCGATTTGCGTACGTGCGCGCGAATTGAGCGGCACCCGCGCCAAGCGTGCAAAGGTTTGATTGGACGATTCGAAAATCGTGTCGCCGCGTGCGCCGCCGCAAAACACCATCAGACGCCGTAGCGGAGAGCGCCCCGTGTCCCGCGCCCATGCAGCTTCGGCGCTGCGATCCGCTTATTGCGGCGCAACATCCAACGTCATATGAAAATACCGCATTACGCCATTCAATAAAACCCAGTTGTTTAATTGAAAATGGCTCGATTGTCAGTCTCCCGATTAATGATTAATCCGTGGTAGTTAATAGGTGATCAAATCCTACTTTTAAACCGGCGTGTCAAATGCCTATTACATCCGGTTCCGAAATGTAACGGAAAATCCAAAATTTTCCGATTCCCCGCAGTACGAACGTCCGCTTTTTCGCCATTCGATGTTTCAAAATTGAATCAATTTATTTGATCTGACATGTTGTCCGGCTTGCCGCCAAACCGCGCAGAGCCGCCGCCCGTGCTATGGGGCGCGCGCACCTGTCCGATCTGGCGGCGCGTCAACCGGATTCCACTAGGCTGCCGTCAGCCTTTGTATGACGAATGAATTGTGATAATCACCGCTTTGAAAACGGCGTTCCAGAATTTGGGGAGGGATTTCAATGTGCGCTCAGCCTCACATCGGAACAGATTCTGTGGTTTAAGCGCGAAAATCTAGAGCGCAAAAAAGATTGTCTGCTTATTATTCAAGCCAGCGGATCGATTCCGCCAACACTTCGTTCCAATCGGTCACGGCAACCCGGCGAAGTTCGGGAAAGTCCATTGATGCGCCGCAATGGCCGAGAAACTCTTCCGCGCCTTCCAGGATGCAAAGCTGCAGAGGATGACCATGCCTTACGCCACTCTAGAACCCGCCGTCATGGGTTGGACGCCTCCCGCGACGAAAACGTCGCAGACCGAGGTCCGCCAGATCGCGATCCTGCTGTTCGACGGTTTTTCCCTGCTCGGCGCGGGGATCGTCGCGGAGGTCTTCCACATGGCGAACGAGTTCGCGTCGGTGAAGTCCCGGCCGGACTGCAGCTATGACGTGCGGTTCCTGTCTGTCGAGGGCGGCAACGTGGCGTGCTCGTCGTCGGTGCGCGTGTGGACGGACGGCCTGGACGCGCGTCATTACGGCGGCTTCGATGCGCTCTTCGTCGCGGGCGGCCGCGGCGCCGACGACGCCGCGAAGGACGATCGCATCATCGAATGGCTGCGCCGCGTGCAGTCCAAGACGACGGTCGTGCGCGCCATTTCCGAGGGCCGCAAGGTGCTCGACGCGGCGGGCATCGGCCAGGCGCAGGACGCGCAGGCGCGCTTGGGCAACGCCATGCATCTCGTGCGCGACGAGCAGCAGGGCGACGCGGGCGACCGCTACGAATCCATGAAGGGCGCGCTCCTGATCGTGAAGCGCGACCTGGGCATCGACGTGTCACGCAGCGTCGCCGAGCGCCTGATGCCCGGCTCCGCCGCGAAGCTCGTGTCGATTCTCGGCGACAGCGGCGCGGCGTCCGCGGGCGACAAGATCCGAGCGGCGGCGCGCTGGCTGCAGGACAACTGCGAACGGCCGATTTCGGTCGTCGATGCGGCGCAGGTGGCCGCGATGAGCGAGCGCAACTTTTTGCGCCGCTTCAAGATCGAGATGGGCATCACGCCATCCGATTATTTGCTGCAGGCGCGCCTCGCCGTGACCTGCGCGCTTCTGACGGATTCGGAACTGCCGGTCGACAAGATTGCGCGCAGAAGCGGCATGGGCAACGGCGACAGGCTCGCGAAGATTTTCCGCAAGCGTCTTCTGATCTCTCCGACGGAATACCGGATGCAGAGCAGGCGCGAGGCGAACGGCTGACCCGCGCGAAGTGTGACGTGGGCCGCGCTGACGCCGACTATGGCGTAAAGCGTCGGATGTTTGGCCGGACCCGATCGGTCCGGCACTTAATCATTTCCCGGACGGCATTGCCGTTCGAACGAATTTGCAGGGAGGAGAGTCCTCTATGACGAATGAAGCACGCACGAAGGGCGAGGTGGAGCAGGGAGCAGCGGGTGTCGAGGCGAGCCTGGCCGGACTGGCCGGGCCGTGCCGCCGCCTCGTTCCTGTGATCCTCGCCGGCGGCTCGGGCACGCGCCTGTGGCCGATGTCGCGTGAACAGTTCCCGAAGCAGCTGATCGGCGTCATCGGTCACGACTCGTTGTTGCAGGCCACGGTTTCGCGGCTGAAAGGCTTCGCGGGCGACTTCAGGGTGGATGGCGAGCCGATCATCGTGTGCGGCGAGGAGCATCGTTTCACGACCGAAGAGCAGACGCGCGAAAGCGGCGTCGACGCACGCATCATCGTCGAGCCGGCGCGCCGCGACACCGCGCCCGCGCTCACGCTCGCGGCGCTCGCCGCGGTGAAGGACGGCGAGGACGCGATCATGGTCGCGATGCCGGCCGATCACTCAATCGCCGACATTCCCGCGCTGCATCGCGCGATCGCGATCGCGGCGGAGCATGCGGAGCGCGGCGTGATCGCGACGCTCGGCATTCCGCCGACGCGCCCCGACACCGGCTTCGGCTACATCCGTCTGGGCGACGCGCTCGACGATGGCGCGCACGAGATCGATCGCTTCGTCGAGAAGCCCGCGGCCGAACTCGCCGCTCAATATGTCGCGGCGGGCACGTACTGGTGGAACAGCGGCATCTTCATCGTGCGCGCGAGCGTGTGGCTCGCGGCACTCGGGAAGCTCAACGCCGATATGTACGCGGCTTGCTCGGCCGCGGCGAAGGAAGGCGAGGACGACGGCAAGTTCTTCCGTCCGCAGGCCGCGCAATTCGGCCGCGCGCCGTCCGACTCGATCGACTATGCCGTGATGGAACACATCGGCACGCCGACGAAGCCGTGCGACGGCATCGTCGTGCCGCTCGTCGCGGGCTGGTCGGATCTCGGCTCGTGGGACGCCGTGTGGGACGCGATGGACAAGGACGAGTCCGGCAACGTCGCGAGCGGCCGTGTCGTGTTCGAAGGCGCGACATCGAGCTATGCGCGCTCCGAAGGCGGACGGCTCGTCGCGTGTGTCGGCACGACCAACGTGATCGTCGTCGAGACGGACGACGCCGTGCTCGTCGCCGACCGTTCGCGCGTGCAGGACATCAAGGGGCTCGTTGCGCGCATCCGCGAGCAGCATGCGCCCGAAGCGGACACGCATCGCAAGGTGCGCCGTCCGTGGGGCTTCTACGATTCGATCGAGCACGGCGAGCGCTTTCAGGTGAAGCGCATCGTGGTGTCGCCGGGTTCGAAGCTGTCGTTGCAGATGCATCACCATCGCGCGGAGCACTGGATCGTCGTGTGCGGCACGGCGCTCGTGACGCGCGGTGAAGAGCAGTTTTTGCTGAGCGAGAACGAATCGACGTTCATTCCGCTCGGTGTGCGGCACCGTCTGGAGAACCCGGGCAAGGTGCCGCTCGAGATCATCGAGGTGCAGTCGGGGAGCTATCTCGGCGAAGACGACATCGTGCGCTTCGACGACACCTACGGGCGCCATTGAGCGCTCGGCGGGCGATGGCATGACGGGTTGATGCGACCGACTTCTTTGCAACGGCTTTCATTCGACAAAGACGGGCGCGACGCGAGGAGGAGACTGAAGAGGGCGGTTAAGGGCTGATTGCGTTCGGGGAAAACAACATGCGCGATTTACAGGGATTGCTCGCGCGCCTGTTCGACGTCGTGATGATCGTCGGCGGCGCGGCAGTGGCGTCGCAAATCAGGTTCGAGTACATCGAGGCTCACACCTATTCGGTGGCGTTCGTCGCATTCGCGGCGGCGTTCTCGCTCGCGCTCTTTCCTGGTTTCGGCGTCTACCAGTCGTGGCGCGGCCGCAGCAAGCTTCAGCTCGCGTGCCAGGTCTCGCTCGGCTGGCTCGTCGTGCAGGGCTGCGCGCTCGCGCTCATGTTCTCCCTGCATCGACTCGACTACGTGTCGCGCCTCTGGTTCGCCTACTGGACCGCGATGTCCGGCGGCCTCATGATCGCCGGGCGTCTCATCACGCACGCGATCCTCGCGCACATGCGCCACGCCGGCCTGAACCTTCAACAGGTGGCGATCGTCGGTTGCGGCAGGCATTGCGATTCGATCCTGCGCAAGATCGAGCGCTCGCCGGACGCGGGCTTTCGCATGCGCGCCGCGTTCAATGCGGCGCCGGCCAAGGCACGGCTCAACACGCGCCTGCCGGTGTACGACGACTTCGACGAATTCGTCAACTTCGTGCGCACGCAGAACGTGCACGAGGTGTGGCTTGCGCTGCCGCTTTCCGAAGAGCGCACGATCCTGCGCTTCGTGAACGAATTCCGCGACGATCTGCTCAATGTGCGCTTCATTCCGGATGTGCGCAGCCTTGCGCTCTTCGAAAGCGGCGTGACCGATCTCCTCGGCGAGCCCGCGATCAATCTGGTCGCGTCGCCGCTGTCGGCGTCCGCGCAGTTGCAGAAGGAACTCTTCGACCGCGCGTTCGCGCTCGGCGCGATCATCGCCGTTTCGCCGGCGCTGATCTGCATCGCGCTCGCGATCAAGCTGACTTCGCGCGGGCCCGTGCTTTTCCGGCAACGCCGCAAGGGCGCGGATGGCCGCGTCTTCACCATCTACAAGTTCCGTTCGATGCGCATGCACACGGAACAGGCCGGGGTGCTCCGCCAGGCCACGCGCGGCGATCCGCGCGTGACCCGTGTCGGGGCATTCCTGCGCCGCACCAGCCTCGATGAGCTACCGCAGTTCTTCAACGTTCTGCGTGGCGACATGTCGGTCGTGGGCCCGCGTCCACACGCGCTTGAACATGACGACCTGTATCAGAAGGTCGTATCGGGGTACATCCATCGTTACCGGATCAAGCCAGGCATCACCGGCTGGGCCCAGGTCAACGGTTTTCGTGGAGAAACGGATCGGATCGAAAAGATGGAAGGACGCGTCGCTCACGATTTGTACTACCTGGGTAACTGGTCGTTCGGACTCGATATGAGAATCATTGCCGCAACGATCTTCAAGGGACTACGCCACACCAACGCTTACTGATGCAGGGGACGACCATTATGCACAATCAACAACAACCGGGCACCACCTCCATGGCCGCCAACACCAACGTGTCGCGTATCTTCCGCCTCACGAGCCTGGCTGCGGCAGCTTCCATCTCCGTGATCCTGACGGGTTGCGGGCTCGCGCCGGGCATGCACATGGAAAAGCCGGCCGCGCTCGTCGAGACGTCGAACGATCAGGGTGATCCGGCCACCACGACCAACATTCCGATCACGACGATCGACGCCGCGCTCGTGAAGAAGATGCGCACCGCGCAGCCTTCGGCTGCGACCGATCCGAACGCTTCGCTCTACGGCAAGCCGGCGCCGTACAAGCTGGGCGTCGGCGACGTGCTGCAGATCACGGTGTGGGATCACCCCGAGCTCGTCGCGGCACTCGGCCAGCCTGCGCAGCAGACGCGCACCTCGGATGCCGCACCCGGCTTCGTCGTCGATGCGGACGGCAATCTGCAGTTCCCGTACGTGACCCGTCCGCTGCATGTCGCGGGCAAGACCGAGACGCAGGTTCAGCGCGAGCTGTACTCGGAGCTCTCGAAGGTGTTCGTGAAACCGCAGGTGACGGTGCGCGTCGCGTCGTTCCGCGCGTCGCAGGTGTATATCGACGGCGACGTGCGCACGCCGGGCGCGCAACAGATCAACGACATTCCGATGACGCTCACCGAGGCGATCGGGCGCGCGGGCGGCTTTGCGACGACGGCGGACCAGAGCCGCGTCACGCTGATCCGCGACGGCGTCACGTACAACATCAACATGGCCGGCATGACGGCGAAGGGCCGCAGCCCGTCGGACATCATGCTCAGGCCGGGCGATGCGCTGCGTGTCGATTCGCGCGACGAAAACGGCGTCTACGTGATGGGCGAAGTGACCAAGCCCGCCACCGTCATCCCGATGCGCAACGGCAAGCTCACGCTTTCGGACGCGATCTCGCAGGCGGGCAGCTTCAATCCGGAAACGTCGGACCCGCGCGAGCTTTACGTGATCCGCAACGGCCAGACGGACAACCCGGAGGTCTACAAGCTCGATGCGCGTTCGCCGGTATCGATGCTGCTCGCGAACAACTTCGAACTGCAGCCGCATGACGTCGTGTACGTGGACAACAACGGGCTCGTCCGCTTCTCGCGCGTGCTGAACCTGCTCTTGCCGGCGATCAACGCGGGTCTGACGGCGGCCGTGCTGACGAAGTAAGTGGATTGACCGCAGGCGTTTGACCGGCGCGCGCGGGGGCGCGCCGGAGCATCATTGTTCGACTCAAAAAATACAACCGAGCGAGATCATGGCGATGAACTTTGATACGCGGTATACGGACGTATCGACAGCCGACGAGTTGCGGCTGTCCGATTATCTGGCCGCGGTGATGCGCAACTGGAAGCTCGTGACGTTCGTCATGCTCGCCGTGGTCGCGCTCGGAACCGCCTACGCCTACCTCGCGCCGCCGACCTACAAGGCGGACGCGATGATCCAGGTCGACGAGGCCAGCGGCAACAAGCCGAGCGCCAGCGCCAATGCGGCGCAGGCCGTCGTGCCGCAGCTCACCGATACGAAATCCATCACCGCCGCGCAGATCGAGTTGTTGCGCTCGCGCCTCTTCATCGACGACACGGTGCGGCGCATGCATCTCGACATCAGCGCGTCGCCGCGTTCGTTTCCGGTCGTCGGCAAGCTCGTCGGCAACGTATTCTCGATGCTGAACAAGCCGGTTCCATCGGGATATCTGTCGCGCTTTGCATGGGGCGACGAAGAGATCGACGTGCCGCGCTTCGACACGCCGAAGACGCTCTACGACAGAAAGTTCACGCTCGTCGCCGGTGAACGCGGCGCATACGTGTTGCAGGACCCGGACGGCCTGGGAATTCTCACCGGCCATGTCGGCCAGGAAGCCTCCGGCATGACGCCGCAAGGCCCCATCACGCTCAAGGTCGACAAGCTCACGAGCAAGCCCGGCGTGCAGTTCGACTTGCAGCGCTTCTCGACGCTCACGACCATCGACCGTCTGCAAAAGCGTCTCACCGTGGCGGAGACCGCATTGCAATCGGGCATCATCGGCGTGTCTCTGGAAGGTAGTAATCCGAAGGAAATCGCCGCGATCGTCAATAACATCGCGAACCGCTATGTGGAGCAGGATGCGCAGAAGCGCTCGGCCGAAGCCGAGCACACGCTCGCGTTTCTGGAACAGCAACTGCCGGTCGTGAAGAAGCAGCTCGACGAAGCCGAGCAGCGCTACAGCGCGTTTCGCAACAAGCAAGGGTCGGTGGATCTCTCCGAGGAAAGCCGGCTTCTGCTGCAACAGATCGTCGATAACAAGACGAAGCTCTCGGACTTGCAGCAACAGCGCGCGGAGCTGTCGCTGCGCTTCACGGCGAATCATCCGTCGGTCCAGGCGCTCGATGCGCAGATCGCCGCGCTCACCGCCGCGCAGACGCGCCTCGGCAAGAACGTGTCGACGCTGCCCGATACCGAGCAGACCGCGCTGCGCTACACGCGCGACGTGCGCGCGAACAGCGAGCTCTACACGAACCTGCTCAACAGCGTGCAGCAACTGCGCATCGCGAAGGCGGGGCAGGTGAGCAACGTGCGCATCGTCTACCTCGCACAGGTCGCCGACGATCCCGTGCGTCCGAAACGCGCGCTCGTGATCCTGATCTCGGCGGCGATCGGACTCGTGCTCGGCATCATCGTCGCATTCGTCCGCAAGGCGCTGTTTGGCGGCGTCGAGCGTCCGGAAGACATCGAACGGCAACTGGGCACGCGCGTCTTCGCGATCGTGCCGCGCAGCACGCAGCAGCTTCGTCTGCAGCGCCAGGTCGGCATGCGCCGCGAGGGGCTGCACGTGCTCGCCGCGCAAGCGCCGGAAGACGCGGCGGTCGAAGGCATCCGCAGCCTGCGCACGTCGCTGCAATTGCAGCTTTCCGATGCGCGCAACAACGTCGTGATGCTGACGGGCTCGCGTCCGGAAGCGGGCAAGTCGTTCATGTCGGCGAATCTCGCGACGCTCGTCGCCTCGACGAGAAAGCGCGTGCTGCTGATCGACGCCGACATGCGCCGCGGCGACATTCACTCGCACTTCGGCGTGCGCCACTCGCCCGGTCTTTCCGACGTGCTGATGGGCGCCGACGTGATGAGCACGATCCTTCACGACGTGCTGCCCGGCGTCGATCTGATCCCGAAGGGCTCGCTGCCGTCTCATCCGGCGGAGCTGCTTGCGAGCGACCGCCTCGGTGAAATGCTCGCCGAACTGAAGCAGCACTACGATCTCGTGGTCATCGACACGCCGCCGGTGCTCGCGGTGACCGACGCGACGGTGGTCGGCAGGCACGCGGGCACGAGCCTGCTCGTCGTGCGGCACGGCAAGAATCAGGTGCAGGAGATCGGCGAAACGATGAAGCGCCTGTATCACGGCGGCGTGCACATGAAGGGCGTTCTGCTCACCGACGTTCCGCAATCGAAGATATTGATGGGCAGCACGTACGCCGGCTACTACGGCTACGAAAGCATCGCGGAGTGAAAGCCCGCTCGGGCCTGCGGATCTTCAGTAAGGCGACTTGTAGATGTCGCGCGATCGCGCGGCATTCGCCGCTGGCGGATTCAGGCCCGCGGGCGCCGGATAGAGCGCCGCAGCCGCGCTTTTCGGCATCATCATCGCCCGGGCGTCGGCCTTGGGTCGGCTCGGACGCAGCCGCGCGCCGCCCGCGGGATTACCCACATATCCGTTCTGCTGCGCGAGCAGCTTGTCCGTCGCCGATGGATCCGCGGCATCGCCTGCCTGCACGGCCGATGGCACGAGAGCGGTCATGGTCAGCGACAAAAGCGCCGTGCGTAGCGCATGTTTCATGAGTCTCCTCCGGGCTTGCTTGTCGGGTGCGTTGGCGGCGAGCCGCGCACGCATGAACACAGGATATTGCGCGCCGCCGGCCACTAACGCCAAAAACCCTGCGCGAGCGGCCATTCACGCCGGCCGGCACGCAATGCAGCCGCGTATTACGTGCGACGAAAGCGGGCGTCGTTATAATCGCCGTCCGACCTGGTTATTAGGCTGTCCGTCCGTGAAAAAGCTCATCGCTCTCGCACTCGCTTCGGTTGTCCTCACCGCCTGCTCGTCCGTCGAAAAAGAGGAGCAGAAGGAACGTACGTTCCTGCTCTCGCAGCAGACGCTCGATACGGCGCAACGCAACGCGACCGTCGCGTGCCGCGACGCCGCGCAATGCGATGCGGCCTGGAAGCTGACGAAGACTTACGTCGAGCAGAATTCGAAGGAACGCCTGACACGCGCCGACGATGCCGCCATCGAAACGGATATACCTTCGGGTACCGGCAAGCCGGTGTTCTCGGCGACGCGCATCGCGAACGGCAACGGCGCGACCATCTCGCTCTTCGCGCAATGCAAGGGCATGTATGGCGACGAGCGCGCGCGAGGCTCCGATTTCGACGACTGCGCGAGAAAGATCATTTCCGTGCAGAACGGCTTCGCGCCGTATCTGAGGACGCATCTGCCCGCGCAGTGAATGTGACCGCGTTATCGCGCGGGCAGCGTGCCGGAGGCGCGCGGCGGGTTCGCAGGCAGGATCTCCGGTAGCGGCTCGCCGGCCGGGCGCAGGTCGGGCGGCGTGCCGAACCACGGAGGCCGCGGCGGCGGCCGGTGCCCCGCCGCTTCGGCGGCGCGGATCTGCATCGTGTGCGCGATGCGCGCATACGACGCGACGACGAGGCCGAGCGCGACGCCGAACACGACACCCGAGAAGCGGTCGCCGAGCGGATTGCCGCCGATCGACGTCGCGGGCAGCGCCGCGAGCACGAAGAGCGCGCGCCCGAGCACGGGCAGATGCGGCGCATCGGGCGCGCGATGCCGCCACGCGCGGTAGGCCATCGAGCCGCGCCAGAGCGCCCACAGCACGGCGAGCGGCAGCGCGAGGCCGAACAGCAGACCACCCGCGAAGAACTGATAGACCCAGAAGTCGCGGCCGGCCGCCCACTTTCTGATCGCGTAAAAATCCTTCTCGCTGATCAGGCCAGCAAGATCGGGCAAGTACGAAGGCGAATAGCGATAGTCGTGTCCGTAGCCCATGCCGACCATCGTCGAGAGCGTCGAGGATGTGGTCTGATCGACCTGATCCTTCATTTCAGCAAGACGCGCGATCGCGACCGGATCGCGTGCGGGCGGCGCATCCTTCGCGAACGGGATGTACTGCACCCATTGCTGGGCGATGGTCGGAAAGAACGTCGCCGATGCGGCCGCCATTGCGCCGAGCAGCCCGAGGATCACGACCGCGCGCAGGCCGGTGGTGAAGAACAGGCGGATCGAAGGCGCGGCGAGCCACGTCGCGTAGGCGATGAGCAGCACCGTGCCGAAGAGCAGGCTGGGCGTGGCGCACAGAATCTCGATGACGAGCGTCGCGAGAAAGATCAGCGCGGCGAACTTCGTGATGCGCTGCGCGAAGACGAACTCGTGCAGCAGCAGCCCTTGCAGACAGAGGAACGTAACCGGGACGGCGTGAATGCTCACGTTCCCGGTTCCATCGGATATCGCGATATCGAAGCCGACGCTGAACACGAGCGATGCGATCATCGCGCCGGTCAACGCGCGCTCGATCTGCTCGATACGTTGCGCATCCCACGGACGGCAGCCGACGAAATAGCCGAGCAGCATCAGCAGGAACGGCAGGATCACGCGGGCGTAGTTGCCTGCTTCGTTACCCTGCAGCAATTGCGTCGCGACGCTGCCGAAGATCGTGAGCAGAAACAGCGAGGTCACGAGCGCGCGCATGCGCGAACGGCGTGCGAAGCGCGGCGCGATCAGGAGAATCGCACAGGCGGCGCCCATCGACGTCACGGTGAGCAGAATATCGACCGTCCTGTTCGCCATCTCCACGCCCTTTAAGTCGAATGCGAGCGGAAGCAGGCAAAGCCATATCCAGAAGACGGCGAACTTGTTGCGCATGACGACCCCCGGAACCCCGTTTTTTTGCCGAATATATCAGCGGCCGTTCGCGCGCGCCGTTGCAGCGGCGTCAGGCGACTAGTCTTCGGCGCGAAACGACGGACGCACATGTGCGCCGCACCACGCTTTGTCCGTCGCGTTCCATCGCCACGGTCCGCGACGGCGCGCGCGTCGGGTTCATGTCCGCAAAGCACGGGATTCTGGCGGATCGCCCCCTATTTCCGGACCGAAGATTGAATCACCGGAAGCGACATGTTCCGGCGTGAGACCACTCAATACGTGCGATGTGCGTGCACGCGCCGATACGAGGTAACCCCGGTTTCGGGGCAAGCAGGCCCACGAGGACGTGCGGTTCAGGCCGCGCAAGCCACTCGACAACGAGCGACCCCTCGCAGAAGGGAAACGGCATGGGCCTGTTCGGCGCGACACGCATGCGAAACCCGATCGATCGATACGATTCGATTTCATCCGGGGACTCGCGAGCATCGCCGGGATGAGCGCTGCCGTATCGAGGCAGACCGTCTTCGCACGCCGAAACCGCGCGATTCAACGCTGGCGCGCGCGCCGATTTTCGCGTATCAAATAGGTTCTTGCCGCAAGGCGGGCCGCGTTGCGCTGCGTGCATCCATTGCATCTTCGCAACGCGCGGGGCTTTCTCCGATCGCCCATGTCTCACCGTCACACACGCGAATCACACTTCGACTATCGGCCACGCGCACGCTCGAGCGGACCTTTGCGCGCTTTCGATCGACACCATCACTCAGGAGACTCCCATGTCCGACCGGCTCAGCATCTCCACGCCCGACGGCAATTTCGACGCCTACGTCGCCTATCCCGCGCAGACACCCGCGCCCGCCGTGGTGGTGATCCAGGAGATATTCGGCATCAACGCCGACATGCGCGAAACGTGCGACGAGTACGCGCGCCAGGGCTACGTCGCGCTGTGTCCGGACCTGTTCTGGCGGCTCGAGCCGAACGTCGAGCTTACCGACAAGACCGAAGCCGAGTGGCAGCAGGCGCTGAAGTACTACAACGCGTTCGACGTGAACACGGGCGTCGAGGACATCGCGGCGACCATCGGCTCTGCGCGCGGGCTCTCGCAGGTGAAAGGCAAAATCGGTTCGGTCGGCTTTTGTCTCGGCGGATTGCTGTCCTTTCTGACGGCCGCGCGCACCGATGTCGATGCATCGGTTTCCTATTACGGCGGCGGCACGGACCAGTACCTCGGCGAGCTGCCCAAGATCAAGGTGCCGCTCATGCTGCATCTCGCGGAAGAAGACGAGTTCATTCCCGCCGATGCCCGCAATCGCGTGCTCGCGGCGGTGCAAGGGCACGCGAACGTCGAGGCGTTCACGTATCCCGGCTGTCATCACGCGTTCGCGCGCAACAAGGGCGTGCATTACGATGCGGCGGCCGCGCAACTTGCGAACGGCCGCACCGCCGCGTTCTTCCAGAAGCATCTGACGTAATCGACGCCGCAAACGAAAACGCCGCCCGGGGCAGGGCGGCGTTCGGTTCACTTCTTCACGGTGTGCGGTCGTCGAAACACGAGCCATCGCGGCGACTTGAAGCGCACGATGCTCATGTAGAGCCACACATACGTCGCCGCGAACACGACGACGAAGCAGAAGAGATGCACCGTGTGCCGCCAGAAGAGCGTCGCGGGAATCACCGCGACGAGGCACAGCAGCCACAGATACGGCGACGTAAGCGAGTTGCGCCGCGTGAGTTCGTGCGCGTTCTTCACGCCGACGGCCCAGCGCATCAGGCGCTTGTAGACGAGCATATGCAGATGCACGCCGTCCGGAATGCCGGGCGAGATCCCGCGAATGAACTTCTTGCGATAGATCGAGAAACACGTTTCGAAGATCGGATACATGAAGAGCAGCACCGGATACCACGCGGAGACATCGCGGTTGCGCATCACGAGCATGATGGATAGCTCGCCCAGCATGAAGCCGACGAAGTACGCGCCGCCGTCGCCGAGAAAGATCAGGCCGGCGGGAAAATTCCAGATGAAGAAGCCCATCACAGCGCCCATCATGATGAGCGAGCCGGACAGCACGACGGGATCG
Organism: Caballeronia sp. INML1; assembly: GCF_023631085.1. NCBI lineage: Bacteria > Pseudomonadati > Pseudomonadota > Betaproteobacteria > Burkholderiales > Burkholderiaceae > Caballeronia > Caballeronia sp. INML1. The sequence continues at coordinate 7,125 of NZ_JALQDT010000027.1, read as the reverse complement.
TGCACCTGGAACGCCACGTAGGCGAGCGACGCGAACATCATGAAGCTGACCATCGACGCGAGGCCGTTGAAGCCGTCGATGATATTCACGGCGTTCGCGAGCGCCGCGACGGCGAGCACCGTGACCGCGCAGGAAATCACCGCGTAGGACAGCAGGAAATCGAGCGGCGGCACGCTGATGCGCGTAACCGCGATATTCAGGAACGCGTAGGCGAGGCCGGCGGCGGCCATCGTGCAGACGAGGCGGGCGAGCGGCGAGACGCGCTTGGTCAGGTCTTCGATCAGCCCGGAGAGAAACGCCGGCAGGCCGCACGCGACGATGCCGAGAATGCCGCCCGACACGGCCGGATAACCCCATCGCAATTGCACGGCCGATGCGGTCAGTCCGCAAAGGATGCCCACGCCGCCGATGCGCGGCACGGGACGCGCGTGAAACTTCTGCACGCCGGCGAGATCGGTGTCGCCGAGCACGCCTTCCTGCAGGTGTGCGAAACGCACGATCAACAAGGTCACGAGCAGCGAGACCAGAAAAGCAAGCGCGAAACTAAGCATGAAAATAGAACCGGTTGGGAGAAGCAGCCCCGCAGCGCTCGGAACGACGACGCGGGGCGCAGCGAGACTTTACGCGAACCCGTTCGGGTTTTGCGACTGCCAGCGCCAGTGATCCGCGCACATGCGTTCGATGCCATGCTCCGCGCGCCAGCCGATGAGCGTCGCGGCGGCGGCCGGATCCGCGTAGCAGGCGGCGATATCGCCCGGGCGGCGCGGCACGAGCTCGTACGGCACGGGTTTGCCCGACGCCGCCTCGAACGCCTTGACGACATCGAGCACGCTGTAGCCCTGGCCCGTGCCGAGATTCACGACGAAGCTGCGATCGAGCGTCTTCAGCGCGTCGATGGCCGCGATGTGCCCGCGCGCCAGATCCACGACATGAATGTAATCGCGCACGCCGGTGCCGTCGTGCGTATCGTAATCGCTGCCGAACACGCGCAGGCGCTCGAGCTTGCCGACGGCCACCTGCGCGACATACGGCATCAGGTTGTTCGGAATGCCCGCCGGGTCTTCGCCGATCAGACCGCTCTCATGCGCGCCGACCGGATTGAAGTAGCGCAGCGTCGCGATGCGCCACGACGGATCGGAGACTTCGAGATCGCGCAGGATCTGTTCGGCGATGAGCTTCGACTGGCCGTACGGATTGGTCGCGGAAAGCGGAAACGATTCGTCGATCGGCACGCTCTTCGGCATGCCGTAGACCGTCGCGGAGGAACTGAACACGAAGTTGCGCACGTTGCGCTCCTTCATCACCTTCAGCACGGCGAGCAGGCTGCCGATGTTGTTGCTGTAATACTCGACCGGCTTCGCCACCGATTCGCCCACGGCTTTGAGCGCCGCGAAGTGAATCGCGCCGGTGATCTCGTGCGAGTCGAAAATGCGATTGAGCGCGGCTTCGTCGCGCGCGTCGGCTTCGTAGAATGCGACGCGCTTTCCCGTGATGCGCTCGACACGCTTTAACGACTCTGCGCGGCTATTGACGAGATTGTCGACGACCACGACGCCATAGCCCGCATCGAGCAGTTCGACACACGTGTGCGAACCGATGAACCCCGCGCCGCCCGTGACGAGAATCGTGCCCTTCGCACCAGTTATCGGCGACTGATTGCCATTCATCATGCGTTCTCCAAAAACTCGAAATCAGAGGGAAATGCCGGTAATGGCATGTATTGTGCCCTTGTAGCGCTCGACAACATTCTTTTCGTCGAATTCGAGCGCGACTTTTTCGCGGCCGCGCAGCGCCATCGCTTCGCGCTCGTCCAAAGGGAGCGTCAGCATGCGTTCGAGCGCTTCGGTCAGGCTGTCGGCGCTCTTCACCTCGCAGAGAAGACCGTTCACCCCGTGCTCGACGACCTCACGGCAGCCGGGGACATCGGTGGCGACGATCGGACGGCCCATCGCCGAGGCTTCCATCAGCGTGCGCGGCACGCCTTCGCGATATGAGGGCAGCACGACGCAGTCCGCCGCGGCCACGAGCGGGCGCACGTCGTTCGCTTCGCCCAGATATTCGACGATATTCTCCGCTTCCCACTTCTGGACGTCCGTGCGGCTGATCGCGCTCGGATTGTCGACGCCGACCGGCCCGAGCAACTGAAAACGCGCATGCGGGAATTTCGCGCGGATCCTGCGCGCGGCTTCGACATATTCCGCCACGCCTTTGTCCCACAGGAGCCGCCCGATCAGGATGAAAACGAAGTCCTCGCGCGCGGGCAGCGGCTGAAGCGCGAACTCATCGAGATCGACACCTTCGCCGTGCAGACGCCGCGCGCGATCAGGATGCGCGAGCAGATTCTCGTGCAGGAAGGCTTCGTGATCGTCTCGATTCAGGAACCACACTTCGCGCGGGAAGCGGAACGCGAAACGGTACAGCAGCTTGGCAACCTGCGCCGTGCGGCTCTTCTGAATGAAGACGTAGCCGAGGCCGGTCGTCACCGCGATCGACGGGACGCGCGCGAGCATCGCGGCGAGCGTGCCGTAGATGTTCGGCTTGATGGTGTAGTGAAACACGATGTGCGGGCGCGTCGTGCGATATTCGCGATAGAGCGCGGCAAGCGTCTTCAGGTCCTGGCGCGGGTCCGTTCCCTTCGATGCGACCGGCAGCTCGACACAGCGGCAGCCCATTTCCGTGAGCGGCTCGAAGGTGCGATCGCGCGGCGCGATGATCGTCACTTGCGCGCCGCGCGCGGTCAGCATGCGCAGCACGCCCTGCCGGTAGGTGTAGATCGCCCACGCCGTGTTGCAGACGAGGGCGATGCGAAGACTCGATTTTTCTTTCGTCATCCGGAAAGAGCGCTGAACGTAGCGCGAACTGAACATTGAAATTTTCACGCGGAAGGCGTGGCCTTCAACAACCGCGCCTTCAGGCTGCGCAACGCGCGATACGGCAGCACGAGATGCGCGGCGCTCTTCGCGATGCCCGCCCAGTCGAGCGGATTCGTCACGCGCAAATGACGCAGTTGCAGGCGCAGTGTCGACATCACTTGCGCACGCCGCTTCGTCGCGCTGATCCCGCCTTCGTTCAGTTCGTAGAAGAGACCGAACTCGGGCAGATTCGCGCCGTCGTGCCGCTGCAGGAGCCGCAGGATCAGATCGAGATCCTCCGCCGCGCGATAGTGCGCGCGATAGTTGCCCGCTTCGATCACGGCGCTGACACGCAGCATCAGCGACGGATGCGTGAAGCACGTGCGCGCGAGCATCATGCGGCGGATCGCGGCGGGCTCGGTCGGCGGCGTCAGGTCGAAAAGCGGCGCGCCTTCTCTCGAGACGACGTGCGTCCACATGCCCAGCACCGCGACGCGCGGATGTGCCTCCATGTACGCGCGCTGCTTCGCCAGACGGCCGGGCGTCGCCAGATCGCCCGCGTCGATGCGCGCCGCATAGCGTGCCCCGCGCGCTGCGAGCGCCGCGATGCCCGCTTCGAGCGCGCGCTCGATGCCGCCGTTTTGCGGCATCCGCAGAATGTCGATGCGCATGCCGTCGATGACGGGCGCGACGATCGGCGGCGTGCTGCCATCGTCGACGATCAGCGCGTTCACCGTCGACGCTTCCCTGAACGACGCGAGCGTGCGTTCGACCTCGGCCTGGCCGTTGAACGCGGGCATCAGCACGACGACATCGGATAGATCGTTCATGCGCGCAGCCGGAAACGGATGTAATAGAAATTCACCGACGCCGCCGCGACATAGCCCGCCGCGAGCCCGATCAGCGCGCCGTAGCCTTCGATGCGGGGAATCGTGAACCAGTTCACCGCGAACGCGACCGCCAGCGCGAACAGCCATTTCGACAGCAGCACGTACTTCGCCTGATATTTCAGCACGACGAGATTGCCGATCGCCTCGATGCCCGCCGGCACGGAAAGCCATACGGCCCAACGGAAAATATAGGCGGCGCCCGCATAGTTCGGCCCGAACACACGCGCGATGATGAAGCCCGCGAGCGCATCGAGGACGGCGGCGCCCGCGATCATCAGCGCGCCGGTCATTGCGAAGAGGCGCACGAGGTTGCGTCTGAGGCGCGCGGTGTCCTGCACGCGATAGACGAACGCCGGCGCGATGGTCTGCGAGAGCATCAGCGCGAGCGCGATCCAGTTCTCGTTCAACTGCTGCGCGGCGGAGTAGAGCCCGAGTTCCGCGAACGACACGCGATGCGCGAGCATCAGCCGGTCGAGCTTGAGAAACAGATACATGCAGATGAGACCGAGCCAGAACACCGTGCCCGCGCTCGCGAAATGTCTGAACAGTGCGCGGTCGAAGCGCCAGCCGAGCGTGCCGCCGTGACGGCGCATGTAATACACGACGAGCGCGGCGCTGATCGCCGCGGCTTCGAGCGCCCAGAGCCAGCCGAAGCTCGACGGCGCGGCCGCCGCGCGCACCAGCGCGAACACGAGCGCCGCCTTGACGACGGCCGCCGCCATGCTCGCGATGAGTTGTGGCTTGCTGTAAGTGAGACTTTGCAGCCACGAATTGACAACGCCGATGAACGGCTCGCGAAAGAGCATCGTGACGGCGAGGCCGGCGAGCATCAGACCGACCATCGGATCGGTGCCGCCCGCCGCGATCCAGATCCACGTCAGGATCAGCGCGGCGATCGAGACGCCCATGCGCAGCACGAACGCGCTGCCGAGCACCGCGCCGGCTTCGGCGGGCGTGCGGTTGACGATCGTCGGCACGAGAATCTCGGCGCCGCAAACCCAGGTGATCGGCGCGATCACGAGCAGGAGCGTGTTCGCGTATTGCCATTTGCCGAAATCGCCGGGGCCGAGATAGCGTGCGAGCAGTCCCGCAATGACGATGGCGACTGCAATCTGCGTGAGCCGCTCGAGCCCGAGCCACACGATATTGGCGAGCGCGCGGGCGACGTCCGGATTGCCGGAGCGCGTCAGGGCCTTCATGCGGCCGTTCCCGCCGTAAAAACGGGCACGCGGCGTGCTACCCAAGCCTGACCGCCTTGAAAGAAGCGCGCGTGATCGGTCAAGTTTTGTGTGTTTGCACGCAGACGCGCCTCATTCGAAGGCATCGAGGCGAAAGAGCGTTTGAGCATTGGATTAGAATGAACGCGCAGGCTGTGAGCGCCGCGCGCAACCACGAGAGCGCCGAAAGACAGCGATTATAAGTGCGATCCGCGGACGGCCCGCGCACTGCTCGGCTTTTGCATCCAGTTGCTTCCAATTGTTTCTTTCGTGTTGATTTAACAGACGCATAGGCAGAATTCGTACGTCATCTGGCAGTCGTTCACGCGCCATGCCCGCTGCGCTGGCGCGTCACCCGTCACGACCTGCATGCCCTCATGGCTGCATCGCCGAGAAACCATCAACTAATAGAGAAGAGGTAGCCATCTCATGAGCCAAGTATCCCAATCCATCTTCAAGGCCTACGACATCCGCGGCATCGTCGGCAAGACGGTCGACAAGGATGTCGCGAAGAGCATCGGCCAGGCATTCGGCAGCGAGATCAAAAAGCAGGGCGGCGACTCGGTTGTGGTCGCACGCGACGGGCGCCTCTCCGGCCCCGAGCTTGTTGGTGCGCTCTCGGACGGGCTGCGGGCGGCGGGCGTCGATGTCGTCGATATCGGCATGGTGCCGACGCCCGTCGGTTATTTCGCGGCGAGCGTGCCGCTGCCTTTGCCCTCGGGCGAGCGTCGCGTGGATTCGTGCATCGTCGTGACGGGCAGCCACAATCCGCCCGACTACAACGGCTTCAAGATGGTGCTGCGCGGCGCCGCGATCTACGGCGAGCAGATCCAGGGCTTGTACAAGCGCATCGTCGACAGCGACTTCACGACGGGCGAAGGCACGTACACCGAGTTCGACGTGTCGCAAATCTATCTCGATCGCATCGTGTCGGACGTGAAGCCGGTGCGCGCGATGAAGATCGTCGTCGATACGGGCAACGGCGTCGCGGGCGGCCTCGCGCCGAAACTGTTCAAAGCGCTCGGCTGCGAACTCGTGGAGTTGTTCACGGATATCGACGGCAACTTCCCGAACCATCACCCGGACCCGGCGCATCCTGAAAACCTTCAGGACGTGATCAAGGCGCTCAAGGAAACGGATGCCGAAGTCGGCTTCGCATTCGATGGCGACGGCGACCGTCTCGGCGTCGTGACGAAGGATGGGCAGGTCATCTATCCGGATCGCCAGTTGATGCTGTTCGCGCAGGAAGTGCTGTCGCGCAACAAGGGCGGTCAGATCATCTTCGACGTGAAGTGCACGCGCAATCTGGCGAAGTGGGTGCGCGAGCAGGGCGGCGAGCCGGTGATGTGGAAGACCGGCCATTCGCTCGTGAAGGCGAAGCTGCGCGAAACCGGCGCGCCGCTCGCGGGTGAGATGAGCGGCCACGTGTTCTTCAAGGACCGCTGGTACGGCTTCGACGATGGTCTGTACACCGGCGCGCGCATGCTCGAAATCCTGTCGCGCGTGGCGGATCCGAGCAAGCTGCTGAACGATCTGCCGAATTCGCTGTCGACGCCGGAGTTGCAACTGAAGCTGGAAGAGGGCGAGAACTTCGAGCTGATCGCGCGTTTGCAGAAGTCGGCGAAGTTTACCGGAGCGGACGATGTGCTGACGATCGACGGATTGCGTGTCGAATATCCGGAGGGGTTCGGGCTCGCGCGCTCGTCGAATACGACACCGGTCGTCGTGATGCGTTTCGAGGCGGACAACGACGCGGCCCTGAAGCGGATTCAGGAAGATTTTCGTCGTGTGATTCTGGCTGAGAAGCCGGATGCCAAGTTGCCGTTTTGAATGGCTTCGCCGGTTTGGATGGCACTGCGAGTGGCTGCGGCCTGCACTTCGTAGTGCCTGACATGTTCGGGCTTTTCCGGCGGATCCCGTTTTCTTTGTGGTTTATTAGCGTTGCCCCTGTGCGGGGCGGCAGTCACTTTCTTTGCTGCTGCAAAGAAAGTAACCAAAGAAAGCAGCTCGAGACGCCCGCGGTCACACGCAGTTTGGCCATGCTTGCCATGTGATCGTGGGCTGCCTAAGTGTCGCCCTCAAGGAACAGCCGGGCTTGGATCGCGCACGGTCTGTCGCCTCGCGCCACACAACAAACCGGTTCAGCACGAAATGGCTCCAGCCCGC
>NZ_JALQDT010000026.1:0-48821 GCF_023631085.1 Caballeronia sp. INML1 | reverse complement strand
GCTGTGCCGGCGCTATTTGGTGCTGAACCAGCGTCTTTTGAGTACTAGCTTGTCAGACCGTGCGCGATCCAAGCCCGGTCGGGCCTATGAGGGCGACACTTAGGCAGCCCACGATCGGCTGGCACGCATGGCCAAACTGCGTGTGACCGCGGGCCTAACAAGCTGCTTTCTTTGGTTACTTTCTTTGCAGCAGCAAAGAAAGTGACTGCCGCCCCGCATAGGGGCAACGCTAATAAACCAACAACAAAACGGGATCCGGCGGAAGAGCCCAGTCCCCCCGCACGCCGCCCCCAGCGGCCAAGCATTTCTTAGCCAAACTCCCCCGACACGCTCTAAAATCTCCCCTTTCCTGCTCACTGCGCCGCGCCGTCCGCGCCTTTCCCTCCACAGCGTGCAAAAGATCCTGATCGTCCGCGTGTCGTCGCTCGGCGACGTCGTTCACAACATGCCGGCTATCGCCGACATCCGCCGCCGCTATCCCGATGCACGGATCGACTGGCTCGTCGAGGAAAGTTTCGCGGGTCTCGTCGAACTGGTGCACGGCGTCCGTCGCGCGATCCCGTTCTCGCTCAGGCGCTGGCGCAAGGCGTTCACGTCGCCCGCGAACTGGCGCGAGATCGGCAAGTTCAAGCGCGAGCTCGCCGCCGAAAAATACGATCTCGTGATCGACTGCCAGGGCCTTATCAAGACCGCGTGGGTCGCGAGCTGGGCGCGCGGGCCGCTCGTCGGGCTCGGCAATCGCACCGACGGCGCCGGCTACGAATGGCCCGTGCGTTTCTTCTACGACCGCCGCGTGCCGATCGAGCCGCGCACCCACGTCGTCGAGCGCACGCGGCAACTCGTGGCGGCCGCGCTCGATCTGCCGAAGCCGCAGATGACCGACGACATCGACTTCGGCCTCGACACGCGGCGCGCGACGCTCGCCGTCTCCGAGCTCGGGCTGAATCTGCCGGTGCCGTATGTCGTGTTCGTGCACGCCACGTCGCGCGCCGACAAGCAATGGCCCGAAGCCGCATGGATCGAGCTCGGGCAGGCGCTCGTCACGCGCGGCGCATCGATCGTGTTGCCGTGGGGCAGCGAGGCCGAACGCGCGACGAGCGAAAAGCTCGCGAAGGAATTCGGGGCGGCCGCGATCGTGCCGCCGAAGCTCTCGCTGCCCGCGGTGGTCGGACTGATCGACGGCGCCGCCGCGACCGTCGGCGTCGATACGGGCTTGGTGCATATTGCCGCGGCGCTGAAGCGCCCGACCGTCGAGTTGTACAATTTCTCGACCGCATGGCGCACCGGCGGCTACTGGTCGCCGCAGGTGGTCAATCTCGGCGACGCGAGCCGGCATCCGACGCTTTCCGAAGTCAAGACCGCGCTCGCGGGCTTCGGCCTGCTGTAGCGTGCTGTGGCGTTTTCATCGTGCGCTGCGCCGTGCGCTTGCAACTCAAGGTCGTAGACACATGACGGAATCTCAAATTATCGAAGTCGCGTCTGGCGATTGGCAGGGAAAGAATCTCTCCGTGCCGCGCGAGACGCTCCTGGCCGGCGTCGAAAACGGCAAGGTGCTGTATTTCCCCAATCTGCGTTTTCCGATCGAAGGCGGCGAACTCGCGCTGCTCGATCCGAAGATCGCGGACCCCAAACGCAAGAACATCAGTCTCGCGCCCAACGGCGGCGCGTTGAACGGCGTGCTCGGCGATAGCGTGATGCAATCGGCGGTGCGCTCGCTCATCAAGCGTTATCAGGATCATGCGCGCTCGCTCGTCGACGGCCTCTTTCCCGAATACGACGGCAAGCTGCGCGTCGCGCCCACGAGCCTGCGGCTGCATCAGGTCGAAACGCGCGAGACATCCTGGCGCAAGGACGACAGCCGCCTGCACGTCGATGCTTTTCCGTCGCGCCCGAACTACGGCGAGCGCATCCTGCGCGTGTTCACGAATGTCAACCCGAACGGATCGCCGCGCGTGTGGCGTGTCGGCGAACCGTTCGAGGACATGGCCAAGCGCTTCCTGCCCGGCATCAAGACGCAGATGCCCGGTTCGGCGTGGCTCATGAATCTGCTGCACATCACGAAGTCGCCGCGTAGCGAATACGACCATCTGATGCTGCATCTGCATGACGCGATGAAGGCCGATCTCGACTATCAGAAGACTGCGCCGCAGGAGACGATGCCATTTCCGCCCGGCTCGGTGTGGGTCTGCTTCTCCGATCACACATCGCACGCGGTGATGTCCGGCCAGTTCATGATGGAGCAGACCTTCTTTTTGCCCGTCAAGGCGATGGTGCGCCCCGAATGCGCGCCGCTCGGCATTCTCGAGCGCCTGAAGGGCAGGGCGCTCGTTTGAGCGGCGCCGCTTCCGCGGGCGCATCGGCTGCCGTCCTGAGGCTCGTCTACCGGGCGCTCTGGTGGATCGTCGCGCCGCTCGCGGTGCTGCGGCTCTACATCCGCTCGCGCAAGGAGCGCGGTTACCGCGAGCATATCGGCGAGCGGTTCGGACATATCCCTGCCCGCCGCGCCGACGATCTCGCGCCGCTCATCTGGGTGCATGCGGTATCGGTCGGCGAGACGCGCGCGGCGCAACCGCTCATCGACGCATTGATGAAGGCGCATCCCGAAGCCCGCGTGCTGCTCACGCACATGACGCCGAGCGGCCGCGCGACGGGCCTCGAACTGTTCGGCGATCGCGTGTCGCGCAGCTATCTCCCCTACGATTTGCCCGTTCTCGTGCGGCGCTTCCTGCGCGCATGGCGTCCGTCGCTCGGCATCGTGATGGAGACGGAAGTCTGGCCGACGCTCATCGACGAATGCAAGCGCGGCGACGTGCCGCTCGTGTTGACGAACGCGCGCATGTCGGAGCGGTCGTATCGGCGCGCGGCGAAGTTCGGGCGCGCGGTGCGCGAAGTGTTCGGCGGCTTTTCGCGCGTGCTCGCGCAGACGCCGTCCGACGCCGAGCGGCTCACCGCGCTCGGCGCGCGCAATGTCGCGGTGCTCGGCAATCTGAAGTTCGATATGACCGCGCCGCCCGAACTGGTCGCGCGCGGTCAGGCGTGGCGCTCGGCGATCGGCGAGCGGCCGGTGTGGGTCGCGGCGAGCACGCGCGAGGGCGAGGAGACGCTCGTGCTGCGCGCGTTCGCGGCGCTCAATGTGCCCAATGCGTTGCTGATTCTGGTGCCGCGTCACCCGCAGCGGTTCGATGAAGTGTCGGCGCTGATCGCGAGCCTGGGTCTGACGAGCGCGCGCCGTTCGGTGTGGGCGCCGAAGCCTGCGGCGGCGGGATCGGGCGCGGATGTGCCCGAACCGCTGCCGGAAAGCGTGCAGGTCCTGCTCGGCGATTCGATGGGCGAACTCGGCGCGTATTACGCCGCGGCGGATCTCGCGTTCATCGGCGGGAGCCTGTTGCCGCTCGGCGGGCAGAATCTGATTGAAGCGTGCGCGGCGGGCGTGCCGGTGCTGATCGGGCCGCATACGTTCAATTTCACGCAGGCGACCAACGATGCAATCGCGGCAGGCGCCGCACTGCGTGTGCAGGACCCGCAGGAACTCGCGCGCGGGCTGCGCGAGATTTTCGGCGACAAGGCAAGGCGGCTTTCGATGAGCGCGGCCGCGTCAGCCTTCGCGGCGCGGCATCGCGGCGCGACGCAGCGAACGGTGAGCGTGCTGAGCGCATTGCTCGAAGAGGAAAGCGACGCGGCGAAGTGATTTCGTCATCGCGTCAGTGGTGCCTTGACCTGCGGTTCTTCGGTCAATCATCTGACCTTAACCCTTATTCCGCTGACAATTCGAGGGTTGAACGCCGGAAAGGTTAGAGGGATACTGAACCTCCACCCGGCCGCGTCGAACGCACATCCATAGGCCGGACGCCTGCGAACATGCTGCCAAGCTTCTTTCGAGGACGCGCATGCAAGATTTCATCAGGTCCGTCGTCAAAGACATGATTCCGCCAGGCCTCTTGCGCCTGCTGCGGCCCCGCCACACAGCAACCGATGCATGGGGCAGCGTCCGATACGGCACGCACGGTCTCGTGCTCCCGGGCAACAGGCGCTTCGAATATCGGCCTTGCCTCGCGGATCGCTCGGTTTGCAAGCAGATCTTCTTTCTGCGCCAGTACGCCACGGATCATCTCAGCCGCGCGAAGGAGATCGCGGCGTTCTATGAGGCTTGCGAAAATCCGCTGATCGTCGATGCGGGCGCCAATATCGGCGCCGCTGCGGTGTGGTACGCGCTCACGTATCCAAAGGCAAAGATCGTCGCCATCGAGCCGGATGTATCGAATTTTGCGCTGCTCAAGAAAAACGCGGAGGCCTTTCCTGCGATCACGCCGCTGAACGCCGCGATCGCGGCCACGCGCGGCACGCTCTATCTCAACGATCCGGGCGCGGGTGAATGGGCCTTCCGCACGGCCGACCGGCCCATGGAAAATGGGTATGCCGTCGACGCGCTGACGCTCGAAGACGTGATGCCGGCATCCGGCGTGACGCCGTTCATTCTCAAGATCGATATCGAAGGCGCGGAATCGGACCTGTTTTCGCGCCATTGCGATGCCCTGAACATGTTCCCGGTCGTCGTGATCGAGTTGCACGACTGGATGCTTCCCGGCGAATCGAACAGCCGCAACTTCCTCAAATGGCACGTCGAGATGAAGCGCGATTTCGTGCAGGTGGGTGAGAACACGGTCTCGATATCGAACTCGATTGCGCTGGCCTAGCGCGTCTTACGCGAGCAGCAGTCCCTTCTTCTCGATGAAGCCGACGACTTCATCGAGCCCGTCGAGCGCCTTCAGATTGCACATGACGAAGGGCCGCTCGCCGCGCATCTTCCTCGCGTCGCTCGCCATGATGTCGAGATTCGCGCCGACATGAGGCGCGAGGTCGGTCTTGTTGATCACGAGCAGATCCGACTTCGTGATGCCAGGGCCGCCCTTGCGCGGAATCTTCTCGCCGCCCGCCACATCGATCACATAGATGGTCAGGTCGGAGAGTTCCGGGCTGAAGGTCGCCGCGAGGTTGTCGCCGCCGGATTCGATGAACACGATATCGGCGTCCGGAAACTTCGACACCATGCGATCGACGGCCTCGAGATTGATCGACGCATCCTCGCGGATCGCCGTATGCGGACAGCCGCCCGTCTCGACGCCCATGATGCGCTCGGCCGGCAGCGCGCCCGCGATCGTGAGCAGGCGCTGATCTTCCTTCGTATAGATATCGTTGGTGATGGCGACGAGATCGTAGTTGTCGCGCATCGCCTTGCAGAGCATTTCGAGCAGCGTGGTCTTGCCGGAACCGACCGGGCCGCCGACGCCGACGCGCAACGGCGGCAGTTTCTTGGTTCGGCGGGCGGCGGAAGAATAAGCGGGAGTGTTCATGAAAATACCGGTTCAGGAGCGGAAGAGCCGCGAGTATTGCGATTCATGCCGCGCGGACAAGATGCCGAGTTGCGGCGCGAAGGTGTTGACCCGTTCGGGCGATGTATCGAGCGCGCGGCGCACGGCGGCGTCGATCGGCTCGCGCAACGCGACGATGATGCGCTGCCCCGCGAGCTGGCCGAGCGGCACGGCCTTGAGCGCGGCGGCCGCCTGATTCTCGACCCAGCTGAACGCGTAGGCGGCGAGCGCTGCTTCCGCCGCCGCATCGTGCGCGAACGCGGCGAAGGCGAACGCGCTCGGTTGCGCGATGGGTTTGATCGCGGCGAGCGTCGCGCGGCGCGATGCGTCGCCCCATTCGAGCGATGCGCACAACTGCGCGAGCGACCAGCCCATCTGCTCGGTTTCGCGTCTCAGTTCCGCCGATTCGCGGCTCGCGATGTATTCATCGTTCGCCGCTCTCAACGCGGCTTCGTCGTGCGAACGCCAATGCTCGATCTGATGCGCGAGCAACGGCAGTTCGCCACGCGCGAGCACGGTGCTCAAGCCGCTCGCGATCCAGTCGCGCGCGCTGTCGCCGTCGTGGACCAGGCCGTGCTCGATCGCCGCTTCGAGTCCCTGCGAATAGCTGAACGCACCGATCGGCAGCGCCGGCGACGCGAGATGCATAAGCGCCGTGAGTTCAGCGATGCGCATGACCGTGATGATGGTGATGATCGTGACCGCACGACGAGTGATCGTGAGCATGGTCGTGATCGTGCGAATGATCATGCCCGTGATGCTCGTCGAAGACCTTTTGCGCGAGCGCGTAGTCTTCGCTGAACGTCTCGTCATGGCCGTGCTTGTGACCGCCGCCGTATGCGCCGGTTTCGGGCTGGAACGGCTGCGATTCATGCGCGACGAGCACGCCCAGGCGCTTCAGCATGTCTTCGAGCACGGGATCCGCTTCGAGCTTGAGATAGTCCGCGCCGACTTCCACTGGCGTATGGCGATTGCCGAGGTGATAAGCGGCACGCGTCAATAGCCGCACGCTCGGCGCGCGCACGACGAGCACGTCCTGCGTTGCCGCGACCACGCGCACGAAGCCGCCGTCATCCGCGACGAGCATGTCGCCGTCCGCGAGCACGGTGCCGCGCGGCATCACGAGGGCGACTTCCTCGCCGTTGTCGAGCGTGGCGGCGAGACGGCTCTTGCCGCGCGCATCGAAAGGCAGGGTGAGGGTAGGCGCGCGCTTGACGAGCACGGGCGCGAGCTTGGCGGTCAGACGTTTGTCGATGGTACGCATGAAGACTCAGAACAGAAAATAGCGCTGCGCCATCGGCAGAACGGTGGCGGGATCGCATGTGAGCAATTGCCCATCGGCGATCACCTGATAGGTCTGCGGATCGACGCTGATGGACGGCTGCCATGCATTGTGAATCATGTCGGCCTTGGTCACATTGCGGCAGTTCTTCACCGCGACGATCTGCTTGTTGAGGCCGTAACGATCCGCGATGCGCGATTCCGCCGCGAGCTGCGACACGAAGGTCAGCGACGTCTTGCCGAGCGCGCCGCCGCGCGTCGCGAACATCTCGCGGTAATGCACCGGCTGCGGCGTCGGAATGGACGCGTTCGGGTCGCCCATCTGCGCGACCGCGATCATGCCGCCCTTGACGATCATCGCGGGCTTCACGCCGAAGAACGCGGGCTCCCAGAATACGAGATCGGCCCATTTGCCCGGCTCGATGGAACCGACTTCATGCGCGATGCCATGCGTGATCGCCGGATTGATCGTGTACTTCGCCACATATCGCTTCGCGCGGAAATTGTCGTTGCGCGCATTGTCTTCGGCGAGCGCGCCGCGCTGCACCTTCATCTTGTGCGCCGTCTGCCAGGTGCGAATGATGACTTCGCCGACGCGGCCCATCGCCTGCGAATCGGACGACAGCATCGACAACGCGCCGAGATCGTGCAGGATGTCTTCGGCCGCGATCGTCTCGCGGCGAATGCGCGATTCCGCGAACGCGATGTCCTCCGCGATCGACGGATCGAGGTGATGGCACACCATCAGCATGTCGAGATGCTCGTCGAGCGTGTTGACGGTGTAGGGGCGGGTCGGATTGGTGGAAGAGGGCAGCACGTTCGATTCGCCCGCCACCTTGATGATGTCCGGCGCATGGCCGCCGCCCGCGCCTTCGGTGTGATACGTGTGGATCGTGCGGCCCTTGAACGCGGCGATGGTCGTCTCGACGAAGCCCGCTTCGTTGAGCGTGTCGGTGTGGATGGCGACTTGCGTGTCGGTGTCGTCGGCCACCGACAGGCAATTGTCGATCGCGGCGGGCGTCGTGCCCCAGTCCTCGTGCAGCTTCAGGCCGATCGCGCCCGCTTTCACCTGTTCGATCAGCGGCCCGGGCAGGCTCGCGTTGCCCTTGCCGAGAAAGCCTAGATTGACCGGCCAGCCATCGGCGGCCTGCAGCATGCGCTCCATGTGCCAGGGGCCCGGCGTGCAGGTCGTCGCGTTGGTGCCGGTCGCGGGTCCGGTGCCCCCGCCGAGCATCGTCGTCACGCCGCTCGCGAGCGCTTCGTCGATCTGCTGCGGGCTGATGAAGTGGATATGCGTATCGACGCCGCCCGCGGTGACGATCATGCCTTCGCCCGCGATCACTTCGGTCGCCGCGCCGATCGCGATGCTCACGTTCGGCTGGATGTCGGGATTGCCCGCCTTGCCGATCGCGAAGACGCGTCCGCCCTTGATGCCGATATCGGCTTTCACGATGCCCCAGTGATCGAGGATCAGCGCGTTCGTCACGACCGTATCGACGACCTCGGCGGCGGGGCGTTGCGACTGGCCCATGCCGTCGCGAATCACCTTGCCGCCGCCGAATTTCACTTCTTCGCCGTAGGTGGTGAAGTCGCGCTCGACTTCGATGATGAGATCGGTGTCGGCGAGGCGCACGCGGTCGCCGGTGGTCGGGCCGAACATTTCAGCATAAGCGCGGCGGCCGATGCGTAGCGTCATGTTTTCGATGTCCTGTTCAGAGTGGGCCCATCACGAGGCCATTGAAGCCGTAGACGTGCCGGTCGCCTGCGAGCGCGACGAGCTCGACGGTGCGCTCCTGTCCCGGCTCGAAGCGCACGGCCGTGCCCGCCGCGATGTTCAGCCGAAAGCCGCGCGCCTTCTCGCGTTCGAACTTCAGTGCCGCGTTGACTTCGTAGAAGTGAAAATGCGAGCCGACCTGCACGGGACGGTCGCCATGATTCGCGACGACGACCGTCACGGTCTCGCGTCCCGCGTTGAGTTCGTGCTCGCCATCGTCGATGAAGTATTCGCCGGGGATCATGTTCTTAAGGGATCGGATGATGAACCGTCACGAGCTTCGTGCCATCGGGGAAAGTCGCTTCGATCTGGATGTCGGGAATCATCTCCGGCACCCCTTCCATCACGTCGTCGCGCGTGAGAAGCGTGGTGCCGTAGTGCATGACTTCGGCGACCGTCCTGCCGTCGCGCGCGGCTTCCATCAATGCGGCCGAAATGAATGCGACCGCTTCCGGATGATTGAGCTTGAGGCCGCGCGCGCGGCGGCGTTCGGCGAGCAATGCTGCGGTGAAGATCAGCAGCTTGTCCTTTTCTCGGGGCGTGAGTTTCATGAGCTTCTTTTACGGAGAAAGGCGTTTCGGGCCTTGCAATGCTAGCATCGGACGGGCTTTCGGAGAGCTTGCATGTCACTGGATGAAGCGCTGCAGCTCGACGCTCGAGGGCTTTTCGAAAATGGCTTCCGGCGCCCCCGATTCCCACACGCGTCCCTGATGCATGAACACGACCTTGTCGCTCACCTTGCGTGCGAAGCGCATCTCGTGCGTGACCATGATGAGCGTCATGCCGTCGCGCGCGAGATCTTCGACGACCGCGAGCACTTCGCCGACGAGTTCCGGATCGAGCGCCGACGTGATCTCGTCGCAGAGCAGGACGGTCGGCTTCATCGCGAGCGCGCGCGCGATCGCCACGCGCTGCTGCTGGCCGCCGGAAAGCTGATCGGGATAGGCGTCGAACTTGTCGCCGAGACCGACGCGCTCGAGCACAGTATGCGCGGTCGCGCGCGCCTTCGCCTTGTGGATCTTCCTGACCACGGTCTGCGCGAGCATCACGTTCTCTCCCGCGGTCAGATGCGGAAAGAGGTTGTATTGCTGAAACACCATGCCGACCTTCAGACGCAGCGCGCGCAGGTCGGCATGACGCGCATCGATATGCTCGCCGTCGATTTCGATCGAACCTTCGTCGATGCTTTCGAGCCCGTTCAACGTGCGCAACAGCGTGCTCTTTCCCGAGCCGCTGCGCCCGATGATCGACACGACCTGACCGCGCTCGACGGCAAAGTCGATTCCCTTCAGCACCTGATTCGCGCCGAACTGCTTGTGAAGATTGCGGGTTTCAACGAGCGGCATTCCATTTCCTTTCGAGCGTGCGCGCATAGCGCGTCAACGGATAGCAAAGCACGAAGTAGATGATGGCGACGAGCCCATAGACGAGGAACGGCCGGAAAGTCGCGTTCGAAATCATCGTGCCGGCCTTCGTGAGTTCCGTGAAGCCGATGATCGATACGAGCGCCGTGTCCTTCACCGCCTGCACCGCGAAGCCGACCGTCGGACCGACCGCGATGCGTGTCGCCTGCGGCAGGACCACGTGTCGAAGCTGCTCGAAGTAGCTCATCGCGAGACTGGATGACGCTTCCCATTGTCCCTTCGGCACCGCTTCGACCGCGCCGCGCCAGATTTCCGCGAGATAGGCGCTCGTGAAGAGCGTGAGACCGACCGTCGCGGCGAGCCACGGCGAAACCTCGATGCCGAGCAGCGGCAGGCCGAAGAACACGAGGAACAGTTGCATCAGCAGGGGCGTGCCCTGAAAGATCTGGATATACGCCTTGACGAGCGTGCGCAGCAGGTGCGAACCCGAGACGCGCATCACGAGCAGCGCGAAGCCGACGATGCCGCCCAGCACGAACGACACGATCGACAGCACGACGGTCCAGCGCGCCGCGAGCAACAGGTTCTCGACAATTTGCGCGAGGGTGAACTCGATCATCGCGCTGCGCTCCGGTTGCTCATCAGAAAGCGCTTGCCCGCCGCGTTCAACGCGGTGCGCAACACGAGCGCCATCACGAGATACGCAGCCGTAATGAAGAAGCACGTTTCGAAGGCGCGGAAGTTGCGTGACTGAATATAGCTCGCGGCGTAGGTGAGGTCCGGCACCGAGATCTGCGATACCACGGCGGAGCCGAGCATCGTGATGACGATCTGGCTGGTGAGCGCGGGAAACACCTTCGCGAGCGCCTGCGGCAGCACGACATGGCGAAACGTCTCGCCGCGCGACATCGCCAGCGACGCCGCCGCTTCGTGATGCCCCTTCGGCACGGCCGCGATGCCTGCGCGGATGATTTCGATCGAGTACGCGCCGAGATTGAGCGTCATCGCAAGAATGGCCGCGACGTATTCGCTCAGGTGAATGCCGAGCGCGGGCAGGCCGAAGAACACGAAGAACAGTTGCACGATGAACGGCGTATTGCGCACCGCCTCGACATAACCGCCGACGATCGCGGCGAGCCACGCTTGCCGGCTGTCGCGCGCGGCGGCACCGAGCACGCCGACCGACACGCCGAGCGCCGTCGACACGGCGGTCAATGCGAGCGTCGTCGCCGCGCCGCTCGCGAACATGCCCGCGTACTGCGCGAGATCGGCGAATTGAAGTTCATAGGCCATACGTTGCCGCGCTCTTGATCAAAGGCTCGCGGGCAGCGGCTGGTTGAACCACTTCTTCGACATCGTGTTGAGCGTGCCGTCCTTTTTTGCCTGCGCGATGGTGTCGTCGACCTTGGTCATCAGGCGCGGCTCGTTCTTGTTCATGCCGACGAAGCAGGGCGAATCCTTGATGATGAACTTCGCTTCCGGCCGGCGCGGCGGATTCTTCGCAAGGATCGCGGCCGCGACGATGTTGCCCGCCGCGATCAGTTGCACCTGTCCCGAGAGAAACGCGGAGATGGTCGCGTTGTTGTCCTCGAAGCGCTTGATGGTCGCGTTCGGTGCCATCTGCGACAGCGCGATTTCTTCCAGCGCGCCGCGCGTCGCGCCGACGGTCTTGCCGGTGAGATCGGCGGGGCTGCTCACCTTGATGTCGGCGGGGCCGAACACGCCCTGGAAGTAGGGCGCATAAGGGGTGGAGAAATCGAGCACCTTCTCGCGTTCCGGCGTCTTGCCGAGCGACGAGATCACGAGATCGACCTTGTTGGTCGTGAGATACGGAATGCGGTTCGCGCTGTTCACGGGCACGAGCTCGAGCTTCACGTTCATCGATTTGGCGAGCAACGCGGCCATGTCGACGTCGTAGCCTTGCGGCTTCATGTCCGCGCCGACCGAGCCGAAAGGCGGATAGTCCTCGGGCACGGCGACGCGCAATGTGCCGTTCCTGGCGATGGTGTCGAGGGCGTCGGCGTGCGCGGCGAAGGGCGCGAGGGAAAGCAGCAACGCGACGAGTGCGGTGCGTCGCGCGCGGGAAAACGTGGTGAGCATCGATGATCCTTCGGTCTTGAACGGCCGCATTGGAAGGCGCGGCTCTCGAGCCGAGGCTTAAAGCGAGAGTCGTGCCATCGATGTCTATTCGTTGTATCGCCTGCGTTTGCCGGTTGCAAGCCTGTCGTCGCGCACAACGGGTGTGCAATCCGATGCGCTGCGCTGGTGCGTACTAGGTAGTCCACAAACGCAAAGGCCGCGCATCGACGCCATGCACGACGGGACGAAGGCGCGTCCAGCAATCGGTGAGCGTGTTCTGGAGCGGCTCCATCGAGCGGCTGATCGCGCGCACGATCAAGACGCCCGGTCCGACGCACGATGCGCCGGCGCGCAGTTCATCGTCGAAGGGCAGTTGCGCGGTGAGGGCTTCGGCGAGGGCATCGTCGCAAGCGGGGCCGATCGCCCACAGCGTGCCGTAGGCGGGAAAGCCGGCGAGTCCTTGCGCGGCATCGCGCAGCGGATCGTTTGCATCGAGCAGCGTGCGCTCGAACCAGAGCGTCGAGCCGTCACGCCGCGTAATGCGCGATATCGCCTTGATGTGTCCTTGCGTCCACTTTTCGCCGGCGGCGGCGCGGCCGAGCAGCATCGCGTCCCAGCCGATCGCGCTCGCGCCTTCATCGAGTGTGAGATTGAATTCGAGTTCCACGTTCGACGACTCGAACACGATGTTGTTTTGCGGTAGCCAGTCGAGCTTCGCGTGCGCCGCGAGAGCTATATCGATGCGCTGCGTCGCGAGCTTGCCGTTGGCCTTGTACCATTTGGTCGCGCCGGGCGTCGTGATGACGGCGTGCGTGTGCTCCTGAAGGCGCACGTCGATGGACAGGCGGTCGCCGCCCGCCACGCCGCCCGGCGGATGCACGATCACCGAGTGACAGATATCGCCTTCGGGATAGAGCGGCCGTTGCAGCCTCAACGGTCCTTCGTGCTTGCGATGAACGCAAACGGTGCGGCCATGCTGATGCGCGTAGCCGAGTTCGAGCGAGCCGCGCCATGTGTTCGGATCGACGAGCGTCGCGTGCGATTCATGAAGCATGAAAAAGAAGCGATATGCGCGATGGAGAGGGAATCGTCATCATACGGCGATCAGCTCGCGCACTCCATGCTCGTCCATCTCGGAGCCCGCGCCGCCCGCGACGATTTCGCCGCGACTCATCACCCAGTAGCGATCGGCGAGCTCGCGTGCGAAGTCGTAATACTGCTCGACGAGCAGCACGGTCATGCCCATTTCATCGACGAGCTGTCGCAGCGTGCGGCCGATGTCGCGGATGATAGACGGCTGGATGCCCTCGGTCGGTTCATCGAGGATGAGCAGTTGCGGCTCGCTCATCAGCGCGCGGCCGATTGCGAGCTGTTGTTGCTGACCGCCCGAGAGATCGCCGCCTCTGCGGTTTTTCATGTCTCTGAGGACGGGGAAGAGATCGTAGATGCGATCAGGAATCTTCGATGGCGCTTTTCGGCTCGCTGCGCCGACCAGCAGGTTCTCTTCCACGGTGAGACGCCCGAAGATGTCGCGTCCCTGCGGCACGTAGGCGAGGCCGTTCGCGACACGCGCGTGAGTTGGCATCGACGAGATCTTGTTGCCGCGCCAGTTGATGGTGCCGCTTTTGGTCGGCACGACGCCCATCAGACAGCGCAGCAGTGTCGTCTTGCCGACGCCGTTGCGGCCGAGCAGCACCGTGAGCTCGCCGTCGGGCACGGTCATCTTCACATCGCGGAGGATGTGGCTGCCGCCGTAGTACTGGTTCAGGTTTTCGACTTCTAGCATTTTGGCCTGCTTTCTGTTGGGGTTTCGTTGCGCCGGATCCCGTTAGCGTCCCGGGCTTGCGCGAAACGAAAGCCCGCGGCAACAAACAAATCACCGCCCGAGATAAGACTCAATAACGGCCTCGTCCCGCTTGACATCATCCAACGTTCCTTCAGCGAGAACCCGTCCTTCAGCCATCACAGTGACCTTGCCACTGTCGCCAGCAAGCGCAGCAACGAACTCCATATCATGCTCGACGACCATCATCGAACACGATCCCCGCAGCTTGTTCAGAAGCTCGGCGAGTTCCATCGTCTCGTGATCGGTCATGCCTGCGGCAGGCTCATCGAGGAGCAAAAGAGCAGGCTGCTGCATCAGCAACATGCCGATTTCGAGCCGCTGCTTCTGTCCATGCGAAAGCTCCCCCGCGAGCCGCGTCGCCTGATGCTGCAATCGAATCAGCTCCAGTGTTTCCTCGATGCGCGCCTGTGCCTGCCGATCCAGCCGCGCGCGCAGAGATGCAAACCAGCGCTTGTCGGTCTTCATCGCGAGTTCGAGGTTTTCCCACACGGGATGGTTCTCGAACACAGTCGGCTTCTGGAATTTGCGGCCGATGCCCGTGCGAGCGATCACCGGCTCCGACATGCGCGTGAGATCGAGCGTCTGGCCGAGAAAGACCTTGCCGTCATCGGGGCGCGTCTTGCCGGTGATGACGTCCATCATCGTCGTCTTGCCCGCGCCGTTCGGGCCGATCACGCAGCGCAACTCGCCCACGTCGATGGACAACGCCAGCTTGTTCAATGCGCGAAAGCCATCGAAGCTCACGGTGACGTCCTCGAGATAGAGAATCGTGCCGTGCGATACGTCGATCTCACCGGGCGCGAGCACATGGCCCAGCCCCGAGATGACGTTGATGTTCTTGTGATTCGATTCGGGCGAATCCGGCGCGGGCGGAATCGGCGGAAGGTCGACGATCAAAGCATGGTGTGCGGTCATTCTGCGCAATCTCCAGCGGTCTTCTTGCGGCGCGCGAGATCGATGAGACCCATGATGCCGTTCGGCAAAAGCAAGGGCACGAGCGTGAAGATGAGGCCGAGGAAGAACAGCCAGTATTCCGCGAAGTATGCGGTGAAAAAGCTCTTCGCGCCGTTCACCGCAAACGCGCCGATGATCGGGCCGATCAACGTGCCGCGTCCGCCGACCGCTACCCAGATGGCCATTTCTATCGAATTTGCCGGCGACATCTCGCTCGGATTGATGATGCCGACCTGCGGCACGTACAACGCCCCCGCGATGCCGCACAGCACGGCCGACACGGTCCAGATGAAGAGCTTGTACGCGAGCGGGCTGTAGCCGAGAAACATCAGACGCGCTTCGCCGTCGCGCACGCCGGTGACGACGCGCCCGAGCTTCGACGTGACGATCCAGCGCGCCGCGAGAAACGCGAGCACGAGCACGGCGAACGTGATGAGAAACAACGCCGTGCGCGTACCCGGATGCGTGACGGAGAAGCCCGCGATGCGCTTGAAATCCGTGAAGCCGTTGTTGCCGCCGAAGCCCGTTTCATTGCGATAGAAGAGCAGCATCGCGGCGAAGGTCATGGCCTGCGTGATGATCGACAGATAGACGCCTTTCACGCGCGAGCGGAACGTGAAGAAACCGAACAGCCACGCGAGCACGCCGGGCACGAGCACGACGAGCAGCAACGCGTACCAGAGATGCTCCGTGCCTTCCCAGTACCACGGCAGCTTGTGCCAGTCGAGGAACACCATGAAGTCGGGCAGGTCGCTCTGATACGTGCCTTCGCGGCCGATCGAGCGCATCAGGTACATGCCCATCGCGTAGCCGCCGAGCGCGAAAAAGAGCGCATGGCCGAGGCTCAGGATGCCGCAGTAACCCCACACGAGATCGAGCGCGAGCGCGCCGATCGCATAGCACATGAGCTTGCCGATGAGCGTCATCGCATAGGCGGACAGATGGAACGTGCTCGTCTCGGGCAGCACGAGCGCGCTGACCGGCACGAAGATGCACATCGCGATGATGAGCGCGATCAGCGCGAGCCATCCGTTACGCGGCAGGAGCGCGGCGCGCGGCGGCAGGCCGAGCGCGAACCCCGCGCGCGCGGCGCCCGCATCGGGTTGCGGCGCGACGTCGAGATTCGCGCCGATGTTGGTCGAGGCGGTCATGGCTCAGGCCTCCGCGCTGCGGCCCTTCAGGGCGAACATGCCCTGCGGACGCTTCTGAATGAACAACACGATGAGCACGAGCACCGCGATCTTCGCGAGCACCGCGCCCCAGAACGGCTCGACGGCCTTGCTCACGAGCCCGAGCCCGAAGCCGCCGATCACCGTGCCCGCAAGCTGGCCGACGCCGCCGAGCACCACCGCCATGAACGAATCGATGATGTAGCTCTGGCCGAGATCCGGCCCGACGTTGCCGATCTGCGAGAGCGCGCAGCCGCCGAGTCCTGCGATGCCCGCACCGAACGCAAACGCATACGAATCGACGCGCGCGGTCTTCACGCCGACGCACGCGGCCATGCGGCGGTTCTGCGTCACCGCGCGCACGAAGAGGCCAAGACGCGTCTTCGTGAGCACGCCCCACGCGATCGCGACCACCGCGAGCGAGAACGCGAGGATCGTCAGACGGTTGTACGGCAGGATGAGGTTCTGCATCACCGTGACGCCGCCGCTCATCCACGAAGGATTCGTCACCTGCACGTTCTGCGCGCCGAAGAGCGTGCGCGTCGCCTGAATCAGGATCAGGCTGATGCCGAAGGTCGTCAGCAGTGTTTCGAGCGGACGTCCATAGAGATGTTTGAGCACGAGCCTTTCCAGCACGATGCCGACCAGCGCCGCCGCGATGAACGATGCGGGCACCGCGAACAGCGGATACCAGTTGAACGCGGCGGGCGCGTAATGCTGCACGAGGTTCTGCACGACATATGTCGCGTACGCGCCGATCATCAGGAACTCGCCGTGCGCCATGTTGATGACGCCGATCAGGCCATACGTGATCGCGAGGCCGAGCGCCGCGAGCAACAGCACGCTGCCGAGCGAGAGGCCCGCGAAGATCGTGCCGAAGATCTCGCTGCGGCGCTGAATCGAATCGAGCGCGTAGAGGCCTTCCTGCGCCGCGTTGCGCACGCGTTCATCGGGTTCGTCGAAGGAGCCGTCGGCTTTCTTCGCGACGATGGGGCGCAGCAGCTCGTACATGTCCAGATCGTGCCGCGCCGCGACGAGTTGCGCCGCTTCAAGGCGCTTGCCGACGTCGGGATCGTGAAGGGCGGTCATCGCCCAGAGCGTGTCGAGGCGCTTCTTCAGTTCGGGATCTTTCTCGATGGCGCGCGCGCGGTCGATCAACGGCTTCATCGAGGCGTCGGGGTTCTTGAGGAGCGCTGCGATCGCTTCGCGGCGTTTGGCGGTATCGGCGGAGGCGAGCTGCAGGCCCGACAACGCGCCGGCGACCTTCGTGCGCAGGATGTTGCTCAACGTGATCTGCTGCGCATCGGGTGCTTCGACGGTCTTGCCGGTGATCGGGTCCTTCGTGCCGTCGTCGGTCTGAATGTAGACGTGGCCGTTGTCGGTCGCGACGAGCGAGCCATCGGACAGCGCGGTCAGCACGGCGACCGATGGCGAATCGGCGTTGGCGATGAGCTTGTCGATGGCGGCGGATCTGGCTTCGAAGTCGTCTCCGGCGAGCGGGGCGAGGTCGTCGCTGGTGAGTGCGCGGGCGCTGAGCGGCGCGATCGCGATGAAGAGCGCGAGCAATACGCGCATGAAGGAACCGGTCATGATGGCCTTTCTGATGAGACATGGACGGCCGCGCGAATCAGGAAGGCGCGCGCGGCCTCACTGCTTCAAACCATCACGGCATCACGCGACACGCACGCGCTGACGGCGCAGGAACGCGGGAATGGAGCTGACGATATCCGGCTTGCCCTGATTGCCAGCGATATACGGACTCCACGGCTGCGCGCGCACCGCCGTCTTCGTCTTCCACACGACGTTGAACTGCCCGTCGCCGCGAATTTCGCCGATCATCACCGGCTTGTGCAGATGGTGATTGCCGTCCATCGACAGCGTGAATCCCGAGGGTGCGGCGAAGGTCTGGCCGATCATCGCGGTGCGCACCTTGTCGACGTCGGCGCTCTTGGCTTTTTCGACGGCCTGCTTCCACATGTGGATGCCGACAAAGGTCGCTTCCATCGGATCGTTCGTCACGCGCTTGTCGCCGCCCGGCAGGTTTTGCGCTTTCACGTACTCGAAGAATTGCTTCTCGAACTTCGAGTTGTTCGTGTTCTTTACCGACATGAAGTAGTTCCATGCGGCGAGATGGCCGACGAGCGGCTTCGTATCGATGCCGCGCAATTCTTCTTCACCGACCGAGAATGCGACGACGGGCACGTCGGTCGCTTTCAGGCCCTGGTTGCCGAGCTCCTTGTAGAACGGTACGTTGGAATCGCCGTTGATCGTAGAGATGACAGTTGTCTTTCCCCCTTGGGCAAAGGTCTTGATGTTCGCGACGATGGTTTGATAGTCGCTATGTCCGAATGGTGTGTAGACCTCTTGTATGTCCGCATCCTTGACGCCCTTGGAATGTAGGAACGCGCGCAGGATCTTGTTGGTCGTGCGCGGATACACGTAGTCGGTGCCGAGCAGGAAGAAGCGCTTGGCGCTGCCGCCTTCCGGACCCATCAGATATTCGACGGCGGGGATTGCCTGCTGATTCGGCGCCGCGCCCGTATAGAACACGTTGCGCGACATCTCTTCGCCTTCGTACTGCACGGGGTAGAACAGCAGGCCGTTGAGTTCCTCGAAGACCGGCAGCACGGACTTGCGCGAGACGGACGTCCAGCAGCCGAACACGACGGCGCACTTGTCCTGCGTGAGAAGCTGACGCGCTTTCTCGGCGAAGAGCGGCCAGTTCGAAGCCGGATCGACGACGACGGGTTCGAGCTGTCGGCCCATGACGCCGCCGCTCTTGTTTATATCGGCGATGGTCATGAGCGCCGTGTCCTTCAGCGACGTCTCGGAGATCGCCATCGTGCCCGACAGCGAATGCAGGACGCCGACCTTGATCGGACCCGTATCGGCGGCCTGGGCCTTCGTGAACGGAAGCTGACCCGCGAGGGCGAGCGCCCCCGACATGGAGCCGAACTTCAGCAGACTGCGTCGTTTCATGATGAATGTTCCCCTTGCCGATGTGTTTGTTTGAGCAATGACGATTGCTCGCATCGTTCTGCAAGGGTTATGCCAATGAGGGTGGAATGCCCGGATCGCTTGGGTTTGCGGGTGGTTCGTGGAAGGTTTTACTGCTGCGTGGTCATGTTGTGGGGCGGGGTTTTGGTGCACATCGGAGGTTGCGTGCATCGTTGCGGTGCGGGTGCGCTTTGTTTTTGCTTATTGCGCGATCCCGTTATCGTGTCGGTCTATTGGCACTGCCTCTCCCCGGGGCGGCTGTCGCTTTCTTCGCACATGTGCCAACCATGTCTCCCTGCTATTGATCGGGACGTTCGATCGGTTCCCAATTCATCGAGTTTGCAGTAGTGATTTGCAAACGAGGGCGAAGTTCTGGATGCGCTTGCGCCTGACTAAGAATTGCCATACATCCGATAAGTCGTGCGTGTTCGTTCGTCACTGGTTCGCCGCATTGATCGGCGCGATCAGGGAGGCACGTTGAAAACGAATCCTGCGGCCGCTCGCTCTGCAATGGCTGATTGCACGGCGTCTCGATGAACAGGCTCGGCGGCGGTCTTTCATCTCAATACCCTCGGCATCGCTGGTAGTTCTCAAAAGCTCGTTCCTTATATAGTAGGTAAGTGCATGAATCTTGAAACGTCGCTCGCGCGACTTGGCATTCTTCCACAGCCTCTTCTGCCTCGCTGACTCCACGCGCGGCCAATTCGGTCGCATTGTCAACCAATGAATCCGGCTGATACTCGAATGGCAGCGCGTCACCAAGCCGTGCTAGTGAGTTATTCCGAAGCTGGGATGTGTACAACTGAGGGGGCTGCACGCCGACCGATTGACCCGTCG
Source organism: Caballeronia sp. INML1 (assembly GCF_023631085.1). NCBI lineage: Bacteria > Pseudomonadati > Pseudomonadota > Betaproteobacteria > Burkholderiales > Burkholderiaceae > Caballeronia > Caballeronia sp. INML1. The sequence goes on along the minus strand of NZ_JALQDT010000026.1, from coordinate 29,151 downwards.
GCCGCGAAGCGGGCCGGAGCCATTTGGCGCTGAACCAGTGAAGCAAGCGGCGCGAGGTGGCAGACCGTGCGCGAGCCAAGCTTGGTTGGGCCTACAAGGGCGATACTTAGGCGGGTGCCACTCGCGGTTGGCAAGCATGGTCAAACTGCGTGTGGCCGCGGGCCTAGACGAGCTGCTTTCTTTGCAGCAGCAAAGAAAGTGACTGCAGCCCCGCACAGGGGCAGTGCTAATAGACCGACGCGAAATCAGGATTCCACGAAAGCTAATAGCACAAAGCCCCAATCAAAAAACCCTACCGATTAACCATTCGCGCCGGCACGCTCAACGCGAGCACCGCGCCAAGCACGAGAAACCCCGCAAGCATATACATGCCGCTCGCAGTAGAAGCGGTCACCTGCTTGAGCCACCCGACGAGATAGGGACTCAAAAACCCGGCCAGGTTACCCAAAGAATTGATCATCGCAATCCCCGCCGCCGCGCCCGTCCCAGCGAGAAACGCCGTCGGCAGACTCCAGAACAAAGGCAACGTAGTGAGAATGCCCATCGTCGCAAGCGTGAGGCCGATCATCGCGAGCGTCGTGTTCGACGCCCACACCACCGACAGCACCAGCCCGATCGCGCCGATGAACGCCGGAATCGCGATATGCCAGCGGCGCTCGCCGGTCCGGTCCGCGCTGCGCGCCGCGTACAGCATGCCGATCACCGCCGCGCCATACGGAATCGCGGACAGCAGGCCGACCTGCAATGCATCGGAGACGCCCATCGACTTGATGATCGTCGGCAGCCAGAAGCTCACGCCGTAAAGACCCATCACGAACGAGAAGTAGATGAGGCTCATCAGCCAGACCTTCGGGCTCGACAGGATCTTGCCGAGCGGCAGATCTTCCTTCTCGACGTTATCCGCCGCGATATTGCGCTCGAGCAGTTCGCGTTCTTCCTGCGTGAGCCACTTCGCTTTCGCGATGCGGTCGTCGAGCATCGCGAGCACGACAAGACCGACCACGACCGACGGGATGCCTTCGAGCAAGAGCAGCCATTGCCAGCCGTGCCAGCCATGCACGCCGTCGAAACTCTTCATGATCCAGCCGCTGATCGGACCGCCGATCAGACCGGACAACGCGATGGCCGTCATGAAAAGCGTCGTCATGCGCCCGCGCCTGCGCGCCGGAAACCAGTACGTCAGATAAAGAATGATGCCGGGGAAGAAGCCCGCTTCCGCCGCGCCGAGCAGGAAGCGCATCACGTAGAACATCATCGGCGTCGTGATGAACATCGTGAGCGCGGAAATGATGCCCCACGAAATCATGATCCGCGCGATCCACACCCGCGCACCCACGCGATGCAGGATCACGTTGCTCGGTATCTCGAAGATGAAGTAGCCGAAGAAGAAGATGCCCGCGCCGAAGCCGTACACGGCGTCCGAGAGCTGCAGGTCTGCGGCCATCTGCAGTTTCGCGAAGCCGACATTCACGCGGTCCAGATACGCGACCACGTAGCAGATCAGCAAAAGCGGCGAGAGCCGCCACGCGACCTTGCGATACGTGGCCTCCTCGAAGGCCGATGGCGCACCCGCGCCGGGGCGGGGCATGGGGTTGGCGGTGCTGGCCATGTTGCTCGTCTCCTCTAGTTTTTTAGCGTTCGGCGTCGAGCGGATGGGCCCGCTCGCGATTACAGACGCGTAAGGATTCTAGCCCGTCGACATTCACGCCAAACGCTTGTTATTGCTAGGGAAAGCACGGATGTCCGGGCGCACGCCGCATCGTCGCGCGGCGTGCGCGCATCGCTCAGACGCAGCGGCCGCCGTCCACTTCGAGGGCGACGCCCGTGATGAACTCGGCGTCGTCGGAGGCGAGGTAGAGCGCCGCGTTGGCGATGTCCTGCGGCGTCGAGAAGCGGCCGAGCGGAATCGTCGCGAGGAACTTGCGGCGGTTCTCGGGCGTGTCTTCCATGCCCATGAACTCGGAGAGCAGGGCGGTTTCGCCCATCACCGGATTGATGCAGTTCACGCGGATGCGATCCGGGCCCAGCTCCACCGCGAGCGCCTTGCTCGCGATGATCACCGCCGCCTTGCTGCCGTTGTACCAGACGAGTCCCGGGCGCGGCCGCACGCCCGCCGTCGACGCGATATTGATGAACGCGCCGCCGCCCTGCTCGCGGAAGTACGGCACGAACTGCTCGACGCTCCAGTAGATGCTCTTCACGTTCACCGCATAGACGCGGTCGAATTCGGCTTCGGTCACGTCGAGTACGGGCTTGTTGCGATGCGTCGTGCCCGCGTTGTTGACGACGACCTGCACGCTGCCGAAGTCCTGGATGGCCGCGTCGAAGAGCGTTTGCCAGTCGGCGCGCCGGGTGACGTCGCCCGCCACGGCGATCGCGCGGCCGTGCTTCACTTCCGGCGACGACGCGAGCGCGATTTCGCTCGCCACACGTTCGGCCGCCGGGCCGTTGAGATCGTTGACGACGACGTTCGCCCCCTCGCGCGCGAAGGTCTTCGCGATGCCTTCGCCGAAGCCCGAGCCGCCGCCCGTCACGATCACGGTTTTGCCTTGCAGTCGCATGCCTGTCTCCGTTATTTACCCATGTTTGATGGCGATGGTCTTCAGCGTCGTGAAGCCGTACAGCGCTTCGAAACCTTTCTCGCGTCCATGCCCGGAATGCTTCACGCCGCCGAACGGCAATTCGATGCCGCCGCCCGCGCCGTAGTTGTTGATGAACACCTGCCCCGAGCGCACGCGGCGCGCGAGGCGCATCTGCCGCGCGCCGTCGCGTGTCCAGATTCCGGCTACGAGGCCGTAGTCGGTGCCATTGGCGAGTTTCAGCGCATCGGCTTCGTCGTCGAAGGGCATCGCGGCGAGCACCGGGCCGAACACTTCCTCGCGCGCGAGACGGTGCGTCGGCGGGACGTCGCGCAGCAACGTGGGCGCCTGATAGAAGCCCGCTTCGGGCGCATCGCCCACGACTTCGCCGTGCGCGGCCATCGGGATGCCGTCGTGCTGCGCATCGGATAGAAAGTCCCACACGCGCTGCTGCTGCTTCGCGCTGATGAGCGGGCCGCAGTCGAGATCGAGCTTGCTCGGACCGACCTTCAGCGCCGCGAACGCCTGCGACAGCCGCTCGAGCAGCGGCTCGTAGGCCGCGCGTTCGATCAGCACGCGGCTGCCCGCCGAGCATGTCTGCCCCGCGTTCTGCACGATCGCGGCGACGAGCACGGGCAGCGCGGCGTCGAAATCGGCATCGGCGAACACGATCTGCGGCGACTTGCCGCCCAGTTCGAGTGTCACGGGGACGTGGTTATCGGCGGCCATCTTGGTGACGGCCGCGCCCGTCGCGGGCGAACCCGTAAACGAGATGTGGTCGATGCCCGGATGCCGCGCGAGCGCCGCTCCCGCTTCGTGCCCGTAGCCGGTGACGATATTGAGCGCGCCGTCGGGCAGGCCCGCTTCCGCCGCCAGTTCGGCGATGCGCAACAGCGACAGGCACGCGTCTTCGGCCGGCTTCGCGACGCACGCATTGCCGGTTGCGAGCGCGGCGCCGACGCTGCGCCCGAAAATCTGCAGCGGATAGTTCCACGGCACGATATGGCCCGTCACGCCGTGCGGCTCGCGGATCGTGAGCACGGTATAGCCGGATTGATAGGGCAGGGTTTCGCCGTGCAGCTTGTCGGCGGCGCCCGCGTAGAACTCGAAGTAGCGCGCGATGCCGGTGGCGTCGGCGCGCGCCTGTCTGAGCGGCTTGCCGGTGTCGCGCGCCTCGATCTGCGCGATTTCCTCGTGGCACGCGCCAATCAGCATCGACAGGCGCGCGAGGATGCGTCCGCGCTCGGCGGCGCTCATCGCGCCCCAGTCGCCTTCGAACGCGGCGCGGGCGGCGGCGACGGCGAGGTCGATGTCGGCCGCCGAGCCGCGCGCGATCTGCGCGAAGATCTGCCCGTCCGACGGATCGACGACGGGGATCGTCTCCCTGCCCGATGGCGCGACCCATCGGTTGTTGATGAAATGCTTCGCGTCTTCCATGCACGTCTCCTGAAATCGGGTTTCTGCTGCTGGAATTCGATGCTGAATCCGATTATCGCGCCAACGCCCGGCGCGCGCCGTGCGTGCAAAGGACGCGCAAACCGATTGGCTATAATGACGCAATCAAGCATCCACACGCGCGAGGGTTGCGCGGTTCGTCCAGGGACCGTCCGCCCGTGCGATTCCATCTCCGACCTCAACTTCTCCAGAGAGTGCTCATGAGCTTCAACAACGTACCTCCCGGCCGTGATCTCCCCCAGGATTTCAACGTCATCATCGAGATTCCCGCGCAAAGCGATCCGGTCAAATACGAAGCGGACAAGGACATGGGCCTGCTCGTCGTCGACCGCTTCATCGGCACCGGCATGCGCTATCCGGCCAACTATGGCTTCATTCCGCAAACGCTCTCCGGTGACGGCGACCCGGTCGACGTGCTCGTCATCACGCCGTTTCCGCTGCTCGCAGGTTCGGTCGTGCGCGCGCGTGCGCTCGGCATGCTGCAGATGACCGATGAATCCGGCGTGGATGCGAAGCTCGTCGCGGTGCCGCACGACAAGATCTGCCCGATGACGGCGAACATCAAGTCGATCGACGACGTGCCCGAATACCTGAAGGACCAGATCAAGCACTTCTTCGAGAACTACAAGGCGCTCGAAAAGGGCAAGTGGGTGAAGGTCGAAGGCTGGGCGGGCATCGACGCCGCGCACAAGGAAATCTCTGAAGGCGTCGCGAACTTCAAGAAGTAAGCGCGCTTTTTGACGAAACGCCGCCGCGTTGCCGAAACGCGGCGGCGTTTTTTATTCTTCTTCGCTTGCTTCGGTCTGGGGCAGCAACGATTCGAGCGTCCGCTCTCCCGCGATCAACGCGCGCTTCTGCTGCACGCTCAGACGCTTCACACGATATTCGGCGCGCAACGCCTCCGATCTCCCTGCCAATTCGAACGACGCCAGCACTCGGAGAGGTTTCCTTGCACGCGTATAGCGCGCGCCCTTGCCGCTCGCATGCGCGCAGAAGCGCGCTTCGACGTCCGTCGCGATCCCCGTATAGAGGCTGCCGTCGGCGCATTCGATCAGATAGAGGAACCACGGCATTGCGTTGGGCCGGCGCTCGATGAATGATTTGCCGCGCATTATCGCCGAAAGCACCGCGTCGGGGCGCTTTTGTCCGCTTCGGCGTGCTGCTTCGACTTGCGCGAGAATAGCCGCTTTCGGGCGCCGCTTTTGCACGGCTCGCGCTCATCGATATTTCAGCGAGGTAGCCTGTTGAATCGCGAGGTCGAAATTCATGTAGTCGATGCGCTGGACGAAATTCCGGCCGACGACTGGAACCGGCTCGCCGGCGATAACCCGTTCGTGCGTCACGCGTTTCTCTCGGCGTTGCAGGAAACGGGCTGCGCCGTCAAGCGCACCGGCTGGCGCGCGCATCATCTGATATTGAAGCGCGGCGGCGAATTCGCCGGCGCAATGCCGCTCTATCTGAAATCGCATTCGCGCGGCGAGTATGTGTTCGATCACGCCTGGGCCGACGCCTTCGAGCGCCACGGCTTGCGCTATTACCCGAAGGCGCTGTCCGCCGTGCCGTTTTCGCCGGTGACGGGGCCGCGCCTCATCGCCGCGCATCACGAGGATCGCGTGTTGCTCGCGCGTGGCGCCATCGAATTGACGCGGCGTCTCGAACTGTCGTCGCTGCATGTGCTGTTTCCGCACGCGCAGGACGTCGAGGCGCTGACCGACGCGGGCTACATGCTGCGCGAAGGCGTGCAGTTTCACTGGGAAAACCTGCCCGGCGACGGCTACGCGAACTTCGACGCCTTTCTCGCGACGATGAGCCACGACAAGCGCAAGAAAGTGAAGCAGGACCGCCGGCGCGTGACGCAAGCGGGCGTGACGTACACGTGGCTGCGCGGCGCGCAGATCGACGAAAGCGCGCTCGACTTCTTCTACGATTGCTACGACAACACGTATCGCGAGCACTGGAACGCGCCATATCTGTCGCGCGAATTCTTCGGCCAGATTCACGCCAGCGCGCCCGACAGCATGCTGCTCGTGATCGCCGAAGCAGACGGCGAGCGGCTCGCGTGCGCGCTCAACATGATCGGCGGCGACACGATGTACGGCCGTTACTGGGGCACCCGCGAATTCATCTCGGGGCTGCACTTCGAGACGTGCTACATGCAGGGCATCGCGTATTGCATCGAGCACGGGCTCGCGCGCTTCGAGGGCGGCGCGCAGGGCGTGCACAAGATGTCGCGCGGTCTCCTGCCGACGCCGACATGGTCCGCTCACTGGATCGCCGACCAGCGTTTCGCGCACGCGATCGCCGAGTTTCTCGATGCCGAGACGCAGGCAATGGATCAGCATATCGAGGAACTCGAAGCGCATACGCCGTTCAGGAAGAAGACGTGATGCGATAATCGACGGGACCTTTCGTTGCAATACGCGCACATCCATGTCGACCATGAACAGAAACTTCTTCAACCTGTACAGCCACGACTTCGCGCGCGTCGCGGTCGGCGTTGCGGCCTGCAAAGTGGCCGATCCGGCGTTCAATGCGGCGCAGACGATCGAGCTGGCGAGAGAGGCCGCCGCGCGCGGCGCGGTGCTCGTCGCGTTTCCCGAGCTCGGCATTTCCGCCTACACGTGCGACGATCTCTTCCATCAGCGCGCGTTGCTCGATGCCTGCGAAGACGCACTGCAAAGCATTCTGGACGCGTCGAAGGGACTGAATATCGCGATGATCGTCGGCGCGCCGATCAAGGCGGAGCACAAGCTCTTCAATTGCGCGATCGTCATCGCCGACGGATTCATTCGCGGCGTCGTGCCGAAGAGTTATCTGCCGAACTACGGCGAGTTTTACGAGGCGCGTCAGTTCAGCCCCGCCGATGCCGCGGCGACGAACACGCTCACGCTCTGCGGTCAGGACGTGCCGTTCGGCGCATCGCTGCTGTTTCAGATCAAGGATCTTCCGCTCTTCAGATTTCACGTCGAGATTTGCGAGGACGTGTGGGTGCCGATTCCGCCGTCGTCGTTCGCGGCGCTCGCCGGCGCCACCGTGCTCGTGAATCTGTCGGCGTCGAATATCGTCGTGGGCAAGTCGGCGTATCGGCATCAGCTCGTCGGGCAGCAGTCCGCGCGTTGCGTCGCGGCGTATCTGTACACCTCGGCGGGCAATGGCGAATCGTCCACCGATCTGGCCTGGGACGGGCAGGGCCTCATCTACGAGAACGGCGAACTGCTCGCGGAGTCCGAGCGCTTCTCGGATCAGTCACATCTGATCTTCGCGGATGTCGATCTCGAACGGCTCTCGCGCGAACGCATGAGACAAACCACGTTCGGCCGCTCGACGCACCGGCACGCACACGAAGTCGAACAATTCGATGTCGTCGAATTTCCGCTGGCGGTGCCGGCCGACGAGAAGCTGCCGCTCGAACGTCGCGTCGCGCGCTTTCCCTACGTACCCGCCGACGCCGCGCGCCGCGACGAGCGATGCAACGAGGTGTACAACATTCAGGTGCAGGCGCTGTTGCAGCGGCTTCAGTCGTCGGGCATGTCGAAGGTCGTCATCGGCATTTCGGGCGGGCTCGACTCGACGCATGCACTGCTCGTGTGCGCGAAGGCGATGGACCGTCTCGGCTTGCCGCGCGCCAATATCCTCGCCTACACGATGCCGGGCTTCGCAACGAGCGATCGCACGCTGCGGCAGGCGCGCGAGCTGATGGAAGTCGTCGGCTGCACGGCAAGCGAGATCGACATCCGGCCGAGTTGCGTGCAGATGCTCTCGGACATCGGCCATCCGCACAGTTCGGGCGCAGAGCAGTACGACATCACGTATGAAAACGTTCAGGCCGGCGAGCGCACGAGCCATCTGTTCAGGCTCGCGAATCTGAACAACGCGATCGTCATCGGCACGGGCGACCTGAGCGAGCTCGCACTCGGCTGGTGCACCTACGGCGTGGGCGATCACATGTCCCACTACAACGTCAACGCGAGCGTGCCGAAGACCTTGATCACGCATCTGGTGCGCTGGGTCGCGGAGTCGGGGCAGATCGGCGGCGCCGGAACCGATGTGCTCGAAAACATCCTGAGCACCGACATCAGTCCGGAACTCATTCCCGGCAAGACGAGCGGCGTGGTCGAGCAGAAGACGGAGAGCGTCATCGGTCCGTACGAACTGCAGGACTTCAACCTCTACTACACGTTGCGCTTCGGATTTGCACCAACGAAGGTCGCGTTCCTCGCGCTGCATGCATGGCGCAACCGCGATGCGGGCGCGTGGCCGGAAGGTCCGACAGTCGCGCGGAATCAGTACGACCTCGGCGAGATCCGCAAGAATCTGCGGATATTTCTCGATCGGTTCTTCCGCACGAGCCAGTTCAAGCGGTCATGCATACCGAACGCGCCGAAGGTCGGCTCGGGCGGCTCGCTTTCTCCGCGCGGCGACTGGCGTGCGCCGAGCGACGCACAGGCAACGGTATGGCTCAAGGACCTCGAACGCGTTCCTGCGAAAGAGTGATGGCGCGCGAAATTCCGTCATTACATGGCCACCTCGCGATTTTCCGGACGGCTTGCTCGATGAAACGCGGCTAGAATCGAAACCATCTGCCCCACGCGGGGCACGACGTTTTTTTCGAACCCTTGAATCGATCTTTACGCGAGGCACGCCATGAAACGCATCACCGCCATCATCAAACCGTTCAAGCTCGACGAAGTCCGCGAAGCGCTCGCCGAAGTGGGTCTCACGGGCCTCACGGTCACGGAAGTGAAGGGCTTTGGCCGCCAGAAAGGGCACACCGAGCTTTATCGTGGTGCAGAGTATGTCGTCGATTTTCTGCCGAAGGTGAAGATCGAAGTCGTCGTCGCAAACGATCAAACAGATCAGGTCATCGACGCAATCATCGGCGCTGCGCGCACCGGCAAGATCGGCGACGGCAAGATCTTCGTCGCCGATGTCGAGCGCGTGATCCGTATCCGCACCGGCGAGGAAAACGAAGCGGCGGTCTGAGCGCCGCGTTTCGTCACGTCGATCGCGCCATCCCGGCCCGCCGTTCGCGCGGGCTTTCTTTTTCTTCTTTCGCTTCGTGCATGCACCAGCGCGATGCGCCTCCTCGCTCCGGACTTTTTTGAGCCGGCATTATTGCCTGGGCGCAGGATTGTCCCATCCGTGCTGTAACATCGAATTCCTGGTTATATTTTTGTAAGGAATTGTTTGATGCATCACGCGATAGGCTTCATTCAGGATCTCGCGGTGATCATGGCTATCGCGGGCGTCGTGACAGTGCTGTTCCACCGTCTGCGGCAGCCGGTCGTCCTGGGCTATATCGCCGCGGGCGTGATCATCGGGCCGTACACCCCGCCGTTCAATCTCATTCACGACGAAGCGACGATCCAGACGCTCGGCGAACTCGGTGTCGTGTTCCTGATGTTCTCGCTCGGGCTCGAATTCAGCCTGCGCAAGCTCTTCGAGGTCGGCGCGACGGCGTTCGTCGCGGCGCTCTCGGAGATCGTGCTGATGATCTGGGTCGGCTACGAGATCGGGCGATGGTTCGGCTGGACCGCGATGGACTCGCTCTTTCTCGGCGCGATGCTCGCGATCTCGTCGACGACGATCATCGTAAAGGCGCTCTCCGAACTCGGCATGAAGGGCGAGCACTTCGCGCAGATCGTGTTCGGCATTCTGATCGTCGAGGATATCCTCGCTATCGCGATGCTCGTGCTGCTCTCCGGGATCGCGCAGACGGGCTCGGTGAGCGCGGGCGTCGCCGTCGTCACGCTCGGCAAGCTGTTGCTCTTCATGACGGTTTCGCTCGTCGTGGGCATTCTGACGGTGCCGCGCGCGCTCAATTACGTGGCGCGCGCGAAGAGCGACGAGATGCTGCTCGTCACCGTGCTCGGCTTCTGCTTCGGCTTCTGCCTGCTCGTCGTGAAGCTCGACTATTCGATTGCGCTCGGCGCGTTCCTGATCGGCGCGATCATGGCGGAATCGAAGCATCTCGCGCGCATCGAGCATCTGATCGCGCCCGTGCGCGACATGTTTTCGGCGATCTTCTTCGTGACCATCGGCCTGCTGCTGAATCCGTCCGTGCTCGTCGATTACGCGTGGCCAATCGCAGTCATCACCTTCGCCGTGGTGCTCGGCAAGATCGTCTCGTGCGGGCTCGGCACGTTCCTCGCGGGCAAGGACGGGCGCACGTCGATGCGTGTCGGCATGAGCGTCTCGCAGATCGGCGAGTTCTCTTTCATCATCGCCTCGCTCGGGCTGTCGCTCAAGGTCACGAGCAGCTTTCTCTATCCGATCGCGGTGGCCGTGTCCGCGCTCACGACGCTCTTCACGCCGTATCTGATCCGCGCCGCCGATCCGCTCACGATGCGCCTCGCCCGTGCGATGCCCGCGCCGCTCGCGCATACCTTCGGACTCTATTCGCAGTGGCTCGCGAGCCTCACGCCCGTCTCCGGCGGCCCGACGCTCTTCTCGATGACGCGGCGCATCGTCCTGCAGATCGCGGTGAATCTCGCGCTCGTCGCGGCGATTTTCCTCGGCGCGTCGTATTCGGCGCCTTTCGCGTCGGGCTATCTGGCGCGCTGGCTCGACACCGACAACGCGCGGCGCGTCGTGCTGTGGAGCGCGGCGCTCGTGATCGCGCTGCCGTTTCTGGTCGCGGTGTATCGCAAGCTCGAATCGCTCGCGCTGCTGCTCGCCGAAGTGAGCGTGCAGCCCGCGAAAGCGGGGCGCTTCACGCGCGCGATCCGCTCGGCGATCTCCGGGCTCATTCCGATCGTCGCGATGTTCGGCGTCTTTCTGCTCGTCGCGGCGCTGTCGGGCGGCATCCTGCCGCCGTTCGGCCTGATGGTCGGCGTGCTGCTGTGCGCGGCGCTCCTGCTGACGGTGTTGTGGCGCTGGTGCGTGAAAATCCACGCGACGATGCAGATCGCCTTGCGCGAGACTTTCGAGGAACCGCGCGACCATTGACGGCTTTCTTCACGGGATTGCCCTTACAGCGGCTGAAGGGTTCCCCGCGATAATGTGAGCCGATGTGACCAAATGTTTGCTGGTTTGCCCCGTGCCGGTCTGAGGCGGATAATCGGAGTCTGTGCATTCTCCTTATGGCGTTCGAGCGCCTGAATCCGGAATGAGCGATAACAAAACGTCCAACGACGCAAGCAGCACCGCCGCGCGCGCAAGCGCCGCCGACTCTCAAGCCGCTCCGCACAGCGCGAATCCCACGGCGCCGCCCGAAGCGGCGGCAGCGGCCTCGGCGCCCGGCCTGAAGGCGAGCGCGACCGAGCGGGCAGCGACGGATGCGCCTTCCAGCGCATCGAACGTCGAACCGGTCGACACGGCGCAGGCCCGCCGCGACGAAGCGCAGCAGGCCGCCCGCGACGCGCGCGCATCGGCGGCGAGCGCGGCTGCGGCGCAGGAAGCCACGGTGCGCGAAACACCGCGCGCATCCGGCAAGCCCAAGGCGAGTCTCGCCGAGAATTTCGAAGCCGCGACCGAAGCGGAAGCCGCGAGCACGGCCAGTGCGCACTCCGCGGCGTCCGATTCGCCGACCGGCCGCGCGACCGTCCTGCCGCCCGAATTGACGGAGGCGCCGGACTTCAGCAAGCTCAATCCGCCGCCGCTGCCGTTGTCCGAAGAGGCGGCAGCGCCGGCACAGCCCGCATATCTCAAGCACTCGGATTCGGCGTGGTCCGTGTTCGGCCGGATCATCGCCGCGCGTGCGCGTCAGATTTTCGACCGCGCGGGCCAGCGCATCACGCAACGTACGTTGCGTATCGGCGTATCGGCGCGCATCTTTCATCCCGAGCCGGGGGCGAAAGGGCTGCGCGGCAAGACGCTGCAATATCTCGAGGAGTCGATCGCGCACTGGGTCATGTCGCGCGACGTGCTCGTGTTCATGATTCCGACGGTCGGCCATCAAGGGATGCTGCATCCGAGCAACATCCGTCTGCGTGACTATGCGAAGCATCTCGACGGCCTGCTGCTCCAGGGCGGCGCCGACGTTTCTCCGCAGTCCTACGAGGAAGCGACGACGCGTCCCGAATGGCCGGGCGACCGCGTGCGCGACATGTATGAGCTGGAACTACTGCATGAGTTCGTTGAGTCGGGCAAGCCCGTGCTCGGCGTGTGCCGTGGCTGTCAGCTGATCAACGTGGCGTTCGGCGGCACGCTCTACGGCGACATCGCCACCGATGTGCCGACGGCCGGCATCCACGTCAACGAACACTACGACCAGCATCGCCATTCGATTCGCTTCCCCGATGGTTCCACGCTCGCCAACATGTTCCCGAACCAGCGCGAGGCGATCGTCAACTCGATCCACCATCAGGCGGTGAAGTCGATCGGGCGCGATCTGAACATCGAGGCGGTGTCGGCGGCGGACGGGATCATCGAGGCGGTGCGTTATCGGAAGGCTCCGTTCGTCGTCGGCGTGCAATGGCATCCGGAGTTTCATCGGGCGGGCGGCGCGGAACTGCTCGATTGCACGCCGCTGCTCGATACGTTCCTGCGCGTCGCCCGCGAAACGCGCTTTTGAGCCGAATTTCTGAGCCGAATTCGCGTTTCGGCATGTCGCAAAACGAGAAGGCCCCCTCGATTCGAGCGGACCTTCTTCGTTTTCAGATGCGTGCAGCCGATCTCACCGCGATGGCGTCACGCTCACCGGTGCGAGTCCCGCTTCCGTCTGCTTCTGAAGCTGTTCGACCTGCAATTGCAGCGCGCGCAGCTTGCGTTCGGCTTCCAGCTTGTCCGTCTGCAGCACGGCGGATTCGGCCTGCAATTGCTGCTGACGCTGCGACACTTGCGAATCCTGCTGCTGCGCGAGTTGGAGGTCGGCGGTGAGCCGGTTCGCACGGTCAGCCGATTTCGCGATCACGCGCTCGAGCAACGCCTTCTGCGCCTGCAATTGCGTGCGGCGGATTTCGCCATCGGCGAGTTCGAAGCTCTTGCGCGAGAACTGCGCATAGATCGATTCGGCGCGGGCAGCGTCCTGTGTCTTGACGACGCGCCACCAGCGCGCGTCCTGCGAGAGCGCGACGTAGTACAGCATCTCTTGCGCGAGGAAGAAGAGCTTCGCGCCGTAGCTGCCGTTGTGCGTCGCGCGCAGTTCCGTGAGGCTGCCCGCCTGCGCGAGATTCTGCAATTCAGCGATGTTGCCTTCGACGCGCGGCGCGTTCGAATCGGCGTTCAGATCGGACAGATCCATGAGTGCGGACTGTGCGGGCTCGTTTGCGGGAGCCGCAACTTGAGCCGTCGTCGCGGCGGCTTTTGCCGTCGCGGGTGCCGCGAACGTGCTCGTGAACGGCGCGAGGAGGCCACAGAGGGATAAGGCGAGCGTGAGCGTCGCGTAACGGAGATAACGTAGTTGCATCATGTTGGCGTCGGGGCCGGAATGGTTGATCGGGCTGGCGGTGCATGTAGCGCGGCTAACGCGCGCCGTTCGCAGCGCCGCGGCCGTAGGAGGCCGCGTTGCTGTCGAGGGTCGGTGAATGCTGGAGCATCGAATAGAGCGTGGTCGGGTCCATCGACACGGCAACCTTCGTCGGCTGGCTTGCGACTCTTTCGACCGATGTCGCGTGCGCGCGCCGCGGCGCCTCTTGCTTCACGACGCGCTCGCCAACCGTGTGAGCACGCAATGCCGCGCGCTTCGTGTGCGGCGTCAGCACGGCTCTCACGCGAACGTTGTGCTTGCGGTCCTCCGTTGGCGCGATGAAACGCACGCGTGTCTTTTCCGGCGTCGTCGCGGCAGGCGCAGCTTTCGTGTCAGTCGCGGCCGGGTCCACGGCTGCGATGGTGCGGCTGTCCGCGCTCACCGGCGCGGCGACTGCCGATGAAGCCAGCGCTTCCGATGGTTGCGCGATCTGGCCGCGCGTGGGTGCCGCAGTGGCCGTGAGCGCTGCCGTAGCGGCTGCGGGCTGGCCCGGCTGCGTGCGAATCCTGACTTCTTCGGCCGGCGCGGTGCGCATAGTGCTTCGCGAGACCGGTGCGTGACTGAACAGCAACCATACGATGAGCACGCCGCAAGCCGCAGCGATAGTAGCGACGATCGGCTTGCTGAAGCCATGCTTGCCGGCGTCCGACGGCGCGTTGACCGCGAGATGAACGGGAGCGGCGCGGGTTTCGCCGGCCTGGTCTGGAGTGTCCGAGCCTTCGGTCAGGTGCAGCATCGCGCGCGGAATCTCTTCCTTGGAGAAGACGCCCCAGAGGCTCGTGGCGCGGTAAGGCGAGTGGATGTCGGACAGACTGAGGGCCGGCACATAGGCGGTGACGAAGCGTGCCGCGAAAAGCGCAGTTTCGGACTGCGACTGAACCGGGCGCGAGCGCATAGGTGACCATTCGAAACCGAAGCTCAAGGACGGATCCGCCGGCGAGCGCGTCGTCGGCAGACGCAGATTGCCTTCCACTACGATCAAGGGTTCGGACATGAAGTTTCCACATGCATGCGCCCGGGCGCGGGCAAACGAGACGGTCCGCCCGGACCTTCGGGGCGCAAGGAGATAGCACCGCGGGTTCGGCGCGAGGATGGCCGAAATTTGACCCGCGATCATACGAAACGGTTACGTGCCCGACGACCAGAAGATTCCTATTGTCTGTTTTTGACAGGAATGCTTATTGACAGGTGTGATTTCCTTATGCTCAGTCGAGCGCAAACACATAGCGCAGTGAGAAGACGTCGATGCCTGCCATGTGATCCGCTTCGCGTTCGGCGAACGTCCAGCCGCGCGATTCATAGAAGCCGATTGCCGCAGCGTTCTGCTCCAGCACGGAGAGATACAGTTGCCGTGCGCCTCGCGAGCGAGCCCAGCGCGCCGCTTCGTCGAGCATCACGGTGCCTGTGCCGAGGCCGCGATGCCCGGGCAGCGCGTGCAGATTGTCGACGAGCACGCTGCCTGTCTCGTCCGGCTCGACGAGACAAATGAAGCCGACCGGTTCGCCTGCATGCTCCGCGATGAACACGCTCGCCGTGCCGGCCGCGACATCCTTCATGCGCGCGTCCCAGTGCGCGACGCGCTCGGCCTGAAGATCGCGATCGAGATACGTGTCCGGCAGGATGCCGCGATATGCCGACGCCCAACTGCGGGCGTGCATCGAGGCGATGAGCGCCGTGTCGTTCGTCGTAGCGACGCGTAGCGAGATTTCCGTATTCATGAATGGGCTGCTTGTAATGTTTAAGTTAGGCGTACGTAACCGTATTTTAATATTGTTTGCGTGAAATTGAGCGAAGTTGCGTGCAGTCATCGGTGGCGCGGCGTTAAGATCGAGGGCGTTCGCATTTACAAGAACCGAAACAGAATCCGCCTCAGTCTTGCGGCCGGTCACGTCCGGACGGCCGTGTACGGTTTTGCGATCGCGCAGAACCGAAGTGCGGCCCACAGCTCCCGAGAAAGTCATGTCCACGACCCATATAGCACCTGCCAACGAATCCAAATTCAAGACGGTATTTCGCGTCGTCAGCGGAAACTTCCTGGAAATGTACGACTTCATGGTCTACGGCTATTACGCTTCGGCGATCGCCAAGACCTATTTTCCGAGCGGCGACGAGTTCGCCTCGCTGATGCTCGCGCTGTCCGTATTCGGCGCGGGCTTCCTGATGCGGCCGGTCGGCGCCATCGTGCTCGGCGCGTACATCGACCACCACGGGCGGCGCAAGGGCCTTATCCTCACGCTCGGGCTGATGGCGGTCGGCACCGCGTGCGTCGCGCTGGTGCCGGGCTACGCGACCATCGGTGCGCTCGCGCCGATCATCGTGCTGGGCGGGCGGCTGCTGCAGGGCTTCTCGGCCGGCGTGGAACTGGGTGGCGTGTCGGTGTATCTGTCCGAGATCGCGACGCGGGGCAACAAGGGCTTTTATTGTTCATGGCAGTCCGGCAGCCAGCAAGTCGCCGTCGTGTTCGCGGCGCTAATCGGCGTGATCATGAACCGCCTCTTGCCGCCTGAGCAGATGACCGCCTGGGGCTGGCGCGTGCCGTTCCTGATCGGCTGCCTGATCGTGCCGTTCCTCTTCATCATCCGCCGCTCGCTGCGTGAAACCGACGAGTTCCTGGCGAGGAAGCATCGCCCGAGCATGAGCGAGATCGCGCGCTCGATCGCGCAGAACTGGGGCATCGTGCTTGCCGGGATGGGCATGGTCATCATGACGACCGTGTCGTTCTACATGATCACCGCCTATACGCCGACCTTCGGCAAGGAAGTGCTGAAGCTCTCCGCCATCGATGCGCTCGTGGTCACGGTGTGCGTCGGCATCTCCAACCTGGTCTGGCTGCCGGTGATGGGCGCGGTGTCGGATCGGGTGGGGCGCCGTCCGGTGCTGCTCGTGTTCACGATCCTGACCATTCTGACGTCGTATCCGGTGGTGCAATGGCTCGTCGCGGAGCCGTCGTTCGCGCGCCTGCTCATGTGCGAACTGTGGCTGTCGTTCCTGTACGGCAGCTACAACGGGGCGATGGTGGTCGCGCTGACCGAAGTGATGCCCGTCGATGTGCGCACGACCGGATTCTCGATGGCCTATAGCCTCGCGACGACCATCGGCGGATTCACGCCGGCGATCTCGACGTATCTGATCCATGTCACCGGAAACAAGGCCGCGCCCGGACTGTGGATGGGCCTTGCCGCCATTTGCGGGCTGATCGCGACGCTCGTGCTGTATCGCTCGCCCGAGGCGCGCAATCAGTACAAGACGGCCTGACGCATTCGCGAACGTCGAAAAGATCCCCGCTCCGGCGGGGTCTTCTTATGCAGGCAGCAACGCCAGCGCGGCCGTCGTCGCCTCGATCACTTCGCGCCATCGGCCCGGCGCGTGCTGGCGCACGAGATGCGCCTCCGGATACCACGGGTTGTCGGCGGCGCCGATACCCCAGCGCCAGTCGGCGGCGAAAGGCAGCATCACCCAGAGCGGCTTGCCGAGCGCGCCCGCGAGGTGCGCGACGGACGTATCCACGGATACGACGCCGTCCAGCCGATCGACGATCGCGCCGGTGTCGGCGAAGTTCTCGAGACGGCCTTCGAGCGTGTGAATCGACTTCGCGTTCGGATGCGCGTTCAGCACGTCATGCTCGCGGCCTGTCACGAACGGTTGGAGCACGACCCAGTCGATGCCCTCGAGCGCAAAGAGCGGCGCGAGCTCGCCGACCGGCACCGCGCGCGTCTCGCCTGGCTGCATCCGCCCGGACCACGCAATGCCGATCTTGCGCCGCGCCTGGCCGCCGATCGAGCCGCGCCACTTGCGCCGGTAATCGGCGGGCACGACGAGATAGGGGGCGCGGGCCGGAATTGCATCGGGCGAGGTCATGCCGAGCGCGAGCGGCAGGCTGAGCAGCGGGCAGAAAGCGTCCGCGTGCGCCGGGGCGCCATCCGACTTGCTCTTCAATTCGACGCGCGCGGCATGCGCGGCCGGCGCGAGCAGTGGCACGAGCGCGGGCTGCACTTCCAGCACCAGCTTGCCGACGAGCTTCGCCGCAAAAGGCACGAAGCGCGCGAACTGCAAGGTGTCGCCGAAGCCCTGCTCGGCGCGCACGAGCAGCGTGCGGCCCGGCATCGGCTCGCCATTCCAGCGCGGCAAGCGCGGCGAGGGTTCGCTGCCGGGCGTCTGCAAACGCCATTCGTAGGCGGGCAGTCCGCGCGCGTAATCGCCGGTCGTGAGCAGGGCGAGCGCGCGGTTCAGATGCGCGGCGGGCATCGAGGGATCGATGCGCAATGCCTCGTCGAACGCGCGCAGCGCCGCGCGATGTGCGCCGAGCGCGAGATGCGCGTTGCCGAGGCAGAGCCATGCGACGCCATATTTCGGATCGAGACCTATCGCCCGCTCGAAATGCGGCACGGCTTCTTCGTGGCGCCCGAGCTTCGCGAGCGCGTGTCCCAGCCCGAAATACCCTGGTGCGAAGTGCGGCTGCAACGCGACGGCCTTTCGCAGCACCGGCAGCGCATCTTCGGGGTGGCCGTTCGTGTCGAGCAGATTGCCGAGATTGAAATGCGCGGCGACGTAATTCGGCTCGGCATCGAGCGCGGCGCGAAAATGCGCGATCGCGCCGAGCGTATCGCCGAGCGCGTTCAGCGCCATGCCGAGATTGTTGTGCGCGCCGGCATGGCGCGGGCGCAGCGCGAGCGTGCGCTTGAACGCGTGCGCGGCGTCCTTGAAACGGCGCAGCGCGGAGAGCGCATTGCCGAAGTTGTTCCATGCGGCCGGATCGTCGGGCCGCAGGCGCAAGGCCTTTTCGAAGGCATCGGCGGCGTCTTCGTGTCGACCGGCTGCCGTGTAGGCGTTGCCGAGGTTGTACTGCGCGAGCGGAAAACCCGGCGCGAGCGTCAGTGCGTTGCGAAAGCGTTCGATCGCGTCGTCGAGGCGGCCGAGCGCTTTCAGCGCGTTGCCGAGGTTGAGCTGCAGGCCGGCGTCGGTCGGGCGCAGCTCGACGGCGCGGCGCACGAGCTCGGCCGCCTCCGCGTGCTGGCCCTGTTGATGGCGCAGCACGCCGAGGTAATGCAGTGCGTCGACGTGTCGGGGTTCGGCGGCGAGCGCGGCCTGGTAGTCGCGCTCCGCGTCGGTCAGGCGGCCATCGCGATGGGCCGCGAAACCGCGGGCGAATACGGTGTCCATGACGGGGAAGACTTCTGGCCGGGAAAAGCAAACCCCGCATTTTCCCACACCGTCGCCGCGCTTCCGGAGAAGCGCGTTGACATGTTGCGGCGATGGCACTTAACATGTGAACACCTATTCATATGTTAGCGATGACTGTGGCTTCCGATCCGTCCACCACTGCCAGCACGAGCACGTCCGACGACCGCGTCGTCCCGCTCGCCGATCTGTTTCGCCTGCTCGGCGACCCGACGCGCCTGCGCATCGTGCTCGCGTGTGTCGAACAGCGGCGCGCGGTCGGGGCGATCGCCGAGTTGCTCGGGCTGTCGGCGTCGCTCGTGAGCCACCACTTGCGGCTCTTGCGCGCGGCGCGGATCGTGCGGGCCGAGCGCCAGGGCAAGCAGGTGTTCTACGTGGCGGCGGATCGCCACATCAGCGCGATGCTGGGCGAGTTGCTGGAGCACATCGCGGAGCCGCAGGCCGACGCCACAGACATCGAATGACAGCTACCGGAACACGAGTACCTCCCATGAGCACGCATCAGCACGAAGAACACGAACATCACGACGGCCACGCACACGGCCACGAGCATGGGCATTCGCACGGACACGGCGGGCATGGCCATCACCATCACGGCGCGCCGCAGGAAGGGCAGGGCCGAACGTTCGCGCTCGCGGTCGGCCTGAACGTGCTGATCGTGATCGTGCAGGCCGTCTATGGCTTTCTCGCCCATTCGACCGCGCTGCTCGCCGATGCCGGCCACAATCTCTCCGACGTGCTCGGCCTCCTGCTCGCATGGGGCGCCGTGTGGCTCGGCAAGCGCCAGCCGAGTTCGCGCTATACCTTCGGCCTCGGCAGCTCGTCGATTCTTGCTTCGCTCGCCAATGCGGCGCTGCTGCTCTTCGCATGCGGCGCGATCGTGCTCGAAGCGATTCAGCGTCTGCTCAATCCGGCGCCCGTCGCGGGGCTCGACGTGTTCATCGTCGCGACGCTCGGCATGATCGTGAACGGTTTCTCCGCGTGGCTCTTCATGCGCGGCAGCAAGGAGGACCTCAACGTGCGCGGCGCCTTCCTGCACATGGCCGCCGATGCCGCCATCTCCGCCGCCGTCGCGGTCAGCGGTCTCGTCATCCTGTTCACGGGCGCGAGCTGGCTCGATCCGCTGATGAGCCTGATCGTCGTCTCGGTCATCGTCTACGGCACGTGGGGACTCGGGCGCGACGCGATGCGCCTCGCGATGGCCGCGGTCCCGTCCTCGGTCGACATGCCGCGCGTCGAGCAATATCTGAAGCAGCTTCCCGGCGTGCGCGACGTGCACGACCTGCACGTGTGGGCGCTCTCGACGACCGAAAACGCGCTCACGGTCCATCTCGTGATGCCTCAGGGCCACCCCGGCGATGACTTCGTGCAGGGCGTCGTCACGACGCTGCGCCGCGAATATTCGATGCATCATGCGACCGTGCAGGTGGAGTTCGGCGAGGCCTGCCACGCGTGCGTGCTGAGCGAGCGCGGGCACGCGCACTGAGTCCGATGCGGCCGGCGCACGTGCTAAAAGCGGAGGGTACGGGCGTACACTAGACGCCGTGACGTTTGGGAGAGGACTGCATGTTCGCGCCAAAGCTGAATCCGAACGACAAGCTGGATGTGGCGCCCGTTCTGATCGTAGGCGCCGGTCCAACGGGCCTCGCCGCCGCGATGAGCCTCGCGCGCGCGCACGTCCCGGTCAGGCTCGTCGACAAGGCGCGCGAGCCGTCGCCGCATTCACGCGCGATCGGCATTCAGGCGCGCACGCTGGAACTCTTCGAGCAGCATCGCGTGGTCAAGCCGTTTCTCGAACTCGGCCATCGCGCGCGCGTCGCGAATCTCTATTCGAACGGGCAGCGCCTCGCTCGCCTCGACTTCGATCCGCTGCAGACGCGTTATCCGTATCTGCTCTTTCTCGAGCAATCGCAGACCGAACGCGTGCTCGCGCAGCATCTGAAGGGCTATCACGTCGATGTCGAGCGCGGCGTCGAAGTGGTCGATTTCTCGCAGGGTTCGGCAGGCTTGCAGGCGACGCTGCGCCATCCGAACGGACGTGATGAACTGTTGCGGCCTTCGTATCTGATCGCGGCGGACGGCGCGCATAGTTTCGTGCGGCATCGGCTCGGCATCGGTTTCGATGGCAAGACTTTCGATCAAACGTATCTGCTCGCCGATCTCCAGGCGGACTCCGACTGGCCCGATGACGAATTCCACATCTTCGCGTCGGGCGAGGGCCTCGCCGCGCTTTTCCCGATGGGCGGCGACCGCGCGCGCCTGATCGCGGATCTGCCGGCGCCGGTGGCGAGCGCCGTCAACGCGGCCGAAGCGAAAACCGGCCCGACGCTCGATGAATGCCGTGCGCTCATCGAGCGTCGCGTGCATCACAAGATCGCGCTGTCGAACCTGACGTGGTCGTCGTACTTTCACCTGAACAGCCGCATGGTCGACAGGCTGCGTGTCGAGCGCGTGTTCCTCGCGGGCGATTCGGCGCACGTGCATAGTCCGGCCGGCGCGCAGGGCATGAACACGGGCATTCAGGAGGCGTTCAATCTCGGCTGGAAGATCGCGCGGATGCTCGCGGGCGGCGCGCCCGAGCGGCTGCTCGACAGCTATCACACGGAGCGGCATCCGATCGAACGCGACGTGCTGCGCCAGACGAGCATGCTTACGCAGATGGCAGGCGCCGAGCACGGCCCGATGAAACTGATGCGCGATCACGTAATGCCCGCGCTCGCCGCGATCGGCCCGCTGCGCGACGCGATGCGGCGCACGGTGAGCGAACTGTCGATCAACTATCGCAAGAGCCCGCTCACGCTTGAGCGTCTGCTCGACGGCGGCCCGCGCGCGGGCGAGCGCGCGCCCGATGCGCGCGTGCATGTCGTCGACGGGCCGCTCGGGCGGCTTCCCGGCGTCGGCTGTCTTTACGATTTGCACGATCCCGGCTGCTTCTCGCTTTTCCTGCTCCTGAACCCGTCCGGCGAGGACGACATCGCGCTTGCGCCCGCGACGATCACCATCGCGCACGCGATGCGCGATCCGGACCTCGACGGCTTCGTGAAAGCGCTCGACAACATCATGCCGAACGCGGTGCGCGTCTGGCGCATCACCGATACGCGCGGCGAGGGCGCGAATTCGCTCACCGACAACTACGGCCGCACGCGTCCCGCGTTCTATCTCGTGCGTCCCGATGGCTATATCGCCGCGCGCGGTCGCGCGCCGTCGGATGTGCATGCGCTCCTGCGTCACTGCGAAATCTGGTTCGGCGCACAGGACGCGAACGCCGAGCGACAGGCGGAACGCGAATACCGCGAAGACTGAAAAAAGCCCTGCATTGCAGGGCCTGGTGTGATCCGCGCTTGAGTCGTGAACGACGTCAGGCGGGCGCCGTCTTCGGCTGCAAATCGGCCTTGTGCAGACTGAGCGCCTCGCGCACGATCGGCTCCATCGACGCGCTCGCTTCCGGATTGTCGAGCGCGGCGAGAATCGCGAGCCGCATGCGCGGCTCCCAGAAGCGGCGGATATGATCCGCGACGCTGTCGACGGCTTCGGCGCGGTCGGGCATCGAATCGAAAAACTGTCCGATGCGGTTCGCCATCTCGATCAGGTTATCGACATCCATTCGTTATTTTCCTGAAGAAGTGGTCGTGGCGAGGTTGAGTAGCTCGAGCTGCTGCGTGTTGAAGCGCGAGTAGTCCTTCTGCCATTGCGACGGCTGCTCCACCGGCATCACCTGCACCGCCGTCACCTTGTACTCCGGACAGTTGGTCGCCCAGTCGGATGAGTCCGTCGTGATGACGTTCGCGCCCGATTCCGGGAAGTGGAACGTCGTATACACGACGCCCGGCTGCATGCGCTCGGAGATCTTCGCGCGCAACACCGTCTGTCCGGCGCGCGACTCGATGCCGACCCAGTCGTCCATCTTGATGCCGCGATCTTGCGCATCGACCGGATGAATTTCCAGACGATCCTCGTCGTGCCATTGCGAGTTCTCGGTGCGGCGCGTCTGCGCGCCGACGTTGTATTGCGACAGAATGCGCCCGGTCGTGAGCAGCAGCGGATACTTGCGCGTGACCTTCTCCGGCGTCGCGATGAACTTCGTGATGACGAAACGTCCCTTGCCGCGCACGAATTCGTCGATGTGCATGGTCGGCGTGCCGTCCGGCGCCTTCTCGTTGCAAGGCCACTGAATGCTGCCGAGCTCGTCGAGCCGGTCGTACGAGACGCCGTGGAAAGTCGGCGTGAGGCGCGCGATCTCGTCCATGATTTCGGACGGGTTCGCGTAGTTCATCTCATAGCCGAGCGCGCGCGAGAGCTTGATCGTCACTTCCCAGTCGGAGTAGCCCGCGAGCGGCGGCATCACCTTGCGCACGCGCGAGATGCGGCGCTCGGCGTTGGTGAAGGTGCCGTCCTTTTCGAGGAAGGTCGAGCCGGGCAAGAGGACGTGCGCGTACTTCGCCGTTTCGTTCAGGAAGATGTCCTGCACGACGATGCATTCCATCGACGACAACGCGTCCGCCACGTGCTGCGTGTTCGGGTCCGACTGGACGATGTCCTCGCCCTGGCAGTAGAGGCCCATGAACGTGCCGTGCATCGCGGCATCGAACATGTTCGGGATGCGCAGGCCCGGCTCCGGCTGGAGCTTCACGTCCCATGCTTCCTCGAAGAGCGAGCGCACGGCCGCATCGCCGATATGGCGATAGCCCGGCAACTCGTGCGGGAACGAGCCCATGTCGCACGAGCCCTGCACGTTGTTCTGGCCGCGCAGCGGATTCACGCCGACGCCTTCGCGGCCGACGTTGCCTGTCGCCATCGCGAGATTCGCGATGCCCATGACGGCGGTCGAGCCTTGCGCATGCTCGGTCACGCCGAGGCCGTAATAGATCGCGCCGTTGCCGCCCAGCGCGTAGACGCGCGCGGCTTCGCGGACCTGTTGCGCGGGCACGCCGGTGATGGCTTCCATGGCTTCGGGCGAGTTTTCTTCCTTCGCGACGAAATCGCGCCATTGCCCGAAGGCGCGCGCCTCGCAGCGTTCAGCGATGAAATCTTCCTTCAGCAAGCCTTCGGTGACGATGACGTGCGCGAGCGAATTGACCATCGCCACATTCGTGCCGGGGCGCAATTGCAGGTGATACTGCGCCTTCACGTGCGGCGTATCGACGATATCGATGCGGCGCGGATCGATCACGATCAGCTTCGCGCCTTCACGCACGCGGCGCTTCAAACGCGAGCCGAAGACCGGATGGCCGTCGGTCGGATTCGCGCCCATCACGATGATCACATCCGATTGCTCGACCGATGCGAAGGTCTGCGTGCCCGCCGATTCGCCGAGCGTCGTCTTGAGGCCGTAGCCAGTCGGCGAGTGGCAGACGCGCGCGCAGGTATCGACGTTGTTGTTGCCGAACGCCGCGCGCACGAGTTTCTGCACGAGATACGTCTCTTCGTTCGTGCAGCGCGACGACGTGATGCCGCCGATCGAGTCGCGGCCGTACTTGTCCTGGATGCGGCGGAACTCGCTCGCCGCGTAGTCGATCGCTTCGTCCCACGACACTTCGCGCCACGGATCGGTGATCTTCGCGCGGATCATCGGCTTCTTGATGCGATCCTTGTGCGTCGCGTAACCCCACGCGAAGCGGCCCTTCACGCACGCGTGGCCTTCGTTCGCCTGGCCGTTCTTGTTCGGCGTCATGCGCACGACTGTGTTGCCCTTCATCTCCGCCTTCAGCGAGCAGCCGACGCCGCAGTACGCGCACGTCGTGATGGCCGAATGCTCGGCCTGGCCGAGCATGATGACGGTCTTTTCCTGCAGCGTCGCGGTCGGGCACGCGGCGACGCATGCGCCACACGACACGCATTCCGATTCCATGAACGGCACGTTCTCGCTCGCCGCGACGCGCGATTCGAAGCCGCGTCCGGCGATGGTCAGCGCGAACGTGCCCTGCGTTTCCTCGCATGCCCGCACGCATCGATTGCAGACGATGCACTTCGACGGATCGTAAGTGAAGTACGGATTCGACTCGTCCTTCTTGTCCTTCAGATGGTTCGCGCCTTCATAGCCGTAGCGCACTTCACGCAAGCCGACGACGCCCGCCATGTCCTGCAATTCGCAGTCGCCGTTGGCCGGGCAGGTGAGGCAGTCGAGCGGGTGATCGGATATATACAGCTCCATCACGTTGCGGCGCAGCGATTGCAGCTTGTCGGTTTGCGTGCGCACTTTCATGCCCGCTTCGACGGGCGTCGTGCACGACGCCGGATAGCCGCGCTTGCCCTCGATCTCGACGAGGCACAAGCGGCACGAACCCCACGGCTCGAGCGAATCCGTCGCGCAGAGTTTCGGCACGTTGACGCCGGCTTCGATGGCGGCGCGCATGACAGACGTGCCCGCGGGCACGGTGACGGATTCACCGTCGATTTCGAGCGTCACGTCGATATCGGCGTGACGCAGCGGCGTGCCGTAGTCGGTTTCATCGAGCGGATCGCGGCGCTGCACGGACGCCGCGCTCTTGCACGCGCAGTTGCCGGAGCCGCAGCCGTTGATGGTGTTGGACATTGTCGTCTCCTTGTTCTATGCCGCTTTCTGTGCGGGCGTGCGGGGCAGCCCGAAGTCCTCGGGGAAGTGATCGAGCGCGGACATCACCGGGAACGGCGTCATGCCGCCCATCGCGCAGAGCGAGCCCGACACCATGGTGTCGCACAACTCGCGCAACAGCGTGATCTGCTTCACCGATGTATCGCCTTCACGGATCTTCGCGATGACTTCCTCGCCGCGCGTCGAGCCGATGCGGCAGGGCGTGCACTTGCCGCACGATTCGAGCGCGCAGAAGTGCATCGCGTATTGCGCGAGTTCGGCGAGGTTCGAGGTGTCGTCGTGAACCACGAGCCCGCCGTGACCGACCACCGCGCCGACCTTCGCGTATTCCTCGTAGTCGAGCGGAATGTCCCACTGGCTTTCCGGCAGATAAGTGCCGAGCGGCCCGCCCACTTGCACCGCGCGCGCCGGACGGCCGCTCGCGGTGCCGCCGCCGTAGGTGTAGAGCAGTTCGCGCAGCGTCACGCCGAACGCCAGTTCGACGAGTCCGCCCTGCTTCACATTGCCCGCGATCTGGAACGGCAGCGTGCCGCGTGAGCGGCCCATGCCGAAGTCGCGATAGAAGGCCGCGCCCTTCGCGAAGATGATCGGTACGGTCGCGAGCGTGATGACGTTGTTGATGACCGTGGGTTTCCCGTACAGTCCGGTGAGCGCCGGCACAGGCGGTTTCGCGCGCACGATGCCGCGCTTGCCTTCGAGCGATTCGAGCAGCGCGGTTTCCTCGCCGCACACATACGCGCCCGCGCCCTTCGCCACATACAACTCGAACGCATGCGACGTGCCGAGCACGCTCGCGCCGAGCCAGCCGGCATCGCGTGCCTTGTCGATCGCGCGGTTCAGCGTGGCGATCGAATGCGGATACTCGCTGCGCACGTAGATGTAGCCCTTGGTCGCGCCCACCGCCACGCCCGCGATGATCATGCCTTCGATCAGCATGTACGGATCGCTTTCCATGACGAGACGGTCGGAGAAGGTGCCGGAATCGCCTTCGTCCGCATTGCAGACGATGTACTTCTGATCGGCGTGCGCCGCGCGCACCGTCTTCCACTTGATGCCCGCGGGGAATGCCGCGCCGCCGCGTCCACGCAGGCCGGAATCGAGCAGCGCTTCACAGACTGCGTCGCCGTTCATGTCGAGCACCTGGCGTAATCCCTGAAGGCCGCCGAGCGCGGTGTAATCGTCGATCGACAGCGGGTCCGTGATGCCGATGCGCGCGAACGTCAGGCGCTGCTGGTTCTTGAGATAAGGAATCTCATCCACGATGCCGACGTTCTTGTCGTGCGCCTTGCCCTCGTGAAAACCGGCATCGAAGAGCGCGGCGACATCGTCGGCTTCGACATTCGAATAGCCGATGCGCCCCTCCGCCGTCTCGACTTCGACGAGCGGTTCGAGATAGAAGAGCCCGCGCGAACCGTTGCGCACGAGTTGCACGTCCACGCCGCGTTTCTGTGCTTCGCCTTCGATGGCCCGAGCGACGGCGTCCGCGCCCAGCGCGAGCGCAGCGGAATCGATGGGAACGTAAATGCGCGTCATGCCGTCACCTCCGCCACCTTCGTTTGCGCCGCGGCGTACAGGCGGTCGAACTTCGCCGGGGTCACGCGCGCGTGCAATTCGCCGTTGATCATCATCGACGGAGAGAGCGCGCATTGACCGAGACAAAACACGGATTCCAGCTCGGTGTCTTCGGCATGACCGCTGTCGAAGCGGCAACCCGTGTGCCCTTCGATATGGTCCTTCAACGCTTCCGTGCCCATGCTGCGGCACGCTTCCGCGCGGCAAAGCTGCACGGTCACGCGCGCCGGCGGGGCGGAGCGGAAGTGATGGTAGTAGGTGATCACACCGTGCACTTCCGCACGCGACAGCGAAAGCGCCTGCGCGAGCGGCGCGATGGCCGTGTCAGGCACATAGCCGACCTCGTCCTGGATGGCGTGAAGAATGGTCATCAACGTCGCCTCTTGTACCGCGTGGCGACGCACGAGTTCAGCGGATGCAGCGGCGGATAGCTGCGGATGTGTCATGGGGCTCCTCCAACACTCGGCATATGTTTTGTCGGTACATATTTGCGTCGATATAATTACGGGTGCCGAGCCTGAATAAGAACAATAGGCGCCGTGATATATCTTGGCAATAGGATGGAGGATTGCATATGGTGGACGTCGAATGCCGCGCCGAACTGGTCCTGCGGGATGCCGATGGCCGGGAAACCAGTCTCAGCGCGGTTGTGCCGCTTTTACAACTCGTCGCGCAGACGGGCAGTATCGCGAACGCCGCGAGCGCTAAGGGTTTGTCCTATCGGCACGCGTGGGGTTTGTTGCGCGAAATCGAAGCACGTCTCGGCGGCGCGCTGATCACGAAATCGCGCGGGCGGGGCTCGGTGCTTTCCGAACTGGGCGAATCGGTTCTGCGCGCGCAACGTGTGTGCGGCGAACGGCTCGAAGCGCCTCTGCAGGCGGTGGCGAACGATGTCGCCGTGGAACTGAACCGGCGTCTCGCGGGCGGCATCACGCAGGTGCGGATTCACGCGTCGCACGGTTATGCAGTCGCGACGCTCGTGCGCGCGCTCGGCGATCAGCGCGTGCCGGTCGACATCAAGTATCGGGAGAGCGCCGAAGCGGTGAGCGCGCTCGCACGCGGCGAGTGCGAACTGGCGGGGTTTCACTTGCCGATCGGCGAGTTTCGCTCGACTTGCGCGGAGATTTACCGGCCGTTTCTGGACCGGAACAAGCATCAGTTGATCCGGCTCACGCGTCGCACGCAGGGCCTTTTTCTGCCCAAAGGCAATCCGAAGGGTATTTGCGGCTTGCGTGATCTCGCGCGCAGCGACGTGCGCTTCGTCAATCGTCAGGCAGGCTCGGGCACGCGCATGCTGCTCGATTTGTCGTTGCGTCGCGTGGGTGTCGATCCGGACCAGATCAATGGATACGCGACGACTGAACTCACGCATTCGGCGATCGCCGCATTCGTCGCCAGTGGCATGGCCGACCTGGGCTTCGGCGTGCAGCCCGCGGCGCAGCATTTCGCACTCGATTTCATACCGATCATCGACGAGGACTACTTTTTCGCGTGCGAACGCGCGCGGCTCGACGAGGCGCGGCTTGCTTCTGTGTTGCGTATCTTGCGCAGCGCGGGCTTCACGGACAGCGTCGCTCATCTGGAAGGGTACGATCCGGCGCACTGCGGCTTGCTCGTCGATATCGACGACGGCTTGCGCGGCTGAAGTGAGCGCGTGAGGAATTTCGGAAACGCGCGGTAAGAGAGCGGGGCGGGCGTAAAACTGCCGTCGGGGGCGAATTGGGATAACCTAACGCTTTGCTGTCGACTTCTCTGCTCTGCGCGTAATCTCTTCGCGCGATATACCGCCATGAAACTTTCGTTGCTCGTCTGTTCCTCCGCCGCGCTGATCGCTGGCGCGGCGTATCTGGTTCCTGTCGCCTTTGCCCAGAATTCGCCGGGCCTGCCGGGCGGCGTCCTGCAAGACCAGTTCCGCTTCAATGAGCATCCGCAGATGCAGTTCGCGGCCTCAGAGCCTTCGGATAAGTATCAAAAGGGGAAATCGGCGATGCGCCGCCGGGGCGACGAGGGCGATCCCAACGGCTGCAATCTGAAGTGTCCGAAAGACGGCTCGAACTAACTGCTCTTCTGAAAGCGGGGGCCAGGGTGTCGGCCTGCTGCATCGCGGTGGAGTCGCCGTAGAACACGTGAGGGATCGGTTGATAATTGACACAAGGCAACAGTATTCGGACCGGTCTGATTTGGTCGATGCGTGTCGCGGCTTATTCTCTCTGGCGTAGCGAAGGTTGTCTCTGTCCTTGCTACGTCTCTCAAGGATGTTTGCCCCGCCTCGTGCGGTAATGCCGTTCAGTTAGCGCTGAACGGCATTTTTGTTTATGGGGTGAGAAGTGGTTGTAAACGGAGCGCCGGGCTGTTAACTTTCCGGTGCGATGCTTGCCGACCACCTC